>CAWUIP010000085.1:0-15734 GCA_963922415.1 uncultured Aliishimia sp. | reverse complement strand
TGGGCGCGGTCTTCTGCATCTTTGCGGGCATCTACTTCTACCTGCCCAAGATGACAGGCCGCATGTACCCAGAGCTTTGGGGCAAAATCCACTTCTGGATGATGTTTATCGGTGCAAACCTGACCTTTTTCCCACAGCACTTCTTGGGTCGTCAGGGCATGCCGCGCCGTTACATCGACTATCCAGAGGCCTATGCATTCTATAACGAGATGTCCTCGTGGGGCGCATACCTTTCCTTCGCCTCCTTCCTTCTGTTCTTTGGGATCATGTATTACACGCTGACCCGCGGCGCGAAGGCGACACAAAACAATCCCTGGAACGAATATGCGGATACATTGGAGTGGACTCTGCCCTCTCCACCGCCGGAGCATACGTTCGAGATCCTTCCGAAACAGGAAGAATGGGACAAACCGCACGTCTATCCAGACAGTGTCGAAGAATGGGCCGGCACCAGCCACCCGCGAGACGCGCAATACGATCCATCAAAGTCTTGATCTGGATACTCCGATTTTGAAAAAGCCCCGAGTTCAACGCTCGGGGCTTTTTGATTGGATGTTCTGGGCGGGCCGCAAACCTTGGACATCCCGCCGCATGTTCGCATGCTGCGTACAGACTATACTTGCTTCATGCCGTACCATTGGACGTCTTCTGCTTCGGACCCCGTTCAAACCATGCGCATTTGGCCGCATGAAAGTTTGCCCGCACGCGGCATGGCCGCTTTTGTACTGACCACGTTCACCCTAATTTTGATCCCGGTCATCCCGCTCCTCGGCTCGCCCATTCTGTGGGGGCTTTTGCCGTTTTTGCTGCTTGCCGTTTGGGGCATCTACTTCGCGCTGCAAAGCAATCACCGCGCGCGTCAAATTATGGAAGTCCTCTCGCTTTCAGACGATACCGCGACGCTTGTGCGCACCAATCCCAAAGGCGACGTCCAAGAATGGTCTTGCAATCGCTATTGGACCCACGTCGAAAAGTACGAAAAAGACGGGCCGGTGCCGCACTATATTACCCTGCGCGGATCAGGCCGAGAGGTCGAAATTGGCGCGTTTCTCAGCGAAGAAGAACGCTGCGACCTCTACGACGATCTGGTGCGCGCGCTGACCGCTCCAGCGGAAGCGTCGAAGCCAGATGCCTAGGTCAAAGCGGCGCGTTTAGCCACCGCACAACTGCGACTTGACCATGGGGCCCACGGCGCCGAAATCCATCTGGCCCGTATACCGCGACTTCAGCACTCCCATGACCTTGCCCATGTCGCGGATACTGTCCGCCCCGATCTCCTCAATCGCCGACGATACAGCGCCACGCACTTCGTCTTCGTTCAATTGACGGGGCAAGAAATCCTCAATGACCGCGATCTCGTTGCGTTCGCGGTCGGCAAGGTCCAGCCGGCCACCTTCTTCATAGGCTCGGGCACTGTCGATGCGCTGCTTGACCATTTTGCCCAAGATCGCCAACACCTCCGCCTCGGACACACCATCTTCCCGCCCCTCGGCGCGTAAATCGATGTCCTTGTCCTTGATCGCCGCATTGATCAGCCGCAGCGTACTGAGACGCGCACTGTCTTTGTCCCGCATTGCTTGCTTGAGCGCGTCGGACACGCGCGTACGCAAATTGCTCATGTGATCCTATGTCCCCGATTTTGCACCGCTTTGGGTCGGCAGATTTCTGACTTTACGCGAAAACGGTTGTGAGGGCAACTCCTCGAAAATCATCCAACTTATTGTTTTGTAAACGTAAATCAAATTTCTCGCCGACTTGACCATGCCAATTGCGAACTCTATGTTCCCGCCAATTTACCTGCCCTAACGCGAGATCCGTTCATGCCCTCACAGCATCCAACCGCCTGTATTGCACTCGCAGACGGGAGCCTGTTTTACGGCCAAGGATTTGGCGCAACGGGCCGAACCACAGCTGAACTGTGCTTCAACACAGCGATGACGGGATACCAAGAAATAATGACCGACCCGTCCTACGCCGGCCAGGTCGTCACATTCACATTCCCACATGTTGGAAACGTCGGGGTGAACCCGGACGATGACGAGACGGCAGACCCTGTGGCTGCCGGTATGGTTGTGAAGTGGATGCCGACCGCCCCCTCGAATTGGCGCGCGGCCCAACCACTCTCAGACTGGTTGGCGAGCCGGGGCCGCATCGCAATTGGAGGTGTTGATACGCGACGGCTGACGCGCGCGATCCGACAAGCGGGTGCACCACATATTGCGCTAGCCCATGACCCGGATGGAAACTTTGACGTTGCCGCCCTTGTTGCCGCTGCCCGCGCCTTCCCCGGCTTGGAGGGCGTGGATTTGGCCAAAGATGTCACCTGCGCGCAGTCGTATAAGTGGGACCAAACACGCTGGACTTGGCCGGAGGGCTTTGGCGTCCAAACCAAGCCACGCCACCGCGTTGTCGCCATTGACTATGGCGCCAAACGCAACATCCTGCGGTGCTTGGCCACGGCTGGGTGCGATGTCACTGTCCTTCCAGCCACGGCAACGTCGCAGGAGGTACTGGCACACGCCCCCGAAGGCGTGTTCTTGTCCAATGGTCCGGGCGATCCGGCCGCGACAGGCACGTATGCGGTTCCGATGATCAAGGCGATCCTTGACAAAGATCTGCCTATCTTTGGCATCTGCCTCGGCCACCAGATGCTCGCGCTCGCTTTAGGTGCCAAAACCATCAAAATGAATCACGGGCACCACGGTGCAAACCACCCGGTGAAAGACCACGAAACCGGGAAAGTGGAAATAACCTCGATGAACCATGGGTTTGCAGTGGATGCGCAGACATTGCCTGAGGGTATCAAAGAAACACATACATCGCTCTTTGACGGGTCCAATTGCGGTATACGCGTGACGGACAAACCTGTGTTTTCGGTCCAATATCACCCGGAGGCCAGCCCCGGACCGCAAGATAGCTATTATCTGTTTGACCGTTTTGTCGGCGCAATGGCCGCCCGCGCGGCTTAGATTTTCAGGATTGGTAATATTCGCTGCTGACACGTTAACCGGCTGTTAAGCCTGTTGAACCACTAATCCCGCAGAACGCGACCGGGCGGGACATCAAGGTGTGAGCACGCAACAGCTAGGCAGTTTGGCGAGGGTAGACGGCCCCAAGAGCAGCCGAGTGGTCCGCGACCCGCGCCCGATTGGACGTATTCTGGTCGACCGTGGGGATCTCCGCGAGGCTGACCTCGCCCGCGGTTTGGAACTTCAAAGGCGTCATGACGCAACCATCGGGGATATCCTTGTCTCGGAAGGCTGGCTCAAGCCGGACGCTTTGCGCGCGGCCGTTGCAGAACAGTTCGGCCTGACGGTTGTAGATTTGGCCCGCCACCCACCGGACGATGATCTAAAGTCAGCCATTGCCCCGGACGTCTGCGTGCAGAACGGCGTCGTTCCATGGCGCATGACAGGCGAAATTCTCTTTGTCGCCACAGCCCGGCCCGACAAGTTTGAAGCCTGGCGCGCGGCAGCACCTGTGCGCAACCGTATCGTCGTCCCCGTGGTTGCCGATCTTGACGCGATCCACGCGGCGCAAGCAGCGCTCTATGGCCCCGCCTTGGTTTGGCGGGCGGAGCGGCGCGTGATGGCGCACCAATCCTGCCGCGGCTTTGCCAACAAAACGCTGCGCCGCACCACCCTTACAGGCCTTGGCATTGGCACAATTGTAGCCCTTTGTGCCGTGGCGCCTGTGACGATGTGGAAGATCGTCAGCTGGACAGCAATCTTGACGATGGTTCTCGCGGTCATCCTTAAGTCCAGCGCAGCACTGGCCGAACTTTGGGCGCACGCCCGGCGCAAAAAACGCCGCGATCTTGTCGATATCACGCTGATGCGGCAGCCAAAAATCTCTGTCCTGGTCCCCCTGTTGCGCGAGCGCGAGATTGCACACTCTCTGTTACGACGTCTGAATCGGCTGACCTATCCTAAGACACTGCTTGATGTGGTGCTGGTCCTCGAGGCGCGCGATCACGTCACCAAGGACACATTGGCACGTGCCGATATCCCCCCCTGGATGCGGGTGATCGAAGTGCCCGAAGGGTCGGGTCTGCTCACAAAACCTCGGGCGCTGAACTATGCACTGGACTTCTGCCAAGGCAGCATCATTGGCGTTTGGGATGCAGAGGACTCGCCCAAGCGTGACCAACTCGAGGAGGTCGCCCGCCAGTTCCACTTTGCAGACTCAAATGTGGCCTGCCTGCAGGGGCGACTGGACTACTACAATCCCAAGGACAATTGGATCGCGCGGTGTTTCTCAATCGAATATGCAACTTGGTGGCGCTTGGTCTTGCCAGGGTTATCGCGGTTAGGCTTTGTCATTCCGCTGGGCGGCACGACACTGTTTTTCCGAAGATCCGTATTGGACAGACTTGGCGCGTGGGACGCGCATAACGTGACAGAGGATGCGGACCTGGGGCTCCGCTTGGCGCGCGCAGGCTACCGTACCCAGATGATCGACACGGTGACCTGGGAGGAAGCAAACTGCCGGGCATGGCCTTGGGTCCGGCAACGCTCCCGCTGGTTAAAGGGATTTGCCCTCACTTGGGCCGTTCACATGCGCGCGCCTCGCCAGCTTTTGCGGGACTTAGGGCTGTGGCGGTTTCTGGGCGTCCAAGCCTTTTACCTATCGGCGCTCGCGCCCTTTGCATTGGCGCCGGTGTTTTGGGGATTTTGGCTGCTTTATCTTGCACCCCAGCACGTTCCCGATGGCTTCGGATTGCCCCAAAGCATGCTTGCGCTCTTCATTTTCTGCGAAGTGGCTACCCTTGGTCTACACCTGACGGCCGTCCGGACCAGAGGGCGGCGACACTTGATGCCTTGGACCCCAATCATGACGGTCTATTTCCTTTTGGGCACTCTTGCGATTTACAAAGCCTTCTGTGAAATCGTCACCCGCCCCTTCTTCTGGGACAAAACACAGCACGGTGTCACCCGACGCAGCCGAAGAGCGTTGTCCTGACCCTAGGGGTCTTCTGTCCGCAGATGCGCGTCTTGTTTGAGTCGGGTCATAAACGCGACCGAGATATGGTCCCGCAGCGCGTTTCCGGCCGCCTCCGCGTCGCCCGCTTCAATCGCAACCACAATCGCGTCGTGTTCGTCCATCGCAATCGTTGACCGCCCCTCGGCCGCCAGCGATGTTGTCGCCATCAGCGCCATACTGCGATGCACCAGATCCAGTTGCTGCACCAAATACCGGTTATGCGAGGCCAGATGTACTTGTTGGTGGAACCGCCGGTTGGCGCGCGCAAGTGCTGTCGGGTCACCCAACAGTTCCCGATCCGCTATGACCATATCGCGCAACAATCGGACCTCTTCGGGTGTCGCGTGCTTTGCCGCAAGGCTCGCGGCCAGGCCCTCAAGCTCACGACGCACAATGTAAAGCTCGGCCATTTGATTGTGGTCGAGCGAGGCCACCACCAAAGAGCGCCCGTCACGCGCCAAAAGGGATTGCGTTTCAAGCCGCTGCAATGCCTCGCGGATCGGTGTCCGGGAGACGCCAAACCGTTCAGCGAGTTCACTCTCCACCAACCGATTTCCGGGCTTGTAGACGCCTTCGTCGATCGCCGCCAAGATCATCGAGTAGGCATCCGTTGGCGCGGGTTTTAGCAGTGTCATTCGCGGCACCTCCGTCATCTGTCTGAATTAATTGACACATGCAGACCCGCGCGCGCAACAAGAACCTGCGACGGGACTTGAGCCACCTTGCGCAAAACCCTATGGCTCGCGTTATGAAACTCGCGACATTTGCGCCCGTTCGAGACTGGGTGTTCGACCTCGATAACACGCTCTATCCGCCGCATATGCGGCTCTTCGACCAGATCGAAGCGCGTATGACGGCCTTTATCGTGCGCACGCTGGGCGTATCGCCTGAAGAAGCCGACGACATGCGCGGACGGTATTGGCGCCAATACGGCACGACGCTTGCCGGGCTGATGCGTGAACATGATCTGGACCCAGATCCCTACCTAGAGGATGTGCACCGCATCTCGTTTGACGTTCTGACGCCCGACCCAGCGCTCGCCGCGGCCATCGCAGCCTTGCCGGGGCGCGCTATCATCTACACCAACGGCACCGCGCGGTACGCACGGCACGTCTTGGCAGCACGCGGTCTTGATGGGCTGTTTGACGCGGTCTACGGCGTTGAAAATGCAGGCTACTTGCCGAAGCCCGAAGCACAAGCCTTTGCCCATGTCTTTGCTCAAGCCAATTTGGATACGCAAAACGCGGCCATGTTCGAGGATGATGCGCGTAACCTTATGGTGCCCCACGCGTTAGGCATGCGCACAGTGCACGTCTCGCACGAAATCACGAAAGCCGATCACGTCCATCACCAGACGGATGATCTGACGGCCTTCCTCCAACACCTTGTCGCAGCGTGACAGGATGCCGCTTGGCAGCGCATGACCGTGCCCCCTAGGTTTAGCGCATGACGCACGACACAGTGGACATTTTCATTTCTGGCGGTGGCCTCGCGGGCCTGATCGCTGCAGCAGCCTTTGGAACGGCGGGGTTTACAGTGATCTGCAGCGATCCCACCCCGCCGGTGACAACGCGCGACGACGCGGGCGCTGATCTGCGCACAACAGCATTTCTGCAACCCTCCCGGGACCTTCTGGAGGATGCCGGCGTGTGGGAAAACCTGGCGCCTTACGCAGCACCGCTGGAGGTCATGCGCATCATCGACGCCGGCGGTCCAGAGCCGGAGGCCCGCGTCACCCAGGACTTTCGCGCCAGCGATGTCTCTGACCTACCCTTTGGCTGGAACGTCCCCAACTGGTTGATCCGAAAGGTCCTTGTGGACCGACTGGCATCGCTTGACACCGTGGGCTTTCGCCAGGGGGTCCGTACCGAACGCCTGTTAACCCGCAGTTCCGGCGCGCGGGTGCGCCTGAGCGACGGTGCTCAGATCCGCTGCAAGTTGGTGATCGGTGCGGACGGGCGCCAGTCACAGGTGCGCTCCGCTGCTGGCATTTCGGTGCGCACTCAAAGGTACGGCCAAAAGGCTCTGGCTTTTGCTGTGACGCACCCGATACCGCACAACAACATCTCGACCGAGATACACCGCACGGGCGGGCCCTTTACGCTTGTGCCGCTGCCCGATTTCGATGGCAAACCCTCATCGGCGGTCGTGTGGATGGATGATGGCCCCAAGACGCAGCCGCGGTTTGATATGGAGGTGCCGGCGTTTGAAATGGAGATGACCATGCGGTCTTGCGGTGTTCTGGGCGACCTTTCGCTGGCCTCGCATCGCACCATCTGGCCAATCATCTCGCAACAGGCCACGGCGCTCACGGCAGAGCGTACAGCCCTTATTGCAGAAGCTGCGCATGTGATGCCGCCGATTGGCGCACAAGGCCTCAACACGTCGCTGCGGGATGTGGCCGTGCTCTTGGAACAGGTCACAGCACAGCGCGACGACCCAGGCAGACCCGAAGGTCTGGCCAAGTATGCACGCGCACGACACGCCGACATCACACTGCGCGCGCGCGGCATTGACCTGTTGAACCGTGCCAGCCAGGTCGACGCGCCCCTTTTGCGGGACCTACGAGCGTTTGGCCTGCGCACACTCCACCAAGTGACGCCCGTGCGCAAAGGCCTTATGCGGCTAGGTTTGGGGCTGAACTAGGCAAACCCAAGCGGGGTTTGCCAACCTTTACAGAACCTTATCAACAACACGCTGCAAGCGCGCCAGCGTTCCCGGCACATCGTAAAGCTTGTCGAGACCAAAAAGCCCGATGCGGAAGGTGCGGAAATCGGCAGGCTCATCGCATTGCAAGGGAACGCCTGCTGCGATCTGGACACCCTCTGCCATAAACCGTTTGCCGGTTTGGATCTCAGGATCTGCCGTGTAGCACACCACAACCCCAGGCGCGCCAAACCCATCGGCTGCAACCGAAACGACGCCCTTCTCGGCCATCATGGCCCGCACGCCCCGGCCCAAAGCCCACTGCGCCTCTTCGAGCTTGGCAAAGCCAAAATCTTTGGTCTCCAGCATCGTGTCGCGGAACGCCCGCAGCGCATCTGTTGGCATTGTCGCGTGATAGGCATGGCCGCCGTTCAGGTAGGCCTCCATAATCTGACGCCACTTGCCCAGGTCGACGGCAAAACTGTCAGATTGCGTCGTTTCCAGCGCGGCAAGACCCCGCTCTGACAGCATCACAAGCCCCGCACAGGGCGACGCGCTCCACCCCTTTTGCGGCGCGGAAATAAGCACGTCAACGCCGGTTGCCGCCATATCGACCCAAGCGCAACCTGACGCGATGCAGTCAAGCACCATCAGCGCGCCGACCTCATGCGCGGCCTCCGCCAGCGCCGTGATGTAGTCGTTCGGCAGGATCACACCGGCTGATGTTTCCACATGCGGCGCGAAGACGACTTTGGGCTGCGCCTCACGGATGGCGGCAGTGACCTCGTCAATGGGGCAAGGCGCGAAAGGCGACGTGCTGGCATTGCCGGTTTGGCGCGCCTTCAGCACCGTTGCAGTGCCGGTGAGGTCGCTGGTTTCAATAATCTGGCTCCATCGGTAGGAAAACCAGCCGTTGCGCACGACCAAAACGTCTTGGTCGCGCGCGAATTGACGGGCGACCGCCTCCATGCCGAAGGTGCCGCCACCGGGCACAACGACGGCCCCTGCCGCGCCATAAACCTCGCACAGCATGGCGTGGATATCGCGCATAACCGCTTGAAACGCACCACTCATGGAGTTCAAAGAGCGGTCGGTAAAGACCACGGAAAACTCTTCAAGTCCCTCTGGATCAACATGTTCCAACAATGCAGCCATCGTCCCGCTCCTTAACGCCCTTCGAGAATGATGCCCTCGCTTAAGACCTCTGAACGCAAAGCGCAAAGTCTACTTCGGTATACGGCGCGGCTTTACAGGCAGGCCTGATCCGCATCGGAAACGCATGACGAGAATAGGCGCCGTTTAATGCGCAGGGACTGCACCCGCCATAACTGTCTGATTGCGTCCTGCTGCTTTGGCCCGGTAAAGCGCAGCATCGGCTTCACGGATGGCGCTTTCAATGTCCTTGGCGGCAGCCGATGTCGACACACCAATGGACACTGTCACTGCGACCCTTTGGCCGTCATGTTCGAGCCTGGAATGCGCGACTGCGCGCCGCACCCGCTCCGCGATGATTTGCGCCTGATCGTCCGAGGCGTTGTCGAGGAAAACAACAAACTCCTCCCCGCCAAAACGGCACACAAGATCGTTTGAACGCGTTTTCTGCGACAGGACTTTCGCAACATGGGCGATCACCGCATCGCCCACCAAGTGCCCATAGGTATCATTGACGCGTTTGAAGTGATCGATATCGACCATCAATGACACACCTGGCTTTTGGGGTTGCTTTGCGAGCCGGGCAAAAAAGAAGTCACGCGTCGCAACATCGGTCAGTTGGTCGCGATGCGCAGCACGCTTCAAAACAACGATGAGTTCGTTAATTTTCAGAAGCTTATAACCCATGAATCGCGTCAGCACGAAGGTGATCAGGGTTGTTACTGGCCAACTTACCCGAAGCTGCTCGCGCCACTGATCTAAAGGGTGCAAGGCAATCTCTGCGAGGGCGACAACGCATAAGACAAACAGCGTCACAACCAACGCAAATCGCGTTGCATGCCAGTTCGTTTCGACGCGTAGTAACCACTTCATGCCGTGAATTTACGTCGCCCGTTAACGCCTGTCTCAATCGGAATGATTCAATTCTTAATGACCGCGTCCGTGATCGGCCCAATACGCCGTTCTTCGCTCAACAGGACGTTGGCTTCCACATCGCCGGCCCCGGGCAATGTCATAATGCGCCGCCGCAGGACCCGTTCAAAATCTGCCAAGTCACGCGCGACGACGCGCAGACGGTAGTCATAAAGCCCCAACACATGTTCAACCGTTTGCACTTCGGGGATGGCGGTCACCGCGCGTTCAAAGTCCTCAAGGCTGACCCGGCCCTTTGTCGCAAGCTTTACGCCCAAAAACACCGTCACGCCAAATCCGAGCTTTTCTGGGTTCAACCGCAAACGCTTGGCTCCCAAAATGCCTGCATCGCGCAGACGTTTAATGCGGCGCCACGTCGCGGGTTGCGACAGACCCAACTGCCGCCCCAAAGCACCTGCTGACTGCGTGCCATCCCGCGCCAGCGCCGCAATCAATCGGCGGTCCGTCGAATCTATATCGATCATAGCGGCAACGTCTCTTGGCTTTTGATCCGCGACACATGCATCAGCGCCTCAATATCGGCGATATGCGGAAGGGTCAGAATGCGATCACGATAGACACGTTGATAATGCGCCATGTCCCGCGCCAGCACATGAAGCCGCACATCCACGCGGCCCAAGAAGGTTTGGATGTCCAGAACCTCCCCGATCTCGCGTGCGCCTTCGATAAAATCGTCAAAGGCCCGCGACTGTGTCTTATCCAGCGTGATCCGCAGCGACACCTCGACTGCGAAGCCTAAAGCGGCCCAATCGACAGAGGTTTCCACCGCCTCGACCACCCCTTGATCTTGCAAGCGCGCGATGCGCCGAGAGACCTGTGCTGCGGACAATCCGGTGCGGTCGGCAAGTTCTGCAGGCGTCAGGCTGGGGTCGGCTTGCCACTGGCGCAGAATCCGGCGATCTAAGTCTGTGAGCATGAATTTCCCAATCTGGAATAGTTTAGCGAATGACTTTTTCTAACTAGGCTGAATTTCTGGTCTGATCCATAGCTGAACTTGCGAAAAAAACAGCCTAAACACAGCGCCAAATTCGCAAATGGAGGGAAAACATGCGCGTTTATTACGACCGCGATTGCGACGTGAACCTGATCAAAGACATGAAAGTGGCCATTCTGGGCTATGGCAGCCAGGGGCACGCCCATGCGCTGAACCTGCGCGACAGCGGCGCCAAGAACATCGTTGTCGCCCTGCGCGACGGCTCGCCCAGTGCCGCCAAGGCCGAAGGCGAAGGCCTGCAAGTGATGAGCATCGCAGACGCGGCCGCTTGGTGTGACTTGATGATGTTCACCATGCCGGACGAGTTGCAGGCCGACACGTGGAACAAGCACGTCAAAGACAACATCAAGCCAGGTGCCGCGATTGCCTTTGCGCACGGCCTGAACGTGCATTTCGGCCTAATCGAAGCGCCCGCGAACGTGGACGTGATCATGATGGCGCCCAAAGGCCCCGGTCACACGGTACGCGGCGAGTATGTCAAAGGCGGCGGCGTGCCCTGCCTTGTGGCTGTGAATAACGACGCCTCGGGCAAAGCGCTGGAAATCGGCCTCTCCTACTGCTCCGCCATCGGTGGCGGCCGGTCGGGCATCATTGAAACCGACTTCAAAGAAGAGTGCGAAACCGACCTCTTTGGCGAACAGGCCGTCCTCTGCGGTGGCTTGGTCGAGCTGATCCGCATGGGCTTTGAAACTCTGGTCGAGGCCGGATACGCGCCCGAGATGGCCTATTTCGAGTGCTTGCACGAAGTGAAGCTGATCGTGGACCTGATCTATGAAGGCGGCATCGCCAACATGAACTACTCGATCTCGAACACAGCCGAGTATGGCGAGTATGTCTCTGGCCCACGGATTCTGCCGTATGACGAAACCAAAGCCCGCATGAAAGCCGTTCTGGACGACATCCAGCAGGGCCGTTTCGTGCGCGACTGGATGGCGGAATGTGCGGTTGGTCAGCCGTCGTTCAAAGCGATCCGCCGCAACAATGATGCGCACCAGATCGAAGCGGTGGGCGAGACCCTGCGCGGTATGATGCCGTGGATCTCTGCCGGTAAAATGGTCGATAAAGAAAAGAACTAAACGAACATCGCCCCCGGCACCCGTTTGCCGGGGGTATCCCCCTTAGTCCCGATGCGAGACCGTCATATCGACATGCGTCTCCATCGCCATGCCATCCGTGAACCACTGCAGAAAGCCGCGCTGTGGGCGGACAGCGTTGGTGTCAGTGGACCAAAGCGCAAACGGCTTGGCATATGTTTTGGCCCCGCGGGCCAAACGTGCCGATGTAGCTTTCGACACGTTATGATGTGGAACGTCCTGCACCACAGTCGTGTGTGATGCGCATGGCGTGGTCTTCGATGCGTCTGTCATGGCGCTGCCCTTTCCCAGTAGATTGCGCTGTAAGACCAACTTACGCCGATCGGCAGCTTGAGTCGTGAGACCTAGGTCACAGCCAAGGGGAAAATTGCGAAAACCGCGTCATGTCTGAAATCTGGGACGTTTATTGCGCGTTTTCAGCGGCTTCTGCGGCCCCGGCATAGCGTTCACCGAACACAAACCCCCAACCAGAGTCATAATTGCCCCGCACCGCGGCGGCCTCTTGCGCCCAAGCCTCCCAACCGGAATGCGTCAGCGTGACCCGTGTCGCAGCCCCAGCGAGGGATTCGAACGTAACTGATACGCGCGTTGGCGCGCTTTTGTTGTTGCCGGGGTGCCAGGTCATCGCGAACTTCGCGCCGGGCTCGTATTCAAGCACTTCGCCCCATGCATCACGGTTGCCGTCAAACATCGTCTCGAACACGGCGCCACCCACCCGTGGCTCTATGGTGACATCCAAAGCGGCCTTGCCGTGCGCTGCAGAGGCAGCATGCCCATCAAGCGGCCACCACTGGCCGATCCGATGAACAAAGACGTCGAATGCGGTCGCCGCGTCGCAGGGCACCTCGATGGTTTTGACAATCGCGTCGGTCACTGTGTCTTTCCTTCTAATGCTTTGATTTCCTGGGCATAACGGCCAAGCACATCGTCCCAGAATTGATCCAAATAGGCGCGCAAATCGGCTAAGCCCGCGGGACGCAAGGCGTAAACCCGCCGCGTGCCCTCAGCCCGGGCCTCCACAAGACCTGCATCAGACAGGACTTTGAGGTGTTGCGATACGGCTGGACGGCTCACCGGGAGATCCTTGGCCAGGGCCCCAACGGCACGCGGCTCTGCCGCCGCCGCCTCGAAGACAAGGCGTCGTGTTGGATCGGCCAAAGCCACAAGCGCAGATTCGTAAGTCATGACTTACGGTAAGTCACCGCTTACGGATCTGTCAATTGCTGTCAGATTTCATCCGCGAAATGTTTCATCGTCAGGCGGATTGGGTTGGGTGCCGCCTGCCCCAAACCACAGATGGAGGCATCGGCCATCGCCTGACACAGCTCCTCCAAGAGCGGTTGATCCCAGCGTTCGGCTTGCATCAGCTTCACCGCCTTCTCGCAACCAACGCGGCACGGCGTACACTGCCCGCAGCTTTCGTCTTCAAAGAAGCGCAGCATGTTCAGGGCCGCGTCGCGGGCGCTGTCTTGATCCGATAGGACGACAATCGCCGCCGATCCGATGAAGGTGCCATGCTCTTGCAGCACGTCGAAATCCATCGGGATATCCGACAGGGTCGCGGGCAAGAGCCCGGCAGAAGGCCCGCCGGGTTGATAGGCTTTGAAAACGTGGCCGTCGCGCATCCCGCCTGCCGCTGCGATGATGTCTTGCATCGTGGATCCTGCGGGCAGCAGGTAGACGCCCGGTTCCTTCACGCGGCCTGACACCGAGAAGCTGCGCAGCCCCTTGCGTCCGTTCTTTTCAACGCCAGACAGGACCTCTGGCCCTTCTCGGCAGATCCGCGCAACCCAATGTAATGTCTCAACATTATGCACCAGCGTCGGGCGATCAAAGATACCAACTTGGGCCACAAACGGCGGACGGTGGCGCGGCAGCCCCCGCTTGCCTTCGATGCTTTCGATCATCGCGCTTTCTTCACCGCAAATATAGGCCCCCGCCCCGCGCCGCAGATCCACATAGCCCGGCGCGATCAGCCCGGCCTCTTCCAGCGCCGCGATCTCACGCCGCAGGATTTCAAGCACCGCAGGGTATTCGTCGCGCATATAGATAAAGCAGGTCTCCGCCTCAACCGCCCACGCGGCGATGAGCATGCCTTCCAAGAAGAGGTGAGGAACACGCTCTAAATAGTAACGATCCTTAAAGGTTCCGGGCTCACCCTCATCCCCGTTCACGGCGAGATAGCGCGGGCCGTCATTGGCCCGAACAAAGCCCCACTTGCGGCCAGACGGGAAGCCCGCGCCGCCCAAACCGCGCAGGCCGGCGGCCAAAACAGTCTCCTGAACCTGCTCCCAATCACCGCTATCGCGAAGGGTGCGGAGTGTCTCGTAACCGCCCGACGCCACGTAATTTTCCATCGTTTCGTAGCTGGGGATATGTGTGTGCGTATCTTGTGCAGAAATTGCCGCCTGAACTTTCTCCAGGTTGGCCGCGTCAATGTGGTTATGCCCGATCTCAAGCACTGGCGCGGTGTCACACCGACCCATGCAGGGCGCCCGGACAACGCGCACCTCGGCCGGGTCCAACCCGTCTTCGAGCGCGGACATTAACGCTTGGGCCCCTTCCAATTCGCAAGCCAGCGAATCGCACACGCGGATGGTGAGCGCGGGCGGCGGCGTCTCCCCTTCTTTGACCACATCAAAATGGGCGTAAAATGTTGCAACTTCATAGACTTCCGCCATCGACAGCCGCATCTCTTCTGCCAGCGCGCGCAAGTGAGCCGCGCTCAAGTGACCGTATGCATCCTGGATCAGGTGCAAAAACTCGATCAGCAAATCCCGGCGGCGGGGCCGGTCGCCCAAAAGCTCCGTGACCTCGGACCAGGCCTGATCGTCAAGCTGACGCCCCTTTGGCGTGCGCCGCCCCTTGCCTTTGCCAGACTTCCAAACGCCTTGTCGTTCATCGAGTGCCATATCCGCGCCCTCATCCAAATGCTTCACAGCGGTCTAGCAAGCCCGCCCCGCAGGACCGAGGCGAAAAGCGACGCCAAAGGCGCGGTTTGCGCGCCCACAGGTACACGCGCGTTTCGCATTGGAAATTTTCGCCGACGCTTGCGACGAGCTGACAAGTCAATGCGCCGCAGAGGCCTGCGGATCGAAAAGACTGGAAACAGCGGTACTGCTACGCCATGTAAGGGGTATGCGCTTTCTGACGACCACCCTTGCTGCTCTGATCGCCCTGCCCCTGGCAGCCGCAGAACCGATGTCTCCAGAGGAGTTCGAGGCCTATACGACTGGAAAGACGCTCTTTTTCGGACAGAACGGCCAGGCCTATGGAGCAGAAGAATACCTGCAAAACAGGCGCGTGCGGTGGTCCTTTCTGGACGGTGAATGCAAAGAGGGGCGGTGGTACGGCGCGGGTGAGCAGATTTGCTTTGTCTATGAAGACAATCCCGATCCGCAGTGTTGGGTTTTCACGCAAGGCCCTGCGGGGTTGATTGCCGAATTCATCGGCGATGACACGTTGCCCGAACTCTATGAAGCGCAGGATTTGGGCGAAGAGATGCTCTGCCTAGGGCCTGAGGTCGGGGTTTGATCTAAAAGGGGCGGTACGTTGACACGCACCCTACGGGATCGCTCTTTAGAAGAGGCTGCCTTGATCGGGCTCTGATTTCGCACGTTTGGCAGTGGCGGATTTGCCGCCCACCGTCAAACGGCCATCAGCAAATTGAAGCTCTAGCCGCGTCGCTTTGGCGGCCTCTGCCTTGGTGCCGACCACTGCGCCATCGCCTCGCACCACGGCATAGCCGCGCCGCAAAGTGGCTTCATATCCAAGGGTTTGGCGCACCCTTTCCAAGGCCGCGAGCCGGTCTTGGCTTGCCGCCAACTGCTGGCGCATCGCCTGGTTCAAGCGGCGCGCGCGGTCGGTCAGAGCCTCTGCCCCCCGGGTTTGATCGCGCAGCAGCCCGTCCGGGCGCAACCGGCTTGCCACAG
>CAWUIP010000084.1:0-15767 GCA_963922415.1 uncultured Aliishimia sp. | reverse complement strand
GATCACCCCCGCTGGCAGCGCGAGCTGGAGGCGATGTATCGCGCCAATGTGGCCATAGCAGAAGCCGACGCAGGGTCTGGTCTGGGCGCAAAGCTGCGTAAACTCGGCGGCTCTATCCGGGCGGCGCGTGCGTTCCTCTCGCTGCTCTTCATCCCTGCCAAATCCAACCAAGTGCCAGACAACGTCCGGCTTGAACCTGTCTACTAAGGACCGAACGACGCCATGAGCCCTTGGATCGCAGCGATGATCGCATTGTTCATCTGGTGGTTTTCCACCGGAGCGATCTTGATGGCTGTGAAATACGCAGACCGCGCGGGTGAAGCTGCGCGGCTGCGTGCCTGTTTGCTTGGATTACCTCTGCTGGGCGTTGGGGCCTACGGTTTGCAGTATTCCCTGTCTGATCCATCGGTCTTTGGTGTCTACGTAGGCTTTTTGTCGGCCTTGGCGGTGTGGGGCTGGGTCGAGTTGGCCTTTTTGACCGGCGTCATAACCGGCCCTAATCACGAGACGCTTCCGCCAAATGTGGAAGAGCCGGAACGGTTCATGCGCGCCTGGGGAACCGTCGCCTATCACGAGATTGCCTTGCTGGCTGTTCTGACGATCTTGTTGCCAGCCAGTCTTGGGGCGGAGAATGCCTTTGGCCTGTGGACCTTCGTGATCCTCTATTTTGCCCGGGTTTCAGCCAAGCTGAACCTTTACCTTGGCGTGCCGAAAATTCAGATCGAGTTCCTGCCGCAGGCTTTGTCGCACCTGCAGTCGCACTTCCGTGTGCAGGCCATGAACTGGTTCTTCCCGATCTCGATCACAGGTCTCAGCTTTGCTTTGGCTTGTTGGCTTGAACGGCTCTATGCCGCCGAAACGGCCGCGCGCATTGAGGGATTTGCGCTCCTTGCCGCTCTGACCGGCCTCGCGCTTTTTGAACACTGGATGATGGTTCTGCCAATTCCAGATGAACGCCTCTGGCGATGGATGCTGCCTCGGCAGCCTCTTGTACCAGGACCCAAGACCCAAGAAGATCTGAAAGGGGGACGCCATGGACTTTGATGCATTGTTCCAAGCCCAACTGGACACACTCAAAGACGAAGGCAACTATCGCATTTTTGCGGAACTGGAACGGATGTCAGGCAGCTTCCCGCGGGCGAAGTGCCATGACGCCGACGCGCCGGACCAAGTGACCGTGTGGTGTTCCAACGACTACCTGGGCATGGGTCAACATCCCAAGGTGACCGAGACCATGAAGGCCGCCATTGACAGCTGCGGTGCGGGTGCTGGCGGGACGCGCAATATCTCTGGAACAAACCATGCGCATAAGCTTCTTGAGGCAGAACTGGCGGACCTTCACGGTAAGGAAAATGCGCTCCTCTTTACTTCCGGATACGTCTCTAACTGGGCGTCTTTAAGCACCTTGGGCGCGCGTCTGCCCGATGCGGTGATCCTGAGCGATGAACTGAACCACGCCTCTATGATCGAAGGGATGCGCCATGCGAAGTGCCCCAAAGTGATTTGGAAGCACAACGACCCCGAAGATCTGGACCGCAAACTTGCTGCCTTGCCTGCGAACACCTCCAAGATCGTTGCGTTTGAAAGCGTCTATTCGATGGACGGTGATATTTGCCCGATGGAAGAGATCATCGAGGTGGCCGAAAAGCATGGCGCGATGACCTACCTTGATGAAGTGCACGCGGTTGGGCTTTACGGCCCACGCGGTGGTGGAGTCAGCGAAGAGCGTGGTCTGGCCGACCGGATCACGCTGATCGAGGGCACCTTGGGCAAAGCCTATGGCGTCGTTGGGGGCTATATCACCGGGTCTACAGCACTCTGTGACTTTATTCGCAGCTTTGCCTCTGGGTTCATCTTTACGACGGCCCTTCCGCCGGCGGTTGCCGCAGCTGCGCGTGTTTCGATCCGCCACCTTAAGGAAAGCAATTCCGAACGCCTCGCCCAGCGCGACCGCGTGGCCTACCTGCGCAAACGGCTGGACCAAGAAGGCATTCCGCATTTGGAAAACCCAAGCCACATCATCCCGGTCATGATCAAAGACCCTGTAAAGTGCCGCATGCTGTCGGACTATCTGATGCAGCGCTATGGCATCTATGTACAGCCGATCAACTATCCGACGGTTCCCAAGGGCACAGAGCGGCTTCGCTTTACCCCATCGCCGTTACACAGCATCGACGATATCGAACACCTCGTCGCGGCGTTGAAGGACCTGTGGAAGCAGTGTGCCATCAACCATGCGGTGGCCTGACACGTAGGTGTGAGCAGAAGTGTGCCCTAAAGTGTTGACTCTGGATCAAACCAACTAACTGTCAAACCAAATGGTAGAGGAAGGAGTCTCCACATGAACCGAGTACTTGCGACCCTTGCGGCAGCCGTGCTGGTCGGTCCTGCTTTTGCGGATGGCCACGCCACTGGCGACGCGGAAAGCGGTAAAAAGGTTTTCAACAAGTGCAAGTCCTGCCACATGATCGTGTCGGATGCGGACGAAACCATCGTGAAGGGCGGCAAAACTGGTCCAAACCTATGGGGTGTTTTCCAGCGCCAACCCGGGACGCTCGACGGCTTTAAGTATGGCGATGACCTGGTCGCGGCTGGGGAAGCAATGCCAGACGGTTGGACCGAAGAAACGTTTATCGCCTATGCGGAAGACCCGCGGGCCTGGCTGCGTGAAACGCTCGACGACTCCAAAGCGAAGTCGAAAATGGCGTTCAAGCTGAAGAAAGAAGAAGATCGTCGCGACGTTTGGGCCTATTTGGTCAGCGTTGGCCCGGCTCCGGAAGACGCCGCGACCAACTGATCGCGTCAATCTTGGCAAAGAAGCCGCAGCCGGGGCGCTGCGGCTATTTTTATGCCGAAGCTAAGAACCTCAGGATATGATCTGCGACCAGGTCCGGGGCCTCTTCGTGCATGAGGTGGCCCAGCCCTTCTATGGCCTCAAAAGTTGCGTTGGGCATCTTGGTAGCTGCCTCTTTCGCGATCCGCACAGGCACTGTTTTGTCGTTTATACCTGCGATGAACAGCGTTGGGCAGCAGATGTCAGGCAGTGACGTGATCAGATCGTCTAAGGACCACTGAGCCATCATCGACAGTGCGCCGTTCACGTGGCGTTCAGACGCGATGAGCCTTCGGTAAAGGGCAATGCCTTCTGCCGACAGATCAGACCCGGTTCCTGCAATGAGGGCTTCGGTCCGTTTGCCTTGGGACGACGTTCCCGAAAACAAACGTGCGGTGAAGGGCGTTGCTGCAAGAACACGTGCCATCATCGGGAACAGGAGGCCAGCAAGGCCCGAAAAGTTCTGAAGTGCCGGATTGATGCCAACCAGTTTTAGATCTGGGCGATCCCTTGCAAGCTCTAGCGCGATGGCCGCGCCTGCGGAATGGCCGATGATCGCTGTTGGTGTGATCTCGAGTGCCGCCAGAAGCGCGCAAATGTCCGTCGCCATGGCGGTTAAGCCTGATCTGCGTTGACCGCCAAGCTGTGTGAAGCCGTGCCCAGGAAGATCGACCATTGTGACCCGATAACGACTAGCCAAAATCTTGAACAGATCGCGAAAACTATGAGTCGATCCACCCGCGCCGTGCAACAGCAGGATGTCGGGACCGTCTCCTGTTTGCTGAACGTGCCAACGGTGTACCGGGCCATGCACGATCTGCGAGACATCGCGATGCGGCCAATCATTGGGCGGGCCGTCTTCCATACTTAGCCGTGGTCGAGAACCGAGGAGACGGCCGCTGTCAGCCGATGCGCATCCGCCCGCGGCAAAGGGATGTAGCGGGCATCCAAATGTTGGGACAGATCGCGCAACTGTGGCTGTGGTCGCGCGGCGATATCGACAACCAAGGTCTTGAGCCCGCTTCGCCGCAATTGCGTCGCCATGCGTGTCGCGTCTTCGCGTGCATTGCTTCGGTTTGCGGTGCCATCAAGCGCTATGTTGGTTTTGCCGTCCGTCACCAGAACTGCAATTGGCGACATGCCGCGCCTTCGACCTTGCTCGGCAATTGCCAGAGTTTCTTGCAGGCCTGCAGCGAGCGGCGTGCCGCCACCGCCGGGCAATGCGGCCAGCTTTCGTTTGGTTTGGACGAGAGACCGCGTTGGGGTCAGCAAGCATTCCGCGCCTTGATCGCGGAAAGATACCAAGGCCACATGGTCGCGCGCGGCATAGGCTTCCCCTAGAAGAAGTTCGATGGCGCCCTTCGCTTCGTTCAAGCGGGAAATTGCGGCGGACCCCGAGGCATCGACTGCGAAGACGATCAATCGGTCTGACCGAATTTCATAGCGTTTCACCCGGAAGTCTTGCGGCAACAGTAGTATATGAGACCGCATCGCCCGATCTGGCCAGCGTTTGCGCCGCAGCGGCTGCCACGGGGCGGCGGCACGCAGTGTTGGCAAAAGGTCCAGCCGCCGACGGCCATCCAACCGCCCGCTGCGCGCGGGGAGAGGTCGTCCACGTCTATTACCAATTCGCGTTTGACCTGCACCTTGGCCTGCGGCCCCCGTATTCATGGCGCCCAGCCCGGCCAGTATATGGGCCGGTAGAAGCGCTTTGATGGCCTCCACAACAAGATCACCTTGCGGCAGGCTCTCGCTAGGGCCTGTTTCGGACTCGTCCTGCGCGCTGGTCTCCGGTTGATCCGTCGCGTCCGTATCGGCGGCATCTTCGGGCAGCCGTGTCGCACGTTGCGCGAAAACGAGCGCCGCCGCCTCGCTCAGGTAGGTCTCATCCACAGTTTCCGCACCATTCAGAGCGGCCAAAATCCCGCTAACGCGGAGTGCCATGGTTGGTGGACGTAGTGATGTGATCCCGAAAACGGCTGCGCTGTGAGTGAGGGTCGCGATGGCGTCTTGGTTTGGCTCTGGTATCGGCCCAAGTGCCCCCGCGCCTAAGTCAAAACCATTTGGTGCATGCCCTTCCGGCGATAATTGAAAAGCCAAACGCTCCGAAAGGCTGCTTGGCAACGTCTCGTCGCCATCGGCACCTTCATCAAAAGCCAGAAGCACGGCACTTGGGTGCGTGTCCAAATACGTGCCCAGGCGGGCGGCCAACGCTGCCGAGCAGCGTTCAGCCATCGTAAGGCAGAGGACTTGTGCGTTATCAAGAATACCGGCCTGGTGCTGAAGCACGCCCGTGGCCAGTGTTCCTGCCAAGTTGACGCCGCCGAAAAGATGCAGATCGTCCACATTGGGCGTGATCTTGACCATGCTTGGAAAGCGGCCCTTGATCGCGCGCATCAATATGTCTCGATCCGGCCCAGCGCGCATCCGAATAACCGCGCCGCCCAGGCCGTCACTGCGCGCAGACAGCACATTCATGCATGTTAGAGCCTGATCCCAGGACGAGGTCATGCCATAACCGCGCCCACCGCCCGTTCGACGCGCGTGCCACTGCCCGCTTCATCCAAGGGGTCGCGGCGCAGTCGGTGCGCCAACGCCATTGGGGCAATGCGCGTTATATGACGGCGGGACACAGATTTTCGTCCTTCATAGGCAGCCAGCGCACGCGCCGTCCGCAAAAGCGTCAACTCACCGCGCAGACCATCTGCGCCCAACTGCATGCACAACTCAGCGCATTGGCCAAGCAGCGCGTCACTGGTTCTGATGGTGTGAACGGCATCCCGTGCTGCTGTTATCGCGTCTCGGATTTTGGCGTCTTGACTTGCAAAGGACTTCAAAAACTTCGCGGGGTCACGGTCAAACTTGTCGCGTCGTTTGATGACGTTGATCCGTTCGTCGATGGATTTGGGCGAGCTCACCTCGACCGACAGACCGAACCGGTCAAGGAGTTGCGGGCGCAACTCGCCCTCTTCGGGGTTGCCCGAACCAACAAGCACGAACTTGGCCGGATGGCGGATCGACAGCCCTTCTCGCTCTACAACGTTTTCGCCCGATTGTGCGACATCAAGCAGAAGGTCGACAATATGATCTTCCAGCAGATTCACCTCGTCGATGTAAAGATACCCCCGGTTTGCGCGTGCCAAGAGGCCAGGCTCAAAACGCGTTTCACCGCGTGCCAATGCTCGCTCAATATCAAGCGCGCCAACAACCCGATCCTCAGTCGCACCCAGCGGCAAATCAACAACGGGGGTCGGGCGATCTACGATCGTTCCACCCGTCAAGTCGACCCAATCAGGGACATCTTCGGGTTTTTCTGAATTCATCGGGCAGTCTTTCACTGCCGAAATATGTGGAAGCAGTCCCGCCAAAGCGCGTACGGCCGTCGACTTTCCTGTGCCACGGTCGCCAAACACCAAGACGCCGCCAATGCTTGGATCAACAGCCGTCAGGATCATTGCGAGTTTCATATCCTCTTGCCCGACAATGGCCGAGAATGGGAATGCGGTCTTCATATGGACACCTCCAAGGGATCGAGGGGTCGTTGACCCTCCCATTCGCCGATCGCCGCTTCAACAGCGAACCGGGCGTATAACTCTTCGCGAAACCAGCCGCCTTCGCGCACAGCGCGGATTGCCCGCGCGTGGGGGCCGTCCTTGCGGGCAAAGTTTGCCATGCTGGCCGTATCTGGCCAGATCGAAAACGTCACTTGCTGCAGCCAAGGAACCTCACCGACCCCAATCTTGAACAGCACGTTCGGATCGTCCCCGATGACTTTCGAGATGTCCGGCACATGCTGCCAAAATTGCAAAGCAACCCGGGGCCGGAGGGTCGCACGCGTCAGCGCAGCAATGGGACCCGTGACAGGGTTGGGCGACGGTGAAAATGGCTCGGACGCAGACCAAAACCCTCGACTAGAGACGGGTCGCAAGAAAACGGTCCACGTCTCATCAGCCGCTGTCCGATATCTTTGGAAGATGTCTTCGGACTCCAATCGCGCCTCAGCGGTTTCTAGATCTGGCCAGGTGCACAGGATCGCGTAGACGGCTGTGTTTGGGCGCGGCGTGAACCCTTCGCCCGTGCCTGATCCAAACAGCTTCCAAAACCCTAAGTCCGGAATGCGGGCCATAGGTCCGCGCGCCGCGCCCATCATGGCGAAGGCCCACAGTTTCGACACGGCGCGGTCGAACCGGAAAAATGAAAGGCTGACAATCTGGGTCATGTGCACTGATCAGCCGCATTGGGCGGCATGGACATAGGGTCTCAAGGAACAAGGCAATTGTCAACTAAAGTAGACACTTGTAGTGTTTCTTTAGAATGACACGTCATGATCCGATAGATTCGCCGCAAACGGAGGCACGGCCCGGTACTCGGGCGGTGGTCATAGGCGCTGGGTTTGGCGGCCTGGCGGCGGCCATGCGGTTGGGCGCACGGGGATACCACGTCACTGTTGTCGACAAGCTCGACGTGCCAGGCGGGCGTGGGTCTTGCATCCGTCAAGATGGGCACCGCTTCGATCTTGGGCCAACGATTGTGACCGTTCCGCAAGTCTATGAGGACCTCTGGGCGGCCTGCGGGCGTCGTTTCAAGGATGATGTGACACTCAAGTCGCTTGATCCCTTCTATGAAATCCGCTGGCCGGACGGTACGACATTCGTGGCGCAGCAAGATACCGAAAAGCTCCGCGCTGAGGTGGCCAAGATCTCTCCTCGAGATGTGGCGGGCTTTGATCGCTTCCTGAAGGACAGCGAAAAACGCTATATGTTTGGCTTTGAAAACTTGGGCCGCCGTCCGATGAATCGGCTTTGGGACCTGATCAAAGTGCTGCATGTCTTCGGTTATCTGCGCGCGGATCGGTCTGTCTATGCGCATGCTTCAAAACGATTCGCGGATGAAAAGCTGCGCATGGCGTTTTCTTTTCACCCGCTCTTCATTGGAGGTGACCCGCTCCACGTGACGTCAGTCTATATCCTCGTCAGCTTCCTCGAAAAAGAGTATGGCGTGCACTACGCGATGGGCGGGCTGGCCGCGGTCGCAGAGGCTATGTCGCGTGTTGTCGTCGACCAAGGCGGCGCCATCCTAATGAATTCTGAAGTTGACCGTATCGACCATGCGCAAGGCCGTGTCACGGGTGTGCATCTCTCAAGCGGTCTGACGCTTCCCGCAGATGTTGTCGTGTCTAACGCGGATGCAGGTCACACCTATGACCGTCTTTTGAAGGACGCGCCAAAGCGACGTTGGACCCCCAAACGCTTGCGCAAAACGCGCTGGTCCATGAGCCTTTTCGTTTGGTACTTTGGAACAAAAGGCACCCGCAATATGTGGCCCGATGTCGGGCACCACACCATCCTGAACGGGCCGCGGTTCAAAGGCTTGCTAAAAGACATCTTCATCAAAGGCCACTTGGCCGACGATATGAGCCTCTACGTTCATCGCCCGACAGTCACCGACCCGTCAGCTGCGCCGGAGGGTGACGACACGTTCTACGTCCTGTCGCCGGTTCCGCATCTGGGCCACGACAACGGTGTCGATTGGAGCGTGGAAGAACCGAAGTACAAAGCGAAGATGCTGAAGGTTCTGGAAGAGCAAATGTTGCCGGGCTTGGGTGATAAGATTTCTACCGAGGTTGTGTTCACGCCAGAAACCTTCCGCGATCGTTATCTTAGCCCCTATGGTGCTGGGTTTTCGATAGAACCGCGAATTTTGCAAAGTGCGTGGTTCCGACCGCACAATATCAGCGAAGAGATGAAGGGCCTCTACCTGGTTGGTGCGGGCACGCATCCCGGCGCGGGCGTGCCCGGCGTTGTTTCGACGGCTGAGGTTTTAGACAAGCTTATTCCAGATCCGGTGGTGCAATCATGATGGATCCCAAAGATCTCGACCACTGCCGCGAAGCGATAAAACACGGATCGCTCTCTTTTTATGCCGCGTCCCATTTGCTGCCCGCGCGGGTCCGCGATCCTGCCTTAGCGCTTTATGCGTTCTGTCGCTTGGCCGATGACGAAGTTGATCTGAAAAAGGACAAAGTTCGTTCGGTTCTGGCGCTACGGGATCGGTTGGATTTGGTCTATGGCGGCCGTCCCAGAAACGCCGCACCTGATCGCGCCTTTACGGCTGTTGTCGAAGGGTTCGACATGCCCCGCGCCTTGCCAGACGCTCTGTTGGAGGGTCTTGCGTGGGACGCAGAAGAGCGCCGATATCAGAGCCTAAGCGGTGTTCTCGACTATTCTGCCCGCGTTGCTGCCGCTGTTGGCGCGATGATGACCGTGTTGATGGGGGTCCGCGATCCGGACGCTTTGGCACGCGCTTGTGACCTAGGCGCCGCGATGCAACTGACCAATATCGCCCGTGATGTGGGTGAAGATGCGTTGGAAGGGCGGCTTTACGTCCCGTTGGAGTGGATGGAGGAGGCAGGTGTTGATCCCAAAGCGTTCCTGGCAGACCCTCGCCCGACCAAACAAGTCCAAAGACTGACCAAGCGGCTCGTGATGGAGGCAAATAGGCTCTATTATCGATCTGAGGCGGGTATATCGGCATTGCCGCGCGCCTGCCGTCCGGGCATTTGGGCGGCCCGGCTGATTTATTCCGGCATTGGATCGCAGTTGGGTCGGATGAATTACGATTCCATTTCGGCCCGCGCACGCACGTCAAAAGCGCAGAAAATTGGGTGGTTGACGCAGGCTGCCGCGCGCAGTGCCGCAAGCATGGTCATGCCTCAATCTGCGGTGCTTTACGCCAGACCCTTGCCCGAAGTGGCGTTTCTTGTTGATGCCGCGGCGCATGCCAAACCGCGTCCACGCAGTATGGCCCTTTTGGATACTTTGGCGGCGCTAGAGACCTCTCGCCGCATCGCATAACTGGACCACAAACGCTGATTGAGGCGACGTCATGTTTTGGATGCTCTTTGCAATCTTCTTCGCGGCCTGCCTGGGTGCGGGGGCGACAGGTGGTCTGTTTCCGCCGGGGCCTTGGTACCGTGCGTTGAAGAAACCAAGTTGGACACCGCCGGACTGGGTGTTCCCGGTCGCCTGGTTTGTTCTTTACGTCTGTATGTCACTTGCCGGAGCGCGGGTTGCCATGCTCCCAATGGCAGGCTTGGCCCTAGCGCTCTGGGCCCTACAAATCTCGATCAACAGCTTGTGGACGCCGATATTCTTTGGATTGCAGAACATTCGCATCGGCATGTTTGTTCTGATCGCGTTGTGGTTCAGCGTTCTGGCAACGCTGAGCGCGCTTTGGATGGTGGATTGGGTCGCGGGACTTCTGTTCGTGCCCTACTTGGTCTGGGTCACGATTGCCGCAGCGTTGAATGGGGCGGTTTGGCAGCTGAATCCGGACCAAATTCAGTCTCAGAGCTGAACGACCATCCTGGGCGACGCGGGACGCGCGTGGCCAACATTGGCTTCAAAAGTGGTGAGCGAAAGCGGACCAAATCCAAAGCTTCGTGTACACCAATGACTTCTTCGCCATCGAGTTTGGTGCGCACAGCAGACCGGCTGTAAAAGGGTGCATCCAGCATTTTTTGCACCTGTTTGGGCCGATATCCAGCGTCGGCACGGGTTTCCCGCCGAACAGCCCAAAGCGATCTTGCCAGGCGGGCTTTTGGCGGTAGTGCGACTTCCGTTGCGGCACCGTTTGCATCAAAAGAAAACGCCGCTGCAAGTGAGGTCCCGTCCAACCGTTCTGCGTCGTAAAAACACGTGGCACCATTCTTGGTCGGAAACCGGCCCCATGTCCAATACGAGAAATCCTCTTCCAAAGCGCGCGTGCCAAAGTTGGCGTCAAAGTAACCCTCACCTTCCCAAGCCCAGCCGCGCCGATCGATATCGACCTCAATCCGTGCTCTTGGGGCGAAGGGTCGCCAGACGTGGGCGCCATCCTCAGTAAGTGGCAATTCAACTTGGCTTACCGCAGACGGCGTAATCGTTACACGCCCGCGCAGGCGCGAGATCATCGGCCAAGAGCTGACCTCGTTGATGTCGATGACAAGCTTGTCGTCTTCCCACCGCATCATGGATGGGCCAACTTCGAAACGAGATGCCGTTTGGCGCAGTGCCGACTGCCCACGATCCGTCATTGTGAACCGACCACCGCGGCCATAGGTGGCCACGTTGATGCAAACGTGGTTTTGCGGGTTCTTGCGACCTGACCAGCGGTACCAGGGTGAAAAAACAGAGCCTATAAAGCCAATAATGCTGATTGCGCGCGTCCCGCAATCGCTTAGGCCGTCGACATACCACCATGCATAGCCGTTTGGGCCGACCGTGACGTTGAAGTTCGGTCTTGCCAGATCGCCTCGGCCAGATGCTTGGCGGAGAGCGCCGCCATCGGGACACCCGCCCCCGGATGCGTGCCCCCGCCGCACAGGTACAGACCCGGTATCTTCGAGCGGGCTGTAGGGCGTTTGAATGCGGCCATCAGCCCGTGTGGACTTTGCCCGTACAGTGCGCCCAGACTTGCGGGAAACATCGCGCCGAAGTTCTGCGGTGTCGTCACGTTCTGCGACCCCGGCGTCGGCGTGAAGCTCACCCCATGCGTCGTCATTCGCGTCATGATCATCTGATGCCATTTTTCCAGGTCCTTGGGATCTGAGGTCTCCGCAGTCGCTGGTGCGTTGGCGATCATTTCGAACCGTTCCATTTGGTTGGGTTCGACACCAAGGCCGCGATCTTCGGCACATAAGTAAAGGGTTGGATCTCTCGGAATGCGGCCTGCCATCAGGTCGTCAAATTCACTGTCTGGATCCTGCGCAAAAAACACGTTGTGATGGGCAAGATCCGGCCCGGTCACCTTTGCCGCAAAGCTGTGCACACGAGCGGAAAAGGATCGTGGCGTTTTACGGGTCACTTGACCGACCGACTGAACGCTTGGCCCCAAAGCACCAGTTGCCAAAGCCCTGGGATCGCCTGCATGGACAGCTATATCGCATGGCAGATGTGTTCCATCTGCGAGAGCAACGCCTTGGACGCGCCCATTGCGTGTTTCGATCCGTTCCACATGCGCGTTCGTCATAAACTCTACGGCCAAACGCGACTGCGCCACCTTGGCCAACGCATCGACGAGGGTATGCATGCCGCCTTTGACACACCAAACACCTGTTGCTTCCGCATGCCAAATAAGCGCCAGGACGGCTGGCGAATGACTTGGTGAACCGCCAACATAGGTCGCGTAGCGTCCAAAAAGTTGTACAAGCCGCGGGTCGTCAAAGTCTGATTTCAGAGTTGTTCGTAGGCTTGAGAACCCACCCATCTTTGACAAGAGGTTAGGGTGCGCAAGAACATGTTGGATCAAGTTTAGGACGCGCGGTTTGGCGGATTGCATCATAGGTTGATCAAAAGCTTCAAACAGCGCTTTGGCTTTGTTTGAAAAGCGCGCGAAAGCTGCTGCGGAGGCTCGGCCGGCAAAGGCCTCGACAGCGGCGATGGATTTTTCTGCGTCTGCGTAAAGGTCGAGTGTCGAACCATCCGGCCAAAAGTGACGGGCCAAGATGTCCTGCTTTACGAGGTCTAGATGTGCGTCAATGTCAGTTCCACAGAGAGCGAATAGGTCCTCAAAGACATGCCGCATGGTGAGAACAGTGGGTCCAGCATCAACCGGGCCTGCCACGCTTGGTGTTGTTCGAATTTTCCCACCAAGCTGGGCATGACGTTCCAAGACTGTGACGCGCAACCCCATGCTTGCAAGTCGGACACACGCTGCCAGCCCGGCGATGCCGGCGCCGATCACGATGGCATGGTCCTTTGAGTGTGTCATGGCCTCGGTCCGAAGGTGCGTCAGGGCACGGTGTAAGATCGTTCCATTGTTGACTCGTCACATCAAACTGTCCAGTATGATTTACACATGTGTGTCGCTTTTGCGTTACAGCTTGCAAGAAGGATTTCGCCACATGCCTCTGACGCGTCGTATTGAGCACGCCATTTCCAACGCAATTCGAAATGGCCAGGGCCGCGGTTCTGTACCGTCAAAACTCGCCTCTGCCTTAGAGTATGCAACGGCACCCGGCGGGGCGCGGATCCGACCAACCATCCTTTTGTCTGTGGCCTGTGCCTGCGGCGACGATCGACCGGAACTTGCCGATACAGCGGCCGCTGCGTTGGAGATTATGCACTGCGCCTCGTTGGTTCATGACGACTTACCTTGTTTTGACGATGCGGATCTGCGTCGAGGGAAGCCGTCTGTGCATCGCGCCTATTCAGAGCCGCTCGCGGTTCTAACCGGTGACAGCCTTATCATCCTTGCTTTCGAAATTCTTGCACGCCAATGCCACCACGACCCGGACCGTGCCGCCCAGCTTCTTCTGACGTTGTCGAAGCGATCTGGAATGCCGGGCGGCATCTGTGCGGGTCAGGCCTGGGAGAGCGAGGCGCGTGTCGACCTTTCCGCCTATCACCAGGCTAAGACGGGCGCCTTGTTCATAGCAGCCACACAAATGGGTGCGATTGCCGCAGGACAAGAGGCAGAACCTTGGTTCGAGCTCGGTGCGCGCATTGGTGAAGCGTTCCAAGTTGCCGACGATCTTCGGGATGCTCTGTGCGATCAAGACACACTCGGAAAGCCGTCTGGCCAGGATGATCTACATGGTCGCCCGAATGCAGTAACGCACCTGGGTGTGGACGGGGCTGTATCTCGGCTGAAGGATATATTGTCCGGCGCGATTGCCTCTATTCCGTCATGTCCCGGCGAGGCGCAATTGGCACAAATGGTGCAAGCCTATGCTGAAAAAGTGACGCCTGTTATCCCCGCGCGCAGCAATGTTTGATGGCACCCGCGATCTGCCCAAATGGCGCGGTGGCTGGCTGAATCGGCTGGTTGCCCAGCCGAAGTTCCAATCTTGGGCCAGTCGGTTTCCACTGACACGCGGCCGCACGCGCGCGGATGGACAGGCGATTTTCGACTTAGTTCAAGGCTTTGTGCAAAGCCAGGCGCTTATGGCGCTTGTCGAGCTTGAGGTGTTTGAAGCACTGCGCGCAGGTCCTCACACAGCCGAGGCGCTGGGGCTCGGCTGCGGCGTTCCGCCCGAACGTATGCAGATCTTGTGCCAAGCGGGTGCGGCTATGGGCCTCTTGAAGCGTCGCCGAAATGGACAGTTTTCCTTGGCGCGCAAAGGCGCTGCGATCATGGGGGTTCCGGGTCTGCAGGCGATGATCCGGCACCACCATGCATTCTACCGTGACCTAGAAGATCCAGTGGCTTTGCTGCGCGGGCCAGAGACGACAGAGCTCTCGGAATTTTGGCCTTATGTTTTCGGAGCAAGGGGGCAGATTGCTCCAGATATCGCGCGTACCTATTCGGATCTGATGACACAATCACAGGCGCTTGTGGCCCAAGATACGCTGCGCCAGGTGTCATTGAGTGGGGTTCAGCGCCTGATGGATATCGGTGGAGGCACCGGCGCGTTTCTCGGTGCGGTGGCAGAGACGTATCCAAATCTTGATATGACGCTATTCGATCTCGATCAGGTCGTGGCAGGCGTTCCAACCGATTTGCGTACGCGGCTTCATGTGCTGCCCGGGTCCTTTCGCGATGATCCTTTGCCCGTTGGTGCGGATGCAATCTCGCTGATCCGCGTGCTTTACGACCATGCTGATGAAACGGTCGCAGCACTTTTGAAGAAGGTCTACGACACGCTGCCGCAAGGTGGTCGACTTATCATCTCAGAGCCTATGGGTGGCGGCGCGACACCAGACCAGAGCGGCGATGTCTACTTCGCGTTCTACACCATGGCGATGCAGACAGGGCGCACCCGCTCTGCCGAAGAGATCGGAGATCTGTGTCGCCAAGCTGGCTTTGAGCAGATCCGGTCACCGCGGCCAAATCGGCCCTTCGTGACCCGAGTATTGACAGCTGTAAGGCAAAATTGACACTTTAACTGTCAGTATAGTTTGACAACTTGAGATGTCAGAATAAAATGACACTCAAGAAGTGGCGCGATCACTGAGTCTGTCTTGGAAGATCAGAGCCGAAAAATGGGAGATGACATTGCACACTCGTGCTGTCTTGCTGAACGGACCGAAGGACCTGGAAGTCGCTGACGTTATGCTCGCAGCGCCAGGTCCCACTGACCTCGTCGTCGATATTGCGCATTCTGGCATCTCCACGGGCACCGAAAAGCTGTTTTGGAGCGGCGAGATGCCTCCGTTCCCCGGAATGGGGTATCCGCTTGTTCCCGGCTACGAAGCGGCAGGTGAAGTCGTCGAAGCTGGCGCAATGACGGGGTTCAAGCCAGGCGAATACGTCTTTGTTCCAGGTGCCAATTGCTACGAAGGCGCTTTTGGGCTCTTCGGCGGCGCGACGCGGCGCCTGGTAACCGACAGCGAACGCGTGACCAGAATTGACAAGGGATTTGGGCCCGAGGGCGCACTGCTGGCTCTGGCGGCAACTGCACGGCACTCCATGGCAGGGCTGAACAAGTCTGTACCCGACTTGATCGTTGGGCACGGTGTGTTGGGACGGTTGCTTGCGCGCTTGACACTTGCGGCGGGTGCCCCGGCGCCTGTCGTTTGGGAAATTGATCCGGCGCGTCGGGCAGGCGCGCTTGGATATGAGGTGATGGACCCTGACGAAGATCCGCACCGCGCCTACCGTTCCATCTATGATGCATCGGGCAATGGCGACCTGTTGAACGATCTGGTCGGTCGTATTGCCAAGGGTGGTGAGATCGTCTTGGCCGGTTTTTACACCAAGCCGCTGAGCTTTGCGTTCCCGCCTGCTTTCATGAAAGAAGCGCGCTTTCGGGTGGCCGCAGAGTGGACGCGCGATGACTTAATCGCCACGCGTGCGCTGGTCGAAAGCGGCACGTTGAGCCTTGACGGTCTGGTCACACACCGATCCCATTTTGCGGACGCGCAAGCGGCTTATGCACACGCTTTCACGGATCCGACCTGCTTGAAAATGATACTGAACTGGGAGGGGTCCGCGTGAAAGACGAAGTGCCTAA
>CAWUIP010000083.1:0-15785 GCA_963922415.1 uncultured Aliishimia sp. | reverse complement strand
GCCGTTATGATGCAGGCTGGCCAGACAGACCGCCCGCCTCTACGCAGCTATAGCCAAGCCTATCATGTGGTGCACGGGCAGGGCACGACGGTCGTTAACGGCAAAGAGATCGCTTGGGGTCCAAAAGACACCTTCACAGCGCCGGTCTTTGCGGCCTTGGATCACCATGCCGAAACCGAGGCCTTTCTGATCCGGATCCATGATCGCCCCTTGCAACAGAAGCTGGGCTATTACGAGGAGCGCGCGCGATGACCCTTTTGTTCCCGGCACCAGAACCGTTTACTGTGCCTGTTGAAGGGGGCGATGTTTTCCCAGTCCGCCGCATCTTCTGCGTTGGCCGAAACTATGAAAAGCACGCTGCCGAAATGGGTGGGCAGGTGGACCGCGAAGCACCATGGTACTTCACCAAGTCTGCGGCCAATGCGGTTCGCTCTGGGGCGACCGTGCCGTTTCCGCAAGGGACTGCGAACTACCATCACGAGATGGAGCTGGCCGTCTACATCGGTGCAGAGGCATTGCGCGTGCAGGTGTCCGAGGCGGATGCCGTGGTTCTAGGCTACTCCTGCGCACTTGATATGACCCGGCGCGACCGCCAACAGGACGGCAAGGACAATCGCCGACCTTGGGATCTTGGCAAAGACGTCGAGAACGGTGCGGTACTCGCCGAGGTATCGCGCGGCTGGAGCGTCACGCCCGAGGCGCGCATCCATCTTGAGGTCAACGGAGAGACACGTCAGGACGCGACTCTATCGGAGTTGGTTTGGTCTGTGGCTGAGGTCATTTCGCACCTGTCGCATTACTACCATTTGAAGCCGGGCGATGTGATCATGACAGGCACGCCTGCTGGCGTTGGCGCAGTCCAGCCTGGCGACAAGATCACCGGCGGTATCGATGGTTTGGCCGGGATTGGTTTGACGCTTGGGGCAATCGAATGATTGTCCACCACGGTTACTTTCGGTCCTCATCGTCCTACCGGTTACGTATTGCGCTGAACCTGAAGGGCCTCGCGTCAGAGTATCGGCCCGTGCATCTGCTCAAGGACGGAGGGCAACATCGAAGTGCAGCGTTTCAAGCGCTAAACCCGCAGAAATTGCTTCCGGTTTTGGAAGTGGGTGACACGGTGCTCACGCAAAGCCCTGCGATTTTGGAGTGGCTGGAAGAGGTCTATCCGGATCCGGCGCTTTTACCGACCGACGTGACCGAGCGCGCGCGCGTTCGTGCATTTTGCGCGGTGATTGCTTGCGAGGTTCATCCACTACAGAATTTGCGCGTGCTGCAGTATCTCGAAACGGCGTTTAACGGCGATCAGAGCGTCAAGGCCGCTTGGGGGCAGCGTTGGATTGGCGATGGCCTTGCAGCTTGCGAGGGGCTCGTCGCCGATCGGGCCAAGACTGCGTTCTGTTTTGGCGATGCGCCAGGGCTCGCGGACGTCTATCTTATGCCACAGATTTATGCGGCGGAGCGGTTTGGGGTTGATTTGACCGAAATGCCGCGGCTGCGCGCAGTTGGGGCCGAGTGTGCGGCGCTGCCTGCGATCCAAAAGGCCCATCCCAGCGTTCAACCGGATGCAGAATGAGACTGTACTGATCGCAGGGGGCGGAATCGGCGGTTTGTCCGCTGCGTTAGCTTTGGCGCGCAAAGGCGTGCCGTCAGTGGTACTGGAGAGAGCTGCAGAGTTTTCGGAAATCGGTGCAGGCATCCAGTTGGGCCCAAACGCGTTTCATGCCTTTGATGTTTTAGGGGTCGGACCTGAGGCGCGCGATTGCGCTGTCTATGTTGAATCACTCCGGTTGATGGACGCGCTGACGGCCAAGCCGATTTGTTCGATTGATTTGGGCGCTGCGTTTCGGGCGCGTTTCGGCAACCCCTATGCTGTTGTGCATCGAGGTCAGCTCCACGGCGTTTTGCGCGATGCATGCCAAGCCAATGACATAATCACGCTGCGCACCTCATCTGTAGTCGAGCGATATGAAATCTGCCGAGACGGGGTATGGGCCACGCTCGCGGCAGGAGATCGGATCGGGGGTTTGCTCTTGATTGGCGCCGATGGGCTTTGGTCCAATGTGCGTGCACAGATGTTGGGGGACCCGGTTCGCGTCTCGGGCCACTCAACCTACCGTTCCGTTGTTCCGGCGGACCAGATGCCGGATGAGCTGCGCTGGAACGCACCCACGCTCTGGGCTGGGCCGAAATGCCATATCGTGCATTATCCCTTACAAGGCGGCTCGGCTTACAACTTGGTTGTGACCTACCACAACGACGCACCCCGGCCAGTTGCAGGGCAGCCTGTTGATCATGCGGACGTGGCGCGGGGGTTTGACCATATCTCTGACCTGCCCAAAGAGCTGATCCGGCGCGGTCAAGACTGGCGGCTTTGGGTGCTCTGCGATCGCGATCCAGTCGCGTCATGGACTGACGGACCTGTCGCGCTTTTGGGCGATGCGGCGCATCCCACACTCCAGTACATGGCGCAGGGAGCCTGCATGGCGTTGGAAGATGCCGTCTGTCTCGCCGATGAATTAGGGCAGGAAGTTAGCCCAGCAGCCTTACAACGCTATGCAGCGCGTCGCAACGCGCGCACGGCGAAGGTTGTGTTGCAAAGCCGAGAGGTTGGCGCGCATATTTACCACCCAGAGGGGGCGCATGCAGCGCTGCGCAACCAAGTTATGAGCGCCAAGACAAATGCCGAATGGTACGATATCTTGGCTTGGCTCTACGGGTCCAACGGGCTTGAAAATCGTGTCTGAGGAAGGGGAGGTCCGATGACAAATCATGGAAATGCGGCCCATTGGCTCGTGGATCGGCATATTGCGGAGGGTCGATCCGCGAAGACTGCGTTCCAAGAGATTGGTGGAGGGCGCGCGCTGACTTATGGTGACCTGGACGACCAGTCTGGGCGCGTTGCACGCGCGTTACGCGACGCTGGGGTGCGCCCGGAAGAGCGGGCGCTGTGTCTGTTGCAAGACACCGTGGAATACCCCGTCATCTTTTTCGGCGCGATGAAGGCTGGGGTGGTTCCAATCCTTCTCAACACGCTGTTGTCCGAGGATCTATATGCGGCGATCTTGGAGGACTGCCAGCCGCGCGTCGTCTTCGTCAGTGCGCCGCTGTGGCCCATGATCGCGCAGAAGGTGGGTCAGATGCCAGGTATTGAGCAGGTGGTGGTCATTGGGGGTGACGTCGAAGCGGGAACTGCATTTTCGGACTTTCTTGGGGATGCCGCGCCGATGGCAACCGTCGCCGTATCGCCAGATTCTTGTGCCTTTTGGCTTTATTCATCGGGCTCGACAGGTCAACCGAAGGGCGTACGGCACGTGCATTCCGCGTTGCGCGCCTGTGCGGAGACATATGGCGCTAAGGTTCTGGGCATTCGCCAGGAGGATGTCGTTTTGTCTGCGGCGAAGATCTTTTTCGCCTATGGCCTGGGCAACTCTGTGACGTTCCCCCTGTCTGTTGGCGCGACAACGTTGCTGTTCCCTGGCAGGCCTACACCCGCAGATATGATCCAGGCCATTGCCACCCATCGCCCAACGATTTTTTACGGTGTCCCAACGCTCTTTGCAGCGATGGTCGCTGCGCTTGAAACTGATGGCGCACCAGAACATGCCTTGCGGTTGTGCGTTTCGGCCGGTGAGGCATTGCCGTCCGAAATTGGCACGCGTTGGGAGGCCATGGTGGGTGCAGAGATCTTGGATGGTGTTGGATCGACCGAGATGCTCCACATTTTTCTATCGAATGCCCAAGGCAGCGTCGAGTACGGAACGTCCGGAAGCGCTGTTCCGGGCTATGATCTGCGGTTGGTCGACGAGACAGGGGCCGACGTACCACCGGACACTGTCGGCGAACTGCTTGTGCGCGGCGCTTCGGCTGCTGACGGCTATTGGAACCAGCGCGCAAAAAGCCGCGCGACGTTCGAGGGGGAATGGACCCGGACAGGCGACAAGTACGAGCGCCGGAGCGATGGCCGCTACATCTACTGCGGGCGCACGGATGATATGTTCAAAGTCGGCGGCATTTGGGTTTCGCCTTTTGAGGTGGAGCAGGCCATCATTTCACACGACGCCGTACTCGAAGCTGCGGTCGTTCCGGCGCTGGACGAAGAAGGCTTGGAAAAGCCAAAGGCATTTGTTGTGCTCAAGAGCGGTGCAAGCACGCCAGATTTCGCCGATGACCTCAAACCATTTGTTCAAAGCAAAATCGGAAAGTGGAAGTATCCACGTTGGGTTGAGGTCGTCGAGGACTTACCGAAAACCGCAACTGGAAAGATCCAACGCTTCAAACTGCGCGCCTAATTTCGACCGATCAACACCTGCTGCAGGCCGGTTGGTGTTGTTCAGACTAGTGCTCTTGGGGTCCTCCGTCTGTAATGGCTCTCAGGCTGGATAGGCTGCTGTATGGGGTGCGCTCGGTCATGCTCTGGGAGGCGGCTGACTCGTCCCGCTTCTCGGTGCCGCCGGTATGACAATGAGTAAGCTATCACACAAAAAGATGATTTATAATGCACTCTACGGGCCAAATTGGCCGTATTTTTGGGTGTAAGCTACGTTATTCTGCATGACGCGCCTTTACGCAATGTGACCTGCGTCTAGGGTCTCGCCAAAGCAAGGATGAGCTATGGCGCCTCGTATCGATTTTCAGACTGACCCGAGCCAATATCGCCATTGGCGCGTTGACTATGATGGCCCTGTTGCATGGCTGACCATGGATGTTGACGCAGACGGTGGACTTTTTGAGGGCTATCAGCTCAAGCTCAACTCCTACGATCTGGGCGTGGACATCGAACTCAATGACGTTGTCCAGCGCATGCGGTTTGAGCATCCAGAGGTGGCCGTCGTTGTCTTGCAATCTGGCAAAGACAGAGTGTTCTGTGCGGGTGCAAACATCAGGATGCTCGCAGGTGCAACACACAGTCATAAAGTGAATTTTTGCAAGTTCACCAACGAAACCCGAAATGCATATGAAGCGGCGGAAGAAGACAGCGGGCAAAAGTACATCGCTGCCGTTAAAGGCTCTTGCGCGGGCGGTGGGTATGAACTTGTGCTAGCCTGCAACCACATCATGCTCACCGATGACAGCACCTCGTCTGTGTCTTTGCCCGAGGTTCCGCTGTTGGCGGTGTTGCCAGGAACGGGTGGTTTGACGCGGGTCACGGACAAACGGCGCGTGCGCCGCGACCGGGCGGACGTCTTCTGCGCGACAGAAGAAGGCGTTCGAGGCAAGCGCGCCGCAGAGTGGGGCCTTGTGGATGAGGTCATTCCAAACTCAAAATTTGACGATGCCGTACGCGACCGCGCGGCGGAATTTGCCGCACAGCGTGCACCCCGTGGTGCACAGGGCATTCACTTGCCACCGCTGAACCGTCAATTCGGGAGTGACGGGGCGGTTGTCTACTCTCATGTTGAGGTTGCCGTGGACCGTAAAGCACGCGTTGCCACGATCACGCTGCGTGCGCCGGATACACTTGCCCCAACGCTAGACGACCTCGATGCAAATGCTTGGATGCTGTGCGCCGCTCGGGAGTTGGAAGACGCAATTTTACATCTGCGGCTTAATGAAACTGATGCCGGGCTCTGGATTTTCAAAACCCAAGGCGATCCTGCCGCGGTCATAGAGCACGAGGCCGCGTTGTTGGCCGCGCCCGATCACTGGCTTGCGCGCGAGATTTTGATGTTCTGGAAGCGTGTATTGAAAAGGGTGGATGTGACGTCACGCTCGCTCGTCGCTTTGGTGGAGCATGGATCCTGCTTTGCGGGACCATTGGCCGAGCTGCTCTTTGCGGTGGACCGTAGCTATATGATGGAGGACGCCTTCGAAGGCGACAACCGGCCGCTTGCCACTGTCGTCCTGAGTGACGGAAATTTTGGCACGTATCCGATGGGCAATGCCTTGTCGCGGCTTGACACGCGCTTTCTAGGAACCCCGGACGCGGTTGATGCGGCGCGTGGCCAAGTTGGTGAGGCGCTCTTGGCAGAGGACGCGGATGATCTCGGCCTGGTCACGATGATTTTGGATGACATCGATTGGGAAGATGAAGTCAGGATTTTCCTGGAAGAACGCGCAAGTTTTTCACCCGATGCTATGACCGGCTTGGAAGCGAACCTTCGGTTTGCAGGTCCTGAAACGATGGAAACACGCATATTTGGACGCTTAACCGCCTGGCAGAACTGGATTTTTAACCGCCCGAATGCCGTGGGACCGGAAGGCGCACTGCGCAGCTACGGTACAGGCGTTCGCGGCAAGTATGACATGGAACGGGTGTAACCCGTTTTCTCCGAAGCACCGGACCAGAAACACGTGACGCCTCTGGTCCCAGAACAATGAGGACGGCAAGTTGGATCTCGACGTAAGCTACGACACCCGTATTCCCAACAATGTTGGGCTGAGCCAGGACCGCAAAGTTCTGAAGGCTCTCGAAAAATGGCACCCGGGGTACATCGATTGGTGGAACCGACTGATCCCGCAAAACTTTCAAGAAAGCATGGTCTACCTGCGCACTGCTGTAAGCGTTGATCCCAAGGGCTGGGCCAAATTCGATTACGTAAAAATGCCTGAGTACCGCTGGGGGGTCTTGTTGGCGCCAGCGGTCGAAGATCGTCGCATCCCTATGGGCGCGCACAAAGGCGAACTTGCCTGGCAAGAAGTCCCTGGCGAATACCGAAACATGTTGAAGCGCTTGATCGTGATCCAAGGCGATACAGAGCCTGGCTCTGTGGAGCAGCAGCGATTTTTGGGGTTAACTGCGCCGTCGCTCTACGACATGCGCAACCTATTTCAGGTCAATGTCGAAGAAGGCCGCCATTTATGGGCGATGGTTTACTTGCTGCAAAAGTACTTCGGCAAGGATGGCCGCGAAGAGGCAGATGAGATGCTGGTGCGGTCTTCGGGGTCCGATGATGCTCCACGCATGCTGGGCGCCTTCAACGAAGAAACGCCCGATTGGCTGTCGTTTTTCATGTTCACCTATTTTACCGACCGCGATGGAAAGATGCAGTTGGAAAGCTTAGCGCAGTCGGGCTTTGATCCGCTGTCCCGCACATGTCGGTTCATGTTGACCGAAGAGGCCCACCATATGTTCGTTGGAGAAACCGGCGTCGGGCGCACCATTCAAGCCACCTGCGAGGCGATGGTGAAGGCGGGCATAAGCGATCCCTATGATATCAATAAGATCCGGGACCTGGGCGTTATTGACCTGCCGACGATCCAGAAAAAGCTGAATCTTCACTACTCTTTAAGCCTTGATCTCTTTGGATCCGAAGTGTCAACCAATGCCGCGAACGCGTTCAACGCCGGCATTAAGGGCCGGTATATGGAGGCGCGGATTGACGACGATCACCAACTCCAGGACGCAACGTATGACGTGGCCAATGTGGTGGACGGTAAGATCGTCACGGAAAGTGTGCCGGCGCTCACAGCGATCAATATGCGTTTGCGCGACGATTATGTTCGCGACGCGTCCGGCGGGCTGCGCCGATGGAATAAGCTGATACAGCGCACTGGCATCGCCTTCGAGATGAAGTTGCCCCACGAGGCGTTTCACCGCCAAATTGGGGTATTTTCAGCCATCAAAGCTGATCCTTCAGGCGCAGTGATTTCAGAGGCCGACTGGGCCGCGCGTCGCGATGATTGGTTACCATCAAAAATCGACGGTGATTTTATCCAATCCTTGATGAAGCCCGTTTATGAACCCGGAAAATTTGCAAGTTGGATCGCACCGCCAAAGGTCGGTATCGATAACAAGCCGGGCGATTTCGAATATGTAAAACTTCACATGGCATGAGGTCGCGCCCGTGAAACTGCAATTTCTCTTTGGCACCGAGACCGGCAACTCCGAGATGTTATGCGAAGATATGGTCGCTGAATTAGGGTCCAATTTCGTGTGTGATATCGCCAATTTGGCGGATGTGACCCCGGCGGACCTGGACCAATCGGTTTTTCATATCTTTGTAACATCCACCTACGGCAACGGTGATCTACCCAGTCAAGCGGTCGCGTTTGAAACTGCCATGGACCAACACGCGCCGGACTTATCGGGGCTATCGTTTGCGATCTTTGGTCTGGGTGATCAGGTCTTTGCCGAAACCTTTGCGCATGGCTCGGAGCGTCTGGCCAATCTCTTAAAGAGGGCGGGAGCAACGATGGTGGGCACACGCGGCATTCACGATGCTTCGTCGGTTGATATGCCGGAGGACATCGGATTGCCCTGGCTTGAGGGCATTATTGCCGAGGTTCAGGCAGAGGCTGCTTAGGCATCATGTCCCAAGGGGCTGTGTTCGAATATGAGGTTCGCGTTGGATGGGGACACTGTGATCCCGCCAAGATAGCCTACACGGGCTGGATCCCTTGGTGGGCCCTGGAAGCGATAAATGCCTGGTGGTCTGCTCATTTGGGCCAAGGTTGGTACGAATTAGAGTTGGATCGCAACGTTGGAACGCCGTTTGTTCGGCTTGAAATGGACTTCCGGGCGCCGATTACGCCGCGAGACGTGCTGGTTTGCAGAACACGGCCTCTCCGGCTCGGTGACACGTCCGTTACCTTCGAAGTGATCGGACTACAAAATGGCGCCCTCTGTTTTGAGGGTCGATTCACATCGGTTTTTGTCGTTGCAAATCAATTCAAAAGCCAATCTGCGCCGCCAGACATTCGCGACCTACTCGAGTCCCACATGGCTCGTATGGAGCCCCCTGCGTCGTGACGCCGCGCGTATCTTGCTGCGGAGCGACCTTGCTCTATTCCTTTAGGCCGAAGGGATGTGCGCATGAATGACCCTAAACACCAAGCCGATTTCGAGCAATCAAATCGCTCGGACCAACTTCTCGCGCGTGTTGGCGAGACTGTGCGGGCCGCTCGGGCGCGGCGCGGCATGCCACGTCGTGTCCTTTCGGAAGCCTCAGGCGTTTCACCACGCTATCTTGCCCAACTCGAAGGTGGCCAAGGTAACATCTCCATTTCGCTGCTTCAGCGTGTGGCGCGCGCGCTGGGCCTTGAGCTTGTGGACCTTCTAAACGACCCAACCAGTGAGGCTGAACAGCGATTGATCCGCCTTTATCGGCAGGCTGATGCGGCAACACGCACTGCGGTGATCTCGCGACTGGAGGTGGCAGCTGAGATCCCAGATCGGGCGGAACGCGTGTGCCTGATCGGGCTGCGCGGCGCTGGCAAGTCCACGCTCGGGCGATTGGCCGGCGAGAAGCTCGGCGTGCCGTTCGTTGAGTTGAACAAGGATATCGAAGCGCAGGGCGGCATGCCGGTCCCAGAGGTCATGGCGCTTTATGGTGCGGACGGATATCGTCAACTGGAAGCAGAGGCGGTCCGCCGCGTGGCGACCCGCCATGACCGATTGGTGCTCGCGGTTGCAGGCGGTATTGTCAACGAGCCAGAGACATACGCCACGTTGCAAGCTCGGTTCCACACGATCTGGGTGAAGGCCACGGCCGAAGAACATATGGACCGCGTGCGCGCCCAGGGTGACTTGCGTCCGATGAAGGGCCAGCCCGAGGCCATGGAACAGTTGCGCGGTATTCTTATCGAACGCGCTGAAGCTTATGCGCGGGCAGACGCGGTGCTCGACACAACCGGACAGACGCGCGACGCATCGCTTTCAGCGCTGCTGGCGCTTATTGCGGACCACGGTTTTATTGCCTGACGCATCCTTGTCTATAGCAGTCGTTGGAGCGGAGCATATTCAGGTCGCTGCCCGTCTGTCTGAGTATGGTCAGCCGGTCACGCTGGTCGTTCCGGATAAAGATGACTTTGCGCGGCTTGAGCATGGCTTGCCCGCCGCGGCGGGCGTTGCCCTCCGTGCGGAGGTGCCACGTGCAGACTTGCGTTTGGGGGATGCGGGGTCCGGTGCCGACATTTCGTTGTCTTGGCCCGTTGGGTCCCGTCCTGCTGCCTTGTTTTCCTGGTCACCTTCGGCGCCGGTGGTCGAAGTGTTGGGTGACGTCGTCCCAGACGGTGTGCAGGATTTGATTTCGCGCATTGGGGGCACGTCTGTCCTGCTGCCACCCGAGGCCGTTCCGCCAAGCGAATATCTGTGGGCTGTTGTGACGACAGAAGTCGAACGATTGATGCTGACTGGCGCGTCGCCGGTCGAGATTGACGATGCACTCGAGGCGCACGGGCAGTGCGCGTTGGTCAAGCGCATGGATGTGCTTGGCAATGAACGCATGCTGCATCGCCGAGACGCAGTGTTTCAAAGCCTAGATTGGTGTGATCCACCGCTGCTGCTTGCCCGCGCTGTGGCGGAAGGGCGCTGGGGGCGCAGCACCGGCGTGGGTTGGTACCGCTATCCTGGCGGTGGTGGCCCCGTGGAGGATCCGTTGGTGGAAGATCTCGCCGCCGAAGAGGCGCATTTTGCAAAATGGGACCGAAGGGACGTGTCGGCGCCTGACATCGTCGCGTCCTTGACCCGTGCCAAAGACGATGCCGTTGCGCAGATTTTCCAAGGGTCGTCGCTGCGCCGCCACGATGTAGAGATGATCCTACGCGCGTCGGTTGGTTGGGTTTGACTATTTTTCGCGGCCCGCGCGCCACTCACCCCAACGCAGCCGCGCCGAAGCGCCAATCTGTGCCAAAGGCGTCGGGGGGAGGCGCGACGGTTGCGGCGCAGACACTGCACGTTCCAGCGCAGGCGAGGTTTTGCCGCAGGCCAGTTCAGCCGCCAAAAGACCAGCAAGAGTACCCTTCGCTGTGCCCAACCCATTTTGACAACAGGCTGCGTAAAGGCCGTGTTCCAACTCGCCGACGACTTGCACCGCATTGCGAGACAGGCACAAGCGCCCGCCCCAGCGATAAGCCATTTCTACGCCGCGCAGCATTGGAAATCGCGCAGCAAAGGCTGCGTCGTGGTCGCGCTGGATCTGTGCGTCCCACCCGCGAGCCGCTTCGAGTTTGGGGTCGAACGTGAAACGGTTTCGGATGATCAACCTGGCGCCACCAGTGCCAGAGACTCGCCGGACCGTGGTCCCCAACGGGTCCGCCGGCGTCAGGTGCCAACGCGCAGCGCCGCCAAGGCGCCGGACCTGCTCGGGCGTAAGCGGTTGGGTCATCGACGCATATGTATGTACATGGACCAGTCGCCCGGTCAAATGTCCAAAGCTTTCGAGGTGTCCATTTACAGCTAGGATCACACGAGGTGCTGTGACCGCTCCTTTTGGCGTTGTCGCTCGCCAAGAGTTGCCGATACGGGCCAGCTCGGTCACAGGGCTCTGTTCGTGGATCTGGACGCGGTTAGAGCGCAGCCCTGCCGCAACGCCACGCACAAACATCGCTGGCTGCAGCATCACAGAGCCGGGCGTAAAAAGTCCAGCCTCATAGTACGATGTTCCGGTCAGGTCCTGCATGTCTGCCGCGTTCAGCAAATCATATGGCTCGCCCAATCGCTCTAGATGTTTGGCGTAGTCCAAGTTGTGGCGATGACCTTTTGCCGTTGCGGCGCCGTTTACCTTACCTGCAGGATCGAAGGCTTCTTGTGGCAGGCCGAAAGCCTCGGCCATCTCCGCTGCAAACGCGATGGCGCGGCGGTTGTCGGCGATCTGGTCGGCATCTGCGTCCAGCGTGCCCGCGTAATCGTCCGATGTCAGATCATGCGGCAGATCGATCATAAAGCCCGAGTTACGCCCCGCAGGCCCTTCGCCGACACGTGCGGCGTCCAAAAGCGTGATCCGATCCTCAGGCCGCAACTGGCTGAGCCGCCGCGTAGCTGCCAGCCCGGCAAAGCCCGCGCCAATAACAAGCCAATCGCTCGTCTTGTGCTCTTCCAGTGGCGTCGGAGCATCGGCCTCGGGAAGGATTTCCGCCCATCCCGATGGCCCTGGGTCAACTGGCAGCCGTGCGACCTTCATGCGTCGACCTGGACACGCGTGACACTTTGCGGGCCATGGGGCGTTAGCGTGGCCCACAGAAAGCGACCATGCCTCACATCAATGCTCCTGGTTGAGCGCTTCGGCTGCGGGTATTTCGCGTTCGCGGCGGGCGATATAGTCGCGCAGGGCTTCATCGCGAGCTGGGTCCAAATAGGGTTGTTGGTAGTCGTTCAGCATCGCCCGAGCGCTTGTCAGGGCTCGTTCGGTGATTTCCACGGCCCCCTCGGCTTGCCACTGCTCGATTGAGTTGTTGTCGAAAAGCTCTGGCATGAAAAACGCGCGCTGGAAGTTCTCCAGCGTATGCGGGTGGCCCAGATAGTGCCCACCGGGTCCGATATCACCCACGGCCTCCAGGGCCGCATCGAAATCGTCCCAACGCACGCCTTCTGCCATGCGGTAGGCCATCGCGCATTGTTCCGCATCCACGACAAACTTGGCCATAGAGCAATGCATGCCCGCCTCGTTCCAACCCGCCGAGTGCCAAATGTAGTTGCAGCCCGATAGGATCACCGATTGCAACGTTGTCGCACTTTCATAGCCTGACTGCGCATCAAAGGTCTTTGCCCCGCCCAGCGTGTTGGAACTGCGCCACGGCACGCCGTAATGCCGCGCCATCTGACCGATCATGAAGTTCATCAGGCTGATCTCGGGCGTGCCCGCCATGGGCGCCCCCGACTTCATGCTGACCGTCGAAAGGTAATGACCATAGATCGCCGGGCAGCCTTTGCGCACCACTTGCGTGTAGGCCAGCGCCGACAGAGCCTCTGCGTTCAACTGCGCCACTGTCGGCGCGACCGAAGCGGGCGTGTTTGCGCCGCCCAACACGAAGGGCGAACACAGAACCGGCTGGTTGCGTTTGCAGAAAGCGCGCATCGCGCCCAGCATGGTTTCGTCCCAAACCAGGGGCGAATTGCCGTTGCAATTCCCGGTCACAACCGGATGCGTCTCCATAAAGTCATCGCCAAAGAGGAGCGCGCACATCTCCATTACGTCTTCGGCATTCTTTGGGCTTGTCGTCATCCCCATGAACGTCTTGTCGGAGTACTTCATCGACGAATAGGTGATGCGCAGGTGGCGGTGACTGATCGGGTGGTCCATCGGCTCCACGATGTGGTGGGCCGAGGAATGCAGCGCGGGCAGCATATGGCTGAGCTTGTGGAAATTCGCCAAGTCTTCCAGCGTCGGGCCACGCCGCACATCGTCTAGGTCGCGCAAGTAAGGTGCGCCGGTCATCGGCACAAAGATCATGTGATCCTGTCCAAAGGGCAGCGACTTCTTTGGATCGCGCGCGTGATAGGTGAAGGTTTCTGGGATCGTGGCGATCAGCGCGCGGACAAGACCGCGGTCAAGATAAACAATCTCGCCATCAACCTTGGCCCCGGCGCGCCGCCAGTCCTCCAATGCGATGGGATCGCGGAATTGGACGCCAACGTTTTCCAGAATATGCATCGAGGCCGCATCGATTTTGTCAATCTGATCCGGCGTCATCGGCTCGGTCAGGGGCAGTTGACGCTTTAGGGCGGGCAGCATCGAGATATCCCGCGCCTGCCGCGCCGCTTTGCGCGCCCCACGTCCGCGCCTGGCGGTTCCTACGGCCTCTACGGTCATGATTTGGATCCCATGCTGGCGGAAATTTTGGATAGTATGCCCGGCAGGGCGTCGAAGCTGCGCGCCGCTTTGAGCCCTTCGACCATCTGCAGATTCAGTGTGCCCGGCGTGGCCAGCGCAGCTTTTGCTGCCGCCATATCGCCTGCCGTGGCCTTTGGCATGTCTCGCAAGAAGCCCGCGACCAGGTTGGCGACATAGATTTCAGCCTTTTGGGCATCGCCCGTTTGCGCTGCCAGCCAGTCTGCGCCCGCTTCCATAAACCCCAGGACACCGGATAAGAGGGCCGAGGCCGCAAAGTGATCGCTCAGCGCCGCTTCAGAGGCCTGTGGCAAGATCGGATTGTTCTGGCCGAAGAGCGCGGCGAGGGGGGCGGGATTGCCCGCCACGGGCAACGGGCAGCCGCCAAACTCGATAAACCCAATTGGGATCGTCACCGATAGGTTCGTGACGGGTGCGCAAACCTCGCTGATGTCGTGCAACGGAACGCCCGCCATGACCGAGATGATGGACTGGTCCGCGCGCCACGTTAGCCCGGCCACGGCCTCTGCCCAGACGGCGGGCCGCAGGCACAGAAAGACGGTATCGCTGGCGTCAATGACATCTTGATTGGCGCCTTTTGCAATCCCAAGCCCGGTTGCGACAAGGGCCTCGGCCACCTGTGCATTGCGCGCGGACACGGTCACCTTGTGCCCGTTGCGCGCCAAAGCACGCGCCATTGGGGCTGCGATATGGCCCGTTCCGATGAACCCGACGCGGCTCACCCGACGTTGTCCCCATCGCGGGGATCGGTCAGATCGATCCAAATGGTCTTAAGCTCGGTGTACTGATCATGCGCTGTCAGCCCATTGTCACGTCCGCCAAAGCCCGACTGCTTGTATCCGCCGAAGGGCGTCGTTGCATCGCCTTCGCCATAGCAGTTGACCGTCACAGTGCCCGCCCGGATTTCCCGCGCAGCGCGGATCGCTTGGCGCGCATTGCTCGTGAAGACCGACGCGGCCAGGCCATATTCGGTGGCGTTGGCCACTGCGATCGCTTCCTCGGTGGAGGCGACCTCAATCACACTCAGGACCGGGCCAAAGATCTCTTCAACCGCACGGACGTCGTCCTTCCCGACCTCATAGATCGTCGGATCGACAAAAGTCCCCTCTGCAGTGCCGCCTAGCAACGCCGGACCGGTTAGATAGCCGGCGACCTTTGCGGCGTGACCTGCGTCAATCATGGTGCCAATGCGGTTGGCCGGGTCCAAAGGGTCGCCCACACGCCATTCCCGCGCCCGCGCCAGAATCCGCTCCAGCAGTGCGTCTTTCACGTCCCTTTGGACGATCAGACGCGACGCGGCAGAGCAGTTCTGCCCTCCGTTCCAAAAGGCCGCGTTCACAACATGTTCGGCGACATGATCCAGGTTTTCAGCGTCTGCCAGCACAATGGCCGGGTTCTTGCCCCCGCATTCCAAAGTGACCTTCTTCAGATTGCTCTCGGCAGCATAGCTCAGGAACCGCCGTCCCGTATCGGTCGAGCCGGTAAAGCTGACCATATCAACGCCTATATGCCGCCCTAAGGCCGCACCAACCGTCGGGCCATCGCCAGGCAAAACCTGCAAGACCCCGCGCGGCACACCCGCCATATGCGCAATCTCGGCCAGTCGCAGCGCCGTCATCGAGGTCTGCTCGGCAGGTTTCACAATCACAGAACAGCCTGCCGCAAGCGCAGGCCCGATCTTCCAAGCCATCATCAGCATCGGGAAGTTCCAGGGGAGCACCGCGGCCACAACACCAATCGGCTCGCGCACGATCATCGAGATTGCATCATCGCCCGATGGCCCCGTCTGGTCGTAAATCTTATCGGCAGCCTCGCCATGCCACTTGATGCAGTGAATGGTCTCGGGCAGATCCACCTCCTCAATGTCGCGGATGGGCTTGCCGCTCTCTATACTCTCTAACACGCACAGCTCGCGCCGCCGCCGCGTCATCAACTTGCACATGCGAATAAGGACATCCTTGCGATCCGACGGGTGCATCTTGGACCAATGCCCCTGATCAAACGCCTCCCGCGCTTTCTCAACCGCGAAATCCACATCCTCCTCCGCCGCCGTCGAGATCTGCGCCAGAACCTCACCCGTTGCTGGGTTCACCGTCTCCATCTCCGGCCCCGCGCCTTTGCGGAACTTCCCGTCCACAAAAGGCGCCCGCGGCAGATCCAGGTCCGCTGCAATCGCCCGATACTCGTCCCGTGTCAGCAGATCAGACATCGCGCTGCCTTTCATTGTTCTCAAAATACTCCGGAGCGCGAGGCAGCGCCTCGCATGCCTTGACG
>CAWUIP010000082.1:0-15849 GCA_963922415.1 uncultured Aliishimia sp. | reverse complement strand
ACCGACACGCATGTCCTGCTGGTCGACCTGCGCCCCAAAGGCGTGAAAGGCAACGTGACCGAGGCCGCCTTGGGCCGGGCGCACATCACGTGCAACAAAAACGGCGTGCCCTTCGACGACGAAAAGCCGACGATCACGAGCGGCATCCGCCTGGGCTCCCCCGCTGGGACAACGCGCGGCTTTGGTGAACCCGAATTCCGCCAGATCGGTCGCTGGATCAACGAAGTTGTTGAAGGGCTCGCCGCCAACGGGCCTGACGGCAACGGCGCGGTCGAAGCCAAGGTAAAGGCCGAAGTCGCCGAACTTTGCGGCCGCTACCCGATGTACGCAAACCTGTGAACGAAAGAACGGGCGCAGAGTTTTCCTCTGCGCCCGATTTGCGTTACGGCCGATTATTTCGGCTCACCGACATACTCCTCCAAGAGTTTTTCGTTCCGGGCATCTTCGATGCGGCGGATGCGATCTTCTGAGGCGCGCCAGTCAAAGCGGTACTTGACCACGTTGATCAAAGAGATGGTCAGCATCAAAACGCCCATGCCCCAGTATCCTTTTGTGGACAGCGGCACGTCCGTGGAGAGGTACAAGGACAAGGCCAAGAGACCATAGGCCAGGATCACCCCTGCCATGTTGATCGTGATAATCAAAGCGTTTTCGTTGCGGTCGTTGATCATGATTTTCTCCTTAAGTGTCTGGTTTGTTAGGATTTCAGGCGCGCCAGAACATCCGACGCGGTGGATTTATTGGAAGGGCCAAAACCCTTGTCGGCCATACGGTCGGCGAGGGAGCCGTGGGTCAGGCCGTCATCTATTTCGCGCAAGATCTCGCTGCGTTCGAACGGGTCATCGCGTTGCATCACTTGGGCAATCAGGTCTTCGGCCTCGTCCATAGCCCCAGTCGCGGACGCCGCGCGGTGACCAAGTTTGGCCTGCATCGCTTGTTCGCGCTGAATGGCTTTCGCGGTAACTGCGCCCTGCTTTAGGTCCATCAACCGCCGATGCGCTGTCGCCACAGAGGTTTCCAAACGCAGAACGCGGCTTTCTAACCGTTCAATTGTGGCTTGCCGTGCAGCGACTTCGTTTTCCATATGCGCGACCGCTTCGGCGGCTTCCTGAGCCAACGCTGTTTCACCTGCATCAAGCGCCGCTTTGATCCGCGCGCAGAGGTCATCGACACGCGACTTGAGGGCATCGCGCTGCTGCTCTTCTGATCTTTTGCGCTGAATGAGGCCGGCCAGCGAGACCTTCGCAGACTTCATGGTCAACGTGGCTTCACGGATTTTTTGTTCAATCAGTTCAACTGAAAACGTGTCGCGCAAGGCGTCTTCGGCGCGTGCATTCGCGCCCGATATCAATGTCTTTAGGGTTGAAAGCATCTGTTTCTCCGTTTGTGAACATCGTTCATGATTTGGTATAGGAGATTCGTGAACGTCGTTCAATGATTAATGTGAACGACGTTCAGAAAAATGCGAATTTCTTTGCTAAGCGCCGAAATCTCGCAGCAACAACTCGATCATCGTCTCAAGCCGTTCCATCGGAACTGCAGAGATCCTCTTTTCCAGCCCAAGTAAAACGATGCCATGCACCGAGGAAAAGAGCGTGCGCACCATAAGATCGCGGTCATCTGCTGAGGCTGCAGGCGCAAGCTCGGAGAGCGGTGCTGCGATTTGCGAGAAGAGTGTTGCGAGTTCCTGCAGATACCAGTCAGGCACAGGCTGATCGACAGACATTTCCAGATCGAAGAGCGCCCTCCAGACATTGGTATTGTCGACGGCAAAGTGCAGGTAGGCGTGGCCAAGGACGACCAGGTGGTCATTCGGCGTACCTGCAGGAGCGCGTGCGACCGCGTCGGCCACAAAGGCACCCAATCGGCGAAATGTTCGGCCATTGACGGCCATGGTCAAGGACGGCAAGTCGTCGAAGTGGGTATAGATCGCGCCCAACGCGCAGCCTGCGCTGCGTGCGACGTCCCGAGCCTTTAACGTGTGCAAACCTTGTTGGGCGATTTGCGCCTCGGCAACGTCGATCAGCTTTTCGCGCAGGGCTGCGTGCCGTGCTTTGGTGTCCTTCGCCATATCGGGTCGCCTTGATCGGTGCTCAACATGGGGGAGTACACTGCTGCGCCAAGGGTCGGCAAGCCCCGTGCGCGTCCCGTGCTTGATGTGGTCAGACCTGTGGGTCGATCGTCTCAGCCAACAGACGGCGCGCCACGTCCTCGCGGACTTCGCCGCGGGCAACGAGATCTGCCGCGATGCGGTCTACCAGGTCTCCGGTCGCCCCGGCTGCGATGGCGACGTTGCGGGCGTGCAGCGACATGTGTCCGCGTTGAATGCCTTCGGTTGCCAGCGCGCGCAGGGCGGAGAAGTTTTGAACCAAGCCGACGGCGGCGATCACGCGCGCCAATCGGTCAGTAGACGGGTTCCCGAGGATGGCGAGGGCGGCTTGGGCGGTTGGATGCGCGCGCGTGGCCCCACCGACGATCCCCACCGCCATCGGCATATCCAGGGTGCCTTCCAGGTCTCCGGCGGGTGTTTTGCGATATGCTGTTAACGGGCCGTAACCGCCTTGGGCGGCAAAGGCGTGCGCCCCTGCTTCAAGCGCGCGGGTATCATTACCGGTCACGAGTGCGACCGCCGATACCCCGTTCATGATGCCCTTGTTATGGGTCGCGGCACGATAGGGATCCGCTGCGGCAAAGGCCGCGGCGGCCACGATTGCATCGACCGTCTCTGACCCGATCTCCTCGGCGGTCCAGGTGGCTGTGGCCTGGACGCGGCGACGGTCCGCGAGGTTGGACAGGATCCGCAAGCCGGGCGTTGCCTTCGCGATCTCGGCCAGTCGCGGGGCGAGGCGTTCGGCCATCGTATTGACCGCGTTTGCCCCCATCGCATCGCGGACATCCACGATCAGGTGCACGACCAACAAAGGCGGCACTTGCCGTGTTTCAATCGCGACGCAGCCACCCCCAAGCGAAACCAACATCGGGTCGCAGGCATTCGCGGCGGCGATCAGGTTTTGGCGTTCTGCCGCAATCGCTGCCGTGGCCGCGTCCAAATCGGGGCAGGCGCGCAACTCGATCTGCGCGATCATGCGCGGGGCGTCGGCGGTGGTCGTGACACCCCCCGACGCGCGACAGGTCCGCGCGCCATTGCAGACGGCGGCCACGACAGAGCTTTCCTCGGTTGCCATGGGCACCAGAACATCGCCACCGTCGACGACCAGATTGGTGGCGATCCCAATCGGGACAGAGAGGGTGGAGACGACATTCTCCGCCAAATGATCGGCCATATCGCCATCGTGCTGGCTCGCCGCGCGCAACTGTTCCAGGTGCCGCCCTTCAAGATCGGCGGCCTTTGCAACCGCGTCCAGGCGCGCGGCACGGTCCAGTTTGTGCAGGCCCGGCAGGCGCGAGGAGGTTGGCTTAGCCACCCGCGTATCCAATGGTCTGCAACGCCGCGCGGATTTCATCCAAAATCGCTGGATCGTCGATGGTTGCGGGCATTTTGTACGCTTCGCCGTCGGCGATCTTGACCATCGTGCCACGCAGGATCTTGCCTGACCGCGTCTTGGGCAAGCGGTCCACGACAACCGCCAGCTTGAACGCGGCCACTGGGCCGATCTTGTCACGGACCAGTTTGATGACTTCGGTCACGATCTCTTCATGCGGGCGATTGCACCCTGTGTTGAGGCAGACAAAGCCAACCGGCAACTGGCCTTTGAAATCGTCCGTCACCCCGATCACGGCGCATTCCGCCACATCCTTATGCCCAGCCAAGACTTCTTCCATGCCGCCCGTGGACAGGCGGTGTCCCGCCACGTTGATCACGTCATCGGTGCGCGCCATGATATAGAGGTATCCGTCCTCGTCCTTCATGCCCGCATCACCTGTTTCGTAGTAGCCGGGGAAGGCGGTCAGGTAACTTTTGCGGAAACGCTCTTCGGCGTTCCACAGGGTGGGCAAAGTGCCGGGCGGTAGGGGTAGTTTCACAGCAATCGCGCCGAGGTTGCCGTCGGGAACGGGGTGACCATCTTCGCCCAGGATCTGCACGTCATAGCCGGGCATCGCGACCGAGGGGGAGCCGATCTTGATGGGCAACAGCTCTAACCCGGCAGGATTGCACGCGATGGAGAAACCAGTTTCGGTCTGCCACCAGTGGTCGATCACCGGTTTGCCCAGCAGCGCTTGGGCCCATTCGATGGTGTCGGGGTCAGCGCGCTCGCCTGCCAGGTAAAGGCCGCGCAGTCCGCTCAGATCGTGATTAGCGGCCAATTCGCCCTTTGGGTCTTCCCGCTTGACCGCCCGGATCGCGGTCGGCGCGGTGAAGAAGGACCGCACGTTATGTTCGGCAATCACGCGCCAGAAGGTGCTGGCATCGGGCGTGCCAACGGGCTTGCCCTCGAAGACGATGGTTGTGCAGCCCGCAAAAAGCGGCGCGTAGCAGATGTAGGAGTGTCCCACGACCCAACCCACGTCCGAGGCCGCCCAAAACACGTCGCCAGGGTCCACATTATAGAGGTTTTTCATCGTCCAGTTGAGCGATACGATGTGCCCAGCTGTCGGACGCACAACACCCTTGGGGGCGCCCGTGGTTCCAGAGGTATAGAGGATATAGACCGGATCCGTGCCCTTGACGGGGACGCAGTCCGCCGGCGCGGCGTCCGCTTGGACGTCGTGCCAGTCCACGTCGCGCCCTGCGATCAGATCGGCGGGGCCTTCTTCGCGTTGCAGGATCACGCAAAACTCGGGCTTGTGGTCAGCAATCTCGATGGCGCCATCCAGAAGCGGCTTGTAGGGCACAATGCGCGAGGGTTCGATCCCGCAAGAGCCAGCAATGATCGCTTTTGGTGTGCAGTCATCAATCCGGACGGCCAGTTCATTGGCGGCAAATCCGCCGAAAACAACCGAATGGATCGCGCCCAGACGCGTCACCGCCAGCATCGCGACGAGCGCCTCGGCCACCATCGGCATATAGATGATGACGCGGTCACCCTTGGTCACACCTTTGGCCGCCAGTGCCCCGGCCAGTTGCGCGGTTTGCGCTTGCAGCTCTGCGTAGGTGGTTTTGGACTTTCGGCCCGTGATGGGGCTGTCGAAGATGATCGCCGTCTGATCGCCGCGGCCTGCCGCAACGTGCCGGTCCACAGCGTTATAGCATGTGTTGATCTCACCATCGGCGAACCACTCGTACAGATCGTTGCCGCGGTCGAAGAGAGCCCGCGTGGGCGGCGTGTGCCAGGCGACGGACTTCGCCAGATCCATCCAAAATCCCTCAGGATCAGTTCGCCAAGCGTCGTAAACCGCCTGATATCCCATGTGTCCCCTCCTTTATGTCACTGGGCACAGGTGTACGGTTGCCCACGTTCTGGGTGCAAGCAGTCAGGCGTATGATCTTGAAGAAATTGCACGATGTTTCAGAGCAAAGGGGCCTATCGCGCATGCAACGACGCGACGCGGCGCCTGTTAGCGCCAGAACTCCGCGGGCAGGATCATAGGCTCTGCCGATTTCCGGCGTCAGGGGGTCGCGCTTTCTAGCGGTAACAAACGCGAGTCGCGCAGGGCCGCTGTGCGGTGACCCAAAATGCGCAGGTAGTCAGGGTTTTGCGCGTAGGCCAAAAAGCTATCGACGGAGGCTTGTTCGACAAGCAAGGCATAGTCCCAGGTTTCGTCCCCGGGCCCGATAAGCCACGGCCCGCCCGTGCCCGCAAATAGCACTTTGCCACCGGACGCGGCCAGAAATGGTGCGGTTTCATCCGTGTAGCGTTGATAGGCCTCCGCGCCAGTGATCGGGTGATCCGGTGCCAGGTCTGGCGCGGCCGAATAGTCGGCAACATCGCGAAACCGAAGCAAATTCAGCATAACAACAGGCCCCGTGATGCCGCGCAAAACAAAACTGCGTCCTGCGGCCTCGGAGACCTCTAGATACTCAGCCATAATGGGTGACCGGCGTCCCCGCGATGGCGGACATATTCAGAAGGCCGCGCGCGGTGATGGAGGGCGACACGATATGCGCGCGATTGCCCATACCCATGAGGATCGGGCCAACTTCGAGCCCGCCGCCTTTGACCTTCAGGATGTTGCGCACACCTGATGCGGCGTCCGCATGCGCGAAAATGAGCACATTGGCGGCACCCTCCATGCGGCTGGCGGGGAAGATCCGGGCCCGCAATTCGGGCGTGAGCGCCGTGTCGATGTTCATTTCGCCTTCATAACAGAAGTCGTGGCCGCCAGCATCGAGGAGCGCCATCGCGTCGCGCAGCCGGGCGCCGGACCCATAGTCCTGATTGCCAAATTGCGATTGTGAGCAGAATGCGATGTTGGGCTCGATCCCAAACCGGCGCACATGACGGGCCGCCCCAATTGCGATCTCGGCCAATTCCTCGGGCGATGGGGTCGTATGCACGTGCGTGTCAGCGATAAAGAGGGGCCCGTCTTCCAAGATCATCATGCTGAGCGTGCCGACGGGGTGCAGTTCGCCGCGCCCCAAGATTTGCGTGACATAGTTCAGATGCCAGCGGAACTCGCCGAATGTGCCGCAGATCAAACTGTCCGCCTCACCGCGATGAACCATGACCGACCCAATGGCCGTTGTGTTGGTGCGCATCACCGCACGGGCGATGTCTGGCGTCACACCACGGCGGGCCATAAGGTCATGATAACTTTGCCAATAATCCCGGTATCGTTGGTCCCGCTCGGGGTTGACGATTTCAAAATCGCGGTCGGGCCGGATGGCAAGTCCAAGCTGATCACAGCGCAGGTCGATCACTTCGGGCCGTCCAATCAGGATGGGCTTTTCTGGCGTTTCTTCCAGAATGGCCTGCGCGGCGCGCAACACGCGCTCGTCCTCGCCTTCGGCAAATGCGATGCGGCGCGAGGCTGTTGCCGCCGCTTCGAAGACCGGCCGCATCAAAAGCGCCGAGCGGAACACAGACCCCTCCAGATCGCGTGTGTACGCCTCCAGGTCGGCAATTGGTCGCGTGGCGACACCGGTTTCCATCCCGGCCTTTGCCACAGCACCCGAAACGATGCCGATCAGGCGGGGGTCGAAAGGCTTCGGGATCAGGTAATCGGGCCCAAAATTCAATTGCTCGCCCTTATAAGCGGCGGCGGCTTCGGCGCTTGTGGTCGCGCGGGCAAGCTGCGCAATGCCGTCGACACAGGCCAACTCCATCTCGTCATTGATCGTTGTCGCCCCCACATCCAGAGCCCCACGGAAGATGAAGGGAAAGCACAGGACGTTGTTGACTTGATTGGGAAAATCGCTGCGCCCAGTTGCGATAACTGCGTCCGGTGCCACCGCGCGCGCCTCCTCCGGGAGGATCTCGGGCGTCGGATTGGCGAGGGCAAAGATGATCGGTTGCGCGGTCATCTTTGCAACGTGCTCTGGCTTTAGAACTCCGGGGCCGGACAGGCCCAAAAACATGTCCGCCCCGCCAATCACATCGTCCAGGGTGCGCAGATCACTTGGCTGTGCAAATGCGGCCTTCGCGGGGTTCATATCCTCTGCCCGGCCTTCATAAACCAGCCCGTGAATGTCGCACAGCCACACGTTCTCGCGCTTTACACCCAGTTTCAGAAGCAGGTTCAAACACGCGATGCCTGCGGCGCCGCCGCCAGTCGACACCAGCTTAATGTCCTCAAACCGTTTGCCTGTGACGTGGAGCGCGTTGGTGGCAGCGGCGCCGACAACAATAGCGGTGCCGTGTTGGTCGTCGTGGAAGACTGGAATGCCCATCCGTTCGCGGCAGAGCTTTTCGACCACGAAACAGTCGGGCGCTTTGATGTCTTCGAGATTGATCGCGCCAAAGGTCGGCTCTAGCGCGCAAACAATATCGGCAAGTTTTTCGGGATCGCTTTCGTTCACTTCGATGTCAAAGCAGTCAATGCCCGCGAACTTTTTGAACAGAACCGCCTTGCCTTCCATCACCGGTTTGGAGGCGAGCGCACCGATATTGCCAAGTCCTAGAACAGCTGTGCCATTCGACACCACGGCCACCAAATTCCCGCGCGCCGTATAGTCGCGGGCGGTGGCGGGATCGGCCTTGATTTCCAGGCAAGCTTCCGCAACGCCAGGGGAATAGGCGCGCGCCAGATCCCGGCCATTGGCAAGCGGCTTTGTTGCGCGAATCTCAAGCTTACCGGGCCGAGGGTGGCGGTGATAGTCGAGCGCAGCCTCGCGCAAACTTGGCGTATCAGACATGGAAAAGTAGGATCCTTGGGTGAGATAGTTTAGCGTTAAACTATTTTTCTTGATGCAGCAATCCTACCTAGGCGGGATTGCAGGGGAATCTGGTTGGGGACGCTTGCAGTTTTGTACCATGCGGGAAAAGATAGGAGTGAGAGGGTAAACAGATGCAAAATATCCGCGCGGAAATCGTTGTACCGACCAATGACCTGACCGCCGACATTCCTTTCTTCACCAAGACCTTGGGGTTTCGAATGGTGGAGATCTTTCCGGCAGACGATCCGCGCGAGGCAGCCTTTGTCGGGCATGCGTGTCGCGTTCGGTTGCGCACCGGGGATGGGCCCTCGGGGCAGATGCGGATTTTGGCAGATGATCCGGTGTTGATCGCTGATGGTGAAACGCAGCTTACGGCGCCGGGCGGATGCCAGATCGAGATCGCGCCTTTGGCGCCACCTGTTGTTCAGCCACCCACAGATCATGCCTTCGCGGTTCGGCGTCTTGCCGACGAGGCGCCTTGGGTCGTAGGGCGGGCTGGCATGGAGTACCGCGACCTTATTCCCGATCGCCTAGGCGGGGCGATCATCGCCAGCCATATTCGTATTCCAGATGGCGGTCCGGTTCCCGACATGGTCCACTATCATTCGGTCGGGTTTCAGTTGATCTTTTGCTACCGCGGCTGGGTGGATCTTGTTTATGAAGACCAAGGTGAACCGTTTCGACTGCACGCAGGTAACTGCGTCATCCAACCGCCCGAGATTCGGCATCGTGTCTTGTACGCGTCTGATAACATTGAGGTTATCGAAATAGGTGTTCCGGCTGAGCACATCACCACGATTGATCATGACATGGAGTTGCCGACGCCACAGTTGCGCCCCGACCGCCGCTTTGACGGCCAGCGCTTTGTGCACCACAAAGCTGCAGAGGCCGAGTGGACGGACAGCCGAATTCCGGGGTTCTCGGCGCGCGATACCACAATCTCGGCCAATACCGACGGCGTCGCCGGTGTCCATGTTTTGCGCAAGTCTGGTGCCCACAGTCCCTGGCACAGTCACCACGGCGACATTCATTTCACGTTCGTCATGTCCGGCACATTGGTGCTGGAAGGCGAAGGGCAAGAGCCGCAAGACCTGCGTGAAGGGGATGCGTTTGTCATTCCCCCAGGCCTTCCGGTGCGCTATTCCACTGCCTCAGACGATATAGAACTCTTGGAAGTCGCTTTGCCGGGCACGTTCACAACATCCATTAAGGAGGCGGGATGACACTTCGAGACGTTGCCTTGCGCATCCGAGAGAAGGCGTATGCGCCCTACTCGAACTTCCAAGTTGGCGCGGCCATACGCACCGCATCCGGTGCGATCTATGAAGGCTGCAATGTCGAAAATGTTGCTTACCCTGAAGGCACCTGTGCAGAGGCGGGGGCCATTGCAGCCATGATCGCCGGCGGCGAGCATGAGATTGCAGAGGTTTACGTGGTCGCCAAATCACCGACGCCTGTCCCGCCATGCGGTGGATGCCGCCAAAAGCTCGCAGAGTTTGGACATGGCGATGTGCAAGTCACCCTTGCCACAGTCGACGGGACGGAGGAGACTTGGACCCTGGCTGCCCTGCTTCCCGGTGCTTTTACGCTCAGCCATATGGACGAAAGCTAACCATCTATGGACGCAAGAGCCATTATCGCAAAGCTGCGGCAACGCCAAAGCCCCTCGCGCGAAGATCTCGCCTGGTTTGCCCAAGGGCTGGCCGACGGACGCGTGAGCGACGCGCAAGCAGGTGCATTTTCCATGGGAGTCTGCCTGACAGGCCTGAGCGATGTCGGCCGCGTTGCGTTGACACGGGCGATGCGCGACTCGGGTGATGTGCTTGAGTGGCCGGATATGGATATGCCGGTTTTGGACAAGCATTCCACCGGCGGCGTCGGTGATTGCGTGTCGCTCGTCTTGGCCCCCGCGCTGGCGTGCTGTGGGGCTGCTGTTCCGATGATCTCGGGGCGCGGGCTTGGCCATACGGGCGGTACCTTGGACAAGCTGGAAGCTATTCCCGGCATACGAACGGATTTGACTGCGGCGCAATTGCGCGATGTCGTCGGTAAAGCGGGTGCTGCGATCGTGGGGGCCACGGGCAACATCGCGCCTGCAGACAAACGGCTATACGCCGTTCGCGACGTAACGGCGACTGTCGAAAGCTTGGACCTAATCACCGCGTCAATCTTGTCAAAGAAGTTGGCGGCGGGGCTTCAGGGTCTGGTTCTGGATGTCAAAGTTGGCCCCGGTGCCTTCATGAAGGACATGGACGCCGCAGATGCGCTCGCCAAGGCGCTTGTCCGGACAGCAAATGCGGCAGGCTGCAAGACAACGGCATTGATAACTGACATGAGCCAGCCTTTGGTACCTGCCATTGGCAATGCTCTGGAGGTGGTCGAAGTTGCGAAGGTTCTGACCGGTGCCGAGAAGGGGCCTCTTTTTGACGTTGTTGTTGCCTTAGGGGGCGTTCTTCTCGCCGATCATGCGCTTGCCAGTGACGTCCAAGATGGCGCGGACAAAATCGCGCGCGCAATCAGAACGGGCGCGGCGGCAGAGACCTTTGGCCGGATGATCGCCGCGCAAGGAGGTCCTTTGGCTTTCATTGACAACTGGGCACGCTTCTTACCAGAGGCGACGGTGATCCGCGAAATCTCGGCTCACGATACAGGCAGTGTGACCGCGATTCATGGCGAGGCGTTGGGTCTCGCCGTTGTAGGCCTCGGCGGCGGTCGACAGGTCGAAACGGATCTTGTCGATCCAACGGTCGGCTTCTCGAACATCGTTGCACTCGGCGCGAACGTGTCGCGTGGCGATATTCTGGGCGTTGTTCACGCAGCGCGGCCCGATCAGGCGGATCAAGCCGCCGCAGCGTTACGCGCGGCGATTACGGTGTCTGACACGCCCGTGCCCACACCCGAACTTATCCGGGCAAAGGTCGACTGATGCCACGCGCTTTTCTTGTCGTCATGGACAGCGTGGGGATCGGCGGCGCACCAGATGCCGGTGCCTATTTCAATGGTGATCTGCCCGATATCGGCGCAAATACGGTTGGGCACATTGCCGACTGGTGCCGCGAAAAAAGAGGCCGGCCTCTGTTCGTGCCGACCATGATCAGCTTAGGTTTGGGCAACGCCCTGAGCGCTGCTTCGGGACACGCGGGGCTGGCGCTGACCGATGACGCGCACTGGGGTGTGGCCACTGAAATCTCAAAAGGCAAGGATACGCCATCTGGCCATTGGGAGCTTGCGGGCCTGCCGGTTCCCTGGGACTGGCACTATTTTCCGAAGGCGCAGCCTGCTTTCCCACCCGAGTTGCAGGCGGCCGTCGCGCGCGCCGCGGGCGCCGAAGGCATTTTGGGCGATCGCCATTCTTCCGGCACAGATATCATCGCACAACTGGGCGAAGAGCATCTACGGACCGGATGGCCCATCTGCTATACCTCCGCCGACAGTGTGTTTCAGATCGCCGCGCATGAAGACGCGTTTGGGCTTGACCGGCTCTTACGGCTTTGCGCGGACGTGGCACCTATGCTGCACGATATGCGCGTTGGTCGGGTGATCGCGCGCCCCTTTGTCGGTGCGCCCGGCAGCTTTGCGAGGACGACCAACCGGCGGGACTACGCCGTTGTGCCACCCGCGCCGATCCTCACAAACTGGGTTCAGGACGCCGGGCGGTCGGTCTACGGGATCGGAAAGATTGGCGATATCCTGTCCATGGCCGGAATTGACCAGGTGCGCAAAGGCGACGACACGACTTTGATTGGCCACCTGTCCGATCTCGTCGACACAGCACAGGACGGAAGCCTGACTTTCGCGAATTTCGTCGAATTTGACAGCCTTTATGGTCACCGGCGTGACCCTGGCGGGTATGCGGCGCATTTGGAGTGGTTTGATGCTCAGATAGGCACGCTCTTGCCGCGATTGCGGGCTGATGATCTGTTGATCCTCACGGCAGACCACGGAAATGATCCTACTTGGAGCGGGACGGATCACACGCGCGAGCGCGTGCCCGTTTTGGCGAGCGCCGGGGCTGGTGTTATTGGCCAGATTGGCTTTACCGATGTGGCGCGGATCGTGGCGCAACATCTTGGGATCGATGTTCCCTCGCAGTAACGTCCTGTAAACCAAATATATACAGTGTTTTAAGGTGTGGTTGCTAAGGCGTCAGGCTGAAACCCTAGGGGGCTTGCCTTTTGACGGAGACTTTTCAGGTGGCAAACCGCAGACGGTTAAGTGGTACGGTCACACCTGCACAAGAGGATGCGGGGCTGTTCCAAACGCCAATTCTAAGCCTCACAGCACACATTATCCCGCGTTTCTCACGCAATGGACGCAACGATGTGATCATTCAGGGTTACCTGGGCTCTGGGCAAGAGTTTGACGTGGTGATTGCGGGTCGGCGTGCGCAGCAGGCGGATCCGCTCTTGCTGCATATGCGGACCTTGTGGAGTGAGGCAAACCGCGTTGTGCGGATGGATAGCGAGCCCGTGAAACCGGAAGACGTGCGCTGTCCACTGCACGTCGATGGTGCCTGGCGTCCGCAATTCAAGATCGATCAAGAGGGCTGGCAAACCCGTCGGCACCAGTTCTTGGCCGCCAATTGGCGCTGGACGGACCAGAAAGGCAACGAGATGCGCTTTGGCATAGCGCGCCAGTAGCCGCGCTGCCTGCCAGTTTAAGGGCAAGCAGCGCACAGCAGCCTTAAGCGTGAATTGGACCGTCTCCGCAGGCCAACGCCGCCTCGCGCACCGCCTCTGAGTAGGTAGGATGCGCGTGACAGGTCAACGCGAGGTCCTCTGCAGAGGCGCCAAACTCCATGCCCACACAAATCTCGTGGATCAGATCGCCTGCGGCTGGACCGATGATATGCGCGCCTAGCACACGGTCCGTGTTTGCATCCGCTAGGATTTTCACAAATCCATCTGCTGCAAAATTCGCCTTGGCCCGACCGTTGCCCATGAACGAGAACTTCCCAACCTTGTACGCGACGCCTTGCTCTTTCAGGCTGTCTTCGGTCGCGCCCACATTGGCCACTTCGGGATGCGTGTAGATCACGCCCGGGATCACGCCATAGTTCACATGCCCATGCTTGCCCGCGACCTGTTCGGCGGCGGCCATGCCTTCATCTTCAGCCTTATGCGCCAGCATTGGCCCGTCAATCACGTCGCCAATCGCGTAGATGCCGGGAATATTGGTCTGCCAATGCGCATCAACCTTGATCTGACCGCGCGGTGACATCTCGATACCAAGCGCATCAAGGCCCAATCCGTCCGTGTAGGGTTTGCGCCCTGTCGCGACCAAGACGACATCTGCGTCCAGCGTGTGATCGCTGTCGTCTTTACGCAGCTTATAGTTCACTTTGGCCTTGGTCTTCATCTTGTCGACCGACTGAACGGCGGCCCCCATGATGAAGTTGAGCCCCTGTTTTGTCAGGATCTTTTGGAACGTGCGCTGCACCTCGGCATCCATGCCGGGGGTGATCACGTCCAAGAACTCCACCACCGTCACGTCCGCGCCAAGGCGTTTATAGACCGAGCCCAGTTCCAGCCCAATGACGCCTGCGCCAATCACAACCATCGACTTCGGAACTTTCGGCAATTCAAGCGCGCCCGTGGACGTCACCACGACCTTCTCATCCACTTCGATGCCGGGGAGCGTGGACGGCTCTGACCCGGACGCGATGATGATGTTTTTCGCGCTATGGACCTCGTCGCCGACTTTCACCTGGCCTGCAGCGGGCACGGATGCCCATCCCTTGATCCAGTCGATCTTGTTCTTTTTGAACAGAAATTCGATGCCCTTGGTGTTCTGGCCGATTGTATCGGTTTTATAGGCCATCATCTGTTTCCAATCGACCGACGGGCTTTTGCCTTTCAGGCCCATGGCCGCGAAGTTGTGCTCGGCCTCGTGCAGCATATGCGACGCGTGCAGCAGCGCCTTGGAGGGGATGCAGCCGATGTTCAGGCAGGTGCCGCCCAACGTTTCACGCCCCTCGACGCATGCGGTTTTCAGGCCCAGTTGCGCACAGCGGATGGCGCAGACATAGCCGCCTGGGCCAGAGCCGATGACGATCACATCATAGGATGCCATTGGGGGGTTCTCCTTCGGTATGAGACGCCGCCGGGACGTCGGAAATGTTTGGGATGTTCAGCGGAGTAAGCGACCTTTGGTCGAGCCGCGATTTGAGCCGCGCGGTGCGGGCATGTGCCTTTTGCAAGCGCGCTTGTTGGGTGGCAACGAGCGATTTCAACCGTGCCAACTCGATATTGGTCGCCTGGTTGCGCGTAAGTTGGGCCAGAACGAACTCGGATTGGTTCACGCTGGTCGCGTCTTCAAGTGTCAACGCGCTGCTCGGCAGGGTCGTCGCCTGTCGCCAAAGGTGTCCGAAGGGGTGATCGCCCGATTTTAGGTGACCAGTGTCTGCCTTGCGCACATCCTCTGGCATGGAGGCGTTGTGAAGCGACACGCATAGGGTCAATGGCCCCAAGTGAGGCGGCTTCAAGCAGGGCTGAAAGAGATCCTGCGTCTCGGCCTCAGTGTTTTGGTTCAAAGCGCCCGCGGGCAAGATAAGGCAGGTCTGCGGGTCGGCGCGGTGCGCGATGCTTTGGATGAGCCGGAACCCAAACGCGCCCCAGGCGGCGCCGTCGGTTGTGGCCGCGCGTTTCGCCTCCGCCGCCTCCGACAGCGTGCGGAAAAACGGACTGCCGGGCCGACCGCCCATGATGCCGTTCATGATCTTGTTGCGACCAAACGGGGCTGCCACGAAGTCATAGCGTTGCACGGCTTCGGCGAGCAACGCGAACCCTGGGAATGCGATGGTGTCGGCATCCATCCACAGCCCACCAAACTTAGCCAAAAGGCGGATGCGCAAAAGATCCGTGAAGATCGCGATGCGGCGCGCGTCCATATAGGTGGACCGCCCTTGCCCCTTGGGCCGCGCCGCCGACCAGAGCGCGTCGCGCTCGGGCACCCAATCCAGGCAACTCTCCCAATCCAACAGGATCGGTTCAAACGCATCTGCCCCATTCCGCGCCTGCGTTTCTAGGCACAACGGAATATAGCCCGGCGTGCCAGCCGCCGGGGCTTGCCAGTAGCGAAAGAGGTATGGACGCGTGCGGCTCACAAATCCATCAACAACCGGCGTGGGTCTTCGAGCGCCTCTTTGACGCGCACCAGGAAGGTCACCGCGCCTTTGCCGTCGACGATCCGGTGGTCGTAGGACAAGGCGAGGTACATCATGGGCCGGATCACGATCTGGCCACCGATGACCATGGGGCGGTCTTGGATCTTGTGCATGCCTAAGATGCCCGATTGCGGCGGGTTCAGGATGGGCGAGGACATCAGCGAGCCATAAACGCCGCCGTTTGAGATCGTGAAGGTGCCGCCTTGCATTTCCGCCATGCTCAGCTTGCCGTCGCGGGCGCGCGCGCCTTTCTCGGCGATGGCCTTCTCGATATCGGCAAAGCTCATATCATCGGCGTTGCGGATCACGGGCACCACGAGGCCCTGCGGTGTGCCAGCGGCAATGCCCATATGCACGAAGTTCTTATAGACAATGTCCGTGCCGTCGATTTCGGCGTTGACCTCGGGCACTTCCTTCAGCGCGTGGCAGCACGCCTTAGTGAAGAAGGACATAAAGCCCAGTTTCACGC
>CAWUIP010000081.1:0-16217 GCA_963922415.1 uncultured Aliishimia sp. | reverse complement strand
GTCATCCTTGCCGTCATCACCGTCATCGCCAGCATCGTCCCGGTCACTGCCGCTATCACGCGACGAACCGGACCTCTGATTATCCTCCCTGTCGTCGTCTCTATCATTGGACAGGCCAGGCCTCTGGTCGTCACCCTGATCCTCGTCGTCAGCGCCCCTGCGAAGCTCCGATATAGTAATGCGCCCGTCCCCGTTGTGATCTGTCGTTCTTAGTAGCCGGTTTGCGCCGTTTCGGCCGAAAGCCGCGACAAGTTCATTCAAGGTTAAAACACGGTCGGCGTTGGTATCGACCGAACGGAAACTGGCGGATTGAGCGGTCGATGGATTTGGGAAGATTGCAACACTTGCGAAAACCAAACACAGAAAGATGACTTGAGCGCGGCGCAAAGTCGTTTCTTCCCACATCGAGACCTGATCAAAAAAATGGCGCACGAACATCTGATATACCTATCACTGGGGCCTTTACCGCACATTAGATGAGCCAGGCACAGATGTCTCCGGCCTGAAGATGAACATTACCCAAACGGAAAAATGAATATCAGATGAACGCCCATTAACTGGCCTCAAGCAGCTGCGCATGCCTCAAACAACAAAGGTGGCGGCACCCTAGACTGCGTAGATGCCCTCGAAGATCTTACCGGAGTATGCCTGTACGTTGTCCGCGGCGGCAGGCGGCGGGACCTAGTGTCAAATCCATAGACCGCCATCAAGTGACGACTATCCTGAATACTCGCGCGGTCCTGTTGATGCCGACAGCCAGGACGCGCGATGCGCACGCGCGTCTGGACTTAGAATGCAGGTTGCGTCGCGCGGCGCCGCTGGATGAGCACAACACCGGCGAGCAACAGTAACGCGGGAATAAAAAAGAGTTCTTTCGGCGCGCGGTCGTTTTCGATCTCGACTTTTGCGATCACCACGGGATCATCGAGGTAGTAGTCAAACTCCTGTCCGCTGATCGGCTGCAGCAGATCTCCGCCGCCGAACGGTTCGTCGAGCTTTAGCAGACCATCTTCTTCGAACACCAAAAGACCCTGTTGGTCCAGCGTCGACGCCCCTGCACTGGGCAGTACGATGGTGACCGGGCGCACGTCTGCGGTATCAAAATCGGGTCCCTCGACAGTAAAGCGAACGTCTTGCCCCTCTGGCACACTCTTGAGCAGCACAAGTGCGGCGGGCCCTTCGGCAGAGGTGTATTTTTCGCTAACCTGATCCAGGAAGAAGTCCGGTCGGAACAGCATAAACGCGATAAAGAGGAGCATCACAGTCTCCCACACCCGGCTCTTGGCGATAAAGTATCCTTGGGTCGCAGCTGCAAATAAAAGCATTGCGATCAGCGAGATGAAGAAGACCAAAATGGCCTTCGCAAACCCGACGTCGATCAACAAAAGGTCGGTGTTGAAGATAAAGAGGAAGGGCAAAAGGGCCGTTCGAATGTCATAGGCAAAGCCCTGCACGCCTGTTTGGATCGGGTCCCCGCGTGAGATGGCCGCCGCCGCGTAGGCGGCAAGGCCCACCGGCGGCGTGTCGTCCGCCAGTATTCCGAAGTAGAACACAAAAAGATGCACCGCGATGAGCGGAAAGATGTAGCCCGCTTGTGCGCCGACCGAGAGGATCACTGGCGCCATGAGCGAGGACACGACAATGTAGTTGGCCGTCGTCGGCAAGCCCATACCAAGGATGAGCGACATGACAGCCACCAAGATCAGCAGGATCCAAATATTGCCGCCGGCGATTGCCTCCACGACCTGGCCGATGACCTGATGCGCACCAGTAAGGCTGATGGTGCCCACGATGATGCCCGCAGCGCCCGTTGCCACACCAATCCCGATCATGTTTCGCGCACCAAGGATCAGCCCTTCGACAAAGTCACGCCAACCTTGAGTCGTGGCGCTGCCGAACCCTTCCCCCCGGAAGATCGCTTTCAGCGGGCGGTGCGTGAGCGCAACGATGATCATAAACACAGTGGCCCAGAAGGCGGAAAGTGAGGGCGACAAACGCTCTAGGCTTTCCGTGCGGACCATGAGGTTCCAGACCAAAATGAAGATCGGCAGTGCAAAATAGGCACCACCCAGCAGGGTCGGCGTAAGACGTGGCGCCTCGAGCGGGCCATCGGGATCATCCATTGCCACATCCGGGTAACGCGAGGCCAGATAGACCAGCACAAGATACATGATCGCAACGATGACAAGGCCGCCATAAACGCTCTTTGCCATAAAGCCATCAAGCAAGCTGCGCACGCCAATCATTGTGTAGGTCAAGACGCCAAGGAACAGAAAACCTGACAGGAACAGGATCAAGATCAGCGCCGGTCCAATATGGCGGCCCGCTTTTTTGAGACCCTGCATCTGCATCTTCAGCGCTTCGAGATGCACAATATAGAGAAGCGCAATGTAGCTGATCACTGCGGGCAGGAAAGCGTGTTTGACAACGTCGATGTAGGGAATGTTGACGTACTCGACCATCAGGAAGGCCGCGGCCCCCATAACAGGTGGCGTAAGCTGTCCATTGGTGGAAGATGCCACTTCGACCGCTCCGGCCTTCTCAGCCGGGAAGCCGATGCGCTTCATCAGCGGGATGGTGAAGGTGCCCGTTGTAACTGTGTTTGAGATCGACGACCCAGAGATCATACCGGTCAGCATGGAGGACAGAACCGACGCTTTCGCCGGTCCGCCGCGCAGCGCGCCCAAAAGGGCCACAGCCACTTTAATGAACCATGACCCACCCCCGGCACGGTCCAGAAGTGCGCCAAAGAGCACAAAGAGGAAAATCATCGTGGTGGAGACGCCGAGCGCCACACCGAAGACGCCCTCTGTCTGCATCCAATAGTGACCCAACGCCTTAGACAGCGACGCACCGCCATAGTTCGTGATGTTGCGCGCCCATTCAGAATAGCCGCCAAAGAACGCAAAGGCGACAAACGCCCCCGCGATGATCACAAGCGGCAAGCCAAGTGATCGATAAACGGCGGTAAAGAGCACAAACATCCCAATGCAGGACATCACGATGTCGCTCGTGCTCCAAAGACCAGGGCGGTCGGCGATCTCAAACCGGAAAACAACAAGGTAAAGGCAGGCCGCGACCCCCAAGATCAACAGCGCCCAGTCGTAAATTGGGATCCGGTCTTTTGGGGAAGACTTGAACAGCGGGAAGGCCAGCGTTGCCAGCATGATCGCAAAGGCCAAGTGCACAAACCGGGCCTGGGCCACGATATTGGCAAAGATGTTCATGCCGGTGGCTTGCGCGATTACGCCGGGCACTTTGGAGGCAATATAAAGCTGGAACAGCGACCAGACGATGCAGGTTCCTATGATCAGGTTCGCCTGCCACGCGGCAGAGGGGTTGCGGGCACCTGTATCGGCTTCGGCCACCATATCATCGGCAGAGCGTACATCTGTATCTTGCGCCATCGTGTCCCCCTGTCTCGCGTGCGAGACGTCTTTTTGTTTTTGGCTTTTGTCTTTGAAGAAGGCCGCCCGATTTCCCGGGCGGCCTTTTGTTTTTGTGTGAACTTAGTCGATCAGACCAAGTTCCTTGTAAGCCTTCGCAGCGCCGTCGTGGAGCGGCGCGGAAAGGCCGTCCGCGACCATCTGCGCTGGGTCGAGGTTTGCAAAGGCTGGGTGCAGGCCACGGAAGTCGTCGATGTTTTCCATCACAGACTTCGCAACGATATAGACCACATCCTCGGACACGTCCGCGGACGTCACAAAGGTTGCGCCCACGCCAAATGTCGTGGTGTCACCATCTGTGCCTTTGTACATGCCGCCTGGAATAGTCGCCACACGGTAGAACGGGTTGTCGGCGACAAGCTTGTCAATCGGCGCACCGGTCACAGACACAAGCTGAGCATCACAGGTTGTGGTGGCTTCTTTGATCGCGGCGGCGGGGTGACCGATTGTGTAGATCATCGCGTCAATGTTGCCGTCGCAGAGCTGCTTGGCCATTTCAGAGCCTTTGTACTCTGTGGCGAGCGCGAGGTCGTTCATGCCGATGCCGTAAGCATCCATAACAACTTCCATCGTGGCGCGCTGACCGGAGCCTGGGTTGCCCACGTTCACACGCTTGCCTGCGAGGTCTTCGAAGCTCGTGATGCCACTGTCACCGCGCACGATCAGCGTGAAGGGTTCGGGATGCACCGACATCACAGCACGGATGTTCGGGAACGCCGCATCGCCTTCAAACTTGGACGTGCCGTTATAGGCATGGTGCTGCCAGTCGGACTGGGCCACACCGAACTCAAGCTCGCCAGCTTTGATCGTGTTGATGTTGTAGACAGAGCCGCCGGTCGATTCCACAGCACAGCGGATGCCGTGCTCTTTGCGGGACTTGTTCACCAGACGGCAAATCGCACCACCTGTTGGGTAGTAAACGCCCGTGACACCACCGGTGCCGATAGAGATGAACTCCTGCGCCACAGTCATTGAGGCGGCCGTCATTACGCCGATCAATACGGCCCCGCCCAGTTTAAGTTGCTTCAACATTTAGCTTTCTCCCTAGTTGAAAAATCACTCGGCCCAATATTCGCCAAGTTCTTGGTTTTTTGCTTCGACCCTTTGGATCACAGCGGTGGCATCTGCCTCAGAGGCCGAGACAATCATGGCGATCAGCGTTTCGATCAGCACGAGCGTCACAACATATGAGGAGAAGAATTGCGGGCTGTTAGTTGGAACGACAAACCCGTGTGTGGCATGGCGAAGCGCCGGGCACTCCAACGCGTCTGTCACTAATACAACGTCCGACCCAGCCTCCTTTGCAAGCTCTGCGGCCGCGACGGCCCGTTGCGAATAGGGGCTCATTGTGACGATGAATACAACATCCTCGGGCCCAAGCATCGTAAGTTGCGCGCCCATCGACGCGCCCAGGCGCCCGGCCAATGACCAATTCGGCGCGAAGTAGTTCGCAAGATAGGCCATGTATTCGGTGATACCGGTCGAGGCGAGCGCACCAAACAAAACTACCCTGTTTGCCTCTCGCAAAAGGGTCGCTGAACGCTCCAATTTTTGGCGATCCGTCCGATCAAGAAACTGTTCGATGTTGCGAATACAAGCCTCGCCCTGAAGCGTCAGCATGGATTGGCCGGACGACTTACCAGAGCGCAACATCTCGGCCCGATCTGACAGAGAGCTGACCCTGTGCCCAACCGACAACCGAGAGACATCTTTCATCTGTTCGAAGGTCTCAAATCCAAGCGCGCGCGCCAGCCTGGAATAGGTTGCTGGCGATACGTGGCTGTCGACGGAAATCGCTCGGAGTGGGCGGCTCGCAACCTCAAGCGGATGCGCAAGAACGTAGTCAGCTGCTTTACGCAGCTGCTCAGACAGCCCAGCGTAACGTTCTGCCACGCGATCTTCGAGTGCGTCGTTAGGAATCAGCGAACCCTCCAGCCTCAACAGCGTTGCAACCGTTTCATGTGTTGTCAATTGGTGAAATGTATGTTTCAGATCGGCAGGCCTGCCGTTACAGACTCAGTCACCGAGGCCAAAATGTTTGCCTACACCAACAGTTTCCCGTGCATTATGGTGGCCCCAACCGGGGCGCGCAAAAGCAAGGCAGACCATCCGCAACTGCCTATAACTATTGAGGAAATACGGGACGAGACTGTGGCCTGCGCCGCAGCAGGCGCGACCGCGCTGCACCTTCATGTTCGCGATAGCATGGGCGCACATTCACTGGACCCCACCATTTACAGAGAAGCCATTGAAGAAATCCGAAACGCGCTTCCATCCTTTCCGATACAGGTCACCACGGAAGCGGCGGGACGGTTCGATGTCGACGCGCAACTCCACTGCCTGCGTCATCTGAGGCCCGAAGCCGCGAGCGTTTCGGTCAGAGAGATCGCCAGGCGTCCCGACTTAGCCCCAAGGGTCTATCACTTTTGCGCGGATGCAGGCGTGTCGATCCAACACATCCTCTACGACGCCACTGATTGGGAACAGCTTGAAACATGGCGCGCGGAAGGTGTCGTTCGCGCAGGGCAAGACGATGTCATTTTTGTCCTCGGGTCCTATGCGCCGCCGAAAGCCGCCTCTCGCATTGACCTGAACGCTGTGTCTGCCCGCTTTGCTCAAACCCGCGGCGGCTATATGGTCTGCGCTTTTGGTGCGGCAGAGCATGAAGTTCTCTGTGCCGCTGCCGCCCAAGGTGCCGACCTGCGCATCGGCTTTGAAAACAATATCCACGGACCGGACGGGGATGTCGCGCCCAGCAATGCAGCGAATGTCGCCCGCCTGAAAGCCGCACTTTGCGCCACCCTCGTCGAAGGAACGCCATCATGAATTCGCACGTGTTTCCCAGAAACTCAAAAGCCCCTCCCATCCAAGTATCGCATGGCGAGGGCGCGTACCTCCTCGATACGACCGGCAAGCGTTACTTGAATTTCGGGGATGCGGCAGTGTCCTGCCTTGGGCATGGGGATCCGCATGTGACCGCGGCAATCGAGGCCCAACTTAGCAAAGTGGCCTTCGCCCATACAGGGTTCTTCACGTCTGAACCCGCCGAAAAGCTCGCCGAGAAACTGGTGTCATTGGCACCGGGCGAACTAGACCGCGTTTACTTCGTCTCCGGCGGGTCCGAAGCGATGGAAGCCGCGATCAAATTGGCCCGCCAGTACTATTTGGAAATCGGTCAGCCAGAGCGCCAAAAAATTGTGGCACGTCGGCAAAGCTATCATGGCAACACATTGGGCGCGCTGGCCACGGGCGGCAATGAATGGCGCAGGGCGCAGTTCGCTCCGATCCTCATTGATGTCAGCCATGTATCGCCGTGCTATGCCTATCGTGGGCAACGGCAGGGTGAAACGGACGAGGCCTATGTCGATCGGCTCATCGCGGAACTGGACGCCGAATTTCGCAGACTTGGTCCGGATCAAGTGATGGCCTTTGTCGCCGAACCCGTGGTGGGGGCGACCCTCGGAGCCGTTGGGCCTGTCGGACCCTATTTTGCGCGCGTTCGCGAGTTGTGCGATCGTTACGGCATTCTCTTGATCTTGGATGAAGTTATGTGTGGCATGGGCCGGACGGGTACGCTCTTCGCCTACCAACAATACGATGTCGTGCCGGATATCTGCGCTATTGCTAAGGGCTTGGGCGCTGGTTACCAGCCCATCGGCGCAACACTGTGCACAAAGGCGATCCATGACGCGATTGAGCAGGGATCCGGCTTTTTCCAACATGGCCACACATATCTTGGTCATCCCGTCGCCTGCGCTGCTGCGCTCGCGGTACTGGAGCGCTTGGTAGATGATGATGTGCTTGGTCAAGTAACTCCGTTAGGATCGGGTCTGGGCGAAGCGCTCCGGAAGGAGCTGGGACAACACCCTCACGTGGGAGACATCCGCGGCACAGGGCTGTTTTTTGGAATTGAGTTAGTCGCGGATCGCGCCACCAAAGAGCCCCTGCCAAAGGACGCAAAAGTACATGCAAAGGTAAAGGCGGCGGCCTTCGCGGAGGGTTTGATTTGCTATCCAATGGGCGGCACAATCGATGGTCGCAACGGGGATCATATCCTGCTTGCGCCGCCGTTCATTGCAACGTCTCAGCAATTGCAAGAATGCGCGGAACGGCTTTCGACGGCAATCAACGCATCCCTAACGTGAAATGACGGCCAAAAATGCCGCACGACATCGCAAGTGTTTGCTGAGGTCTTGGAAATCGGCCCATGCCTGATGTGACGTGCCGCTGGTCTGTTGGGGGTGGCAGGGTTGGCTAGCGCCGCCTACGGACTGCCACGTTCGAAAGCCAAGTCGGGACGAGATGCAAACTGCGCGGCGCACCTGGCAACAGGCCTCAGCCAAGACGGATGAGATCAGCGGCTTTTTCGCCGATCATGATTGCGGGCGCATTGGTGTTGCCGCTTACGATGGTGGGCATCACGGATGCATCTGCGACGCGCAGCCCATCAACCCCGCGCACGCGCAACTGCGGATCCAGAACGGACCCCGCATCCCCGCCCATGCGGCAGGTCCCAACCGGGTGATAGATCGTGTCGGCGGAGTTGCGCAGGATCGTTTCAAGTTCCGCATCGCTCTCCTGCCCCGTGATGGTGAGCGACTTTGTAATCCGGTCCTTCATCGGCGCTTGCGTCATGATTTGATGCGCTTTGCGCGTCCCCAGCATCAACGCGCGCAGATCGTCCTCTTCGGCCAGGAAGTTGGGGTCAATCGACGGCGCCGCTGTGGGATCGGGCGAGGTCAACGAGACCGAGCCCCGGCTTTTGGGCCGCAGCACACAGGCGTGACACGACACGGCATAGCCCCAACTGATCTTGCGCGCATGATCCTCGACCCGGGCGACCACGAAATGCAGCTGGGTGTCCGGCCATTCCACGCCATCTGGCCCGGTCGAAAAGAACGCGCCGGCTTCGGCAAAGTTTGTACCCATCGGACCGCGCCCATCGCGCGCCCATTGCAGCGCGCCTTTCAGAAGCCGCCAAGCGCCGCTGGCCCCGATGCCGATCACCTCGGTGGTGTTCACGCTGTAGCTTAGGATTGCGTCCAGATGGTCCTGCAGGTTCTGGCCAACAGCAGGCAGGTCTGCCACCACAGGCAGCCCGTGTCGCGCCAGGTCCGCCCCAGGCCCAATCCCCGACAACATCAAAAGCTGAGGCGATTGGAACGCGCCCGCGCACAGGATCACTTCGCGCCGGGCCAAGATCGCTTCGCGGTCGCGCCCTTTGGCAATCTCAACGCCGGTCGCGCGCTGATCCTCGATTAAGACCTTGCAGACCTGGGCCTTTGTCAGGATTTTCAGGTTCTGCCGCGATCGGATCGGGTCCAGATAGGCCGCCGCAGCCGAGCACCGCTCACCCCGCCGGTGGTCATGAAACTGCGTGACGTGAAAGTGCCCAACGCCATAAGGGTCGCCCGCGTTGAAATCCGCGTTATGTGGCAGCTGCAACATCTGGCCTGACGCCACAAAGTCCTGCGATATAGCGTGCGGATCGGCCAAGCCCGTGACCTGCAACGGGCCCCCGGCCCCATGGTGCTCTGACGCGCCCCCCGCGAAATCCTCCGCCTTCTGAAAGTACGGCAGAACGTCCGCGTATCCCCAGCCGTCACAACCCGCATCGCGCCAGCCGTCGTAATCCTTGGGATGGCCGCGCATGTAAATCATCGCATTCAAGATCGACGACCCGCCCAAGCCCTTGCCGCGCGGCTGATACCCTCTGCGGCCATTCAAGCCCGGCTGGGGCACCGTTTCGAACGCCCAATTCTGCAGTTTGATCCCAAGATGCGCAGGCATTGTCGCCACTGCGGCCAAAGGCACCCGGGTCAACAGGCCATTGGCCTGGCCGCCCGCCTCGATCAGGCACACAGTTGTGTTGGGATCTTCCGACAGCCGGTGAGCCAAGGCGCAGCCTGCAGACCCGGCCCCCACAATCACATAGTCAAAGCTATCTGACATGGCTGGGCCGAACGCGGTGTTCGTCTTCACCAAGCCACGCGCCGCGCGCAAGCCCTATCATCCCATCCATCATCTTGTCGGCCTCCTCCCAGATCCGGCTTTCTGCATAGGCTAGAACTGAAGTACCGACGTGTCGATCTATGACGCAGCGTGTCACGCGGGCTAAGCACAGAACGACCGGGGACTGGGCCCTCAGATCTCGGCGGTTGGACCGGGCAGCGTTGCGTATCTGTCGCGCGCCAGCGACCGCGCCTCGGCGCGCGCTAGCACATCCAGGGTTTCGTCGCTGTTGAGACCCTTCTTGCGGCATTTCACCCAGATCCGGCGGGCCGAGGCGGGCGACCAGGGCAACGCCGCCTGCGAAAGCCACTGCCGCAGCGGCGCAGGCAGCCCATCAAACGCCGCCATGGGGTCGCCCGCGCGCCGTTTCCGGCGCATCGTGTTGTCTCCTAGATTGCGTGCAACCATCGGCGCTTAGACCGGCACGATCTGACCCGGCAGCGAATTCACAGTCATCGTTTGATCTGGCTGGAAGTGGATGACCGACCGGATCGACTCGCCCGCTTTCAGCAGGTCAAACGCCGTGTTGATCTGCTCGTGGTTCATATGATGCGTGATGTAGGGATCAACGCTGAAATCACCGCGCATCCATTCATCCACCATGCCTGGCAACTGGCTGCGTCCCAGCACGCCGCCAAAGGCTGTGCCGCGCCACACGCGCCCGGTCACAAGCTGGAATGGGCGGGTCGAGATCTCTTGCCCCGCGCCCGCAACACCGATCACGGTGCACTCGCCCCAGCCCTTGTGGCACGCCTCCAGCGCCGAGCGCATCAGGTCCACATTACCGACCGCTTCGAACGTGTAATCCAGACCGCCATTTGTCATCTCGACCAGGACTTCATGGATGGGTGCCGCGTGATCCTTTGGATTGACGCATTCCGTGGCACCCAGGGACATGGCCAACGGGAACTTGTTGGGATTGACGTCGATCCCGATAATGCGCGAGGCGCCTTTCAGAACCGCGCCTTGGATCACGGCCATGCCAACTGCGCCCAGCCCAAAGACCGCGACCGTTGCACCCGCCTCGACCTTGGCGGTGTTGCGCACCGCACCGATGCCCGTGGGCACCGCGCAGCCCATCACAGAGGCCTTGGACAAAGGCGCATCCTTGGAAATCTTGGCCACCGAAATCTCAGGCAGAACCGTGTATTCGCTGAACGTGCTGGTGCCCATATAGTGCAGGATCTGCTTGCCCTTATAGGAAAAGCGCGAGGTGCCATCCGGCATCAATCCTGCGCCTTGCGTGGCCCGGATTGTCTGGCACAGATTGGTCTTGCCGGACTTGATGTAGGGACAGTCTGGATCTTCGGGCACATAAAGCGGGATCACGTGATCGCCTGGCTTCACAGATGTGACGCCCTTGCCGACCTCCTCGACAATACCGCAGCCCTCGTGGCCCAGGATGCAAGGGAACAGACCCTCTGGATCTTCGCCCGACAGCGTGAACACGTCTGTGTGGCACAGGCTCGTTGTCACGATCCGGACCAGAACTTCTCCGTCTTTGGGCCCTTCAAGATCAATCTCTTCGATCTCCAAGGGTTGGTTTGGGCCCCAGGCAATCGCGGCACGGGTTTTCATGGCAAGATCCTCAACCTTAGTGAATATAAGTGTGCGAAAAGTCCGGCTCGTTCTCCGGCTCAAACACCGGATCCAGAACAAGCAGAAGACGCGTTTCCCCGGTCCCTTCGATGGGCGGCGACCGGTGCAACAACCCCGATGCAGGCTGCGTTGGCCATTCGGTCCCCCGCAGCAGGATCGGCGCACCAGTTTGCACAGTGAAGACACGCTTGGGGTCGTCTCCATCGGTCGAAATGCCGTATTGGGTGCCAGTGCCGCGATAGGTGCACACAAGGCGCGCCGTGATCGCATCTATGTGGAACTTGCGGCAGGCATTGCCGGTCACCACATCAAGACGCAGCCGCAGATAGTCCGCCGACATCAGCGTTGCGAACATGTCCGCCAGGGATGTGATATCCGCCTCTAGCCAGGCGCGCGCGTCCCCCGCAGGCAAGCCCGACATATCGCAAAGGTGGCCGACCGTTTCCGCAACCGCATTGGGACGCAACATCACGCGCCCACGCGGCAGCAGATCTGGGTCCAAACGGTCCAACCAAGCCTGGATTTTCGGCGCGGTCTGACGTCGCCAAATCGCCGCGGCACAGCCCGGTTTCAAAAACGCACTGAGCGCTTCCGGCGCGTCTGCCAAGGCGACGCCAATCGCGGCGTCTTTTACCGTCTTGCGGATGAAATTCACGCCGCGTCCTCGGCCCGGCGCCAGATTGGGAACGGGTCAGGATAATCTGGCAAATCGTTGGGCGATGCAGCCGCAACTGCCGGCACCAGACAGGTATCCAGGCGCGCCTTCAGCGCGGCCCAATCGATCCCCGCCCCAATAAAGACGATCTCTTGGCGGCGATCGCCCCACGGCTCCACCCAATGTGCGCGTAGGTAGGCTTGCGCACTGTCATGGGTCGGGCGCCGCTCTTCTGGAACTGCAGCCCACCACGTGCCCAGCGGCTGCACACTCGACAGCGCCCCCGCCAGCGAAAACTCCGCCACCCAATCGGGGCGCGTTGAAATCCAAAAATGCCCTTTGGCGCGGATCACGCCAGGCAGGTCGCCATTCAGCACCTCGAGGATCTTCTGGGGCACGAAGGGCAGCCGCGCGCGGTAAACGTATGAGGCCACACCGTATTCCTCGGTCTCTGGCACGTGGTCGGCAAAGCCGTAAAGCTCTTTGGCCCACATCGGATGCTCATGCGCGGCCTCAAAATCGAACAGCCCCGTGTCCAGGATCTTCTCAGCCGCAACCGACGACTGGTTCGTCTCGATGATCTCGGCATCCGCGTTCAGGCTGCGGATGATCTTGCGCGCCGCGTCGACCTTTTCAGGCCCCGCATCCGCAACCTTGTTGAGAATGACCACATCGGCAAATTCGATCTGGTCGGTCAGAAGATGCACAAGCGTGCGCTCATCCTCCTCGCCCATCGTCTCGCCGCGATCTCTGAGGAAGTCATGCGAAGAGTAGTCGTTGAGCAGGTTCACAGCGTCGACAACCGTCACCATCGTGTCAAGTCGCGCAACGTCCGACAGACTGTCACCGAACTCATCACGGAAGTCGAAGGTCGCGGCGACAGGCAGCGGCTCTGAAATCCCGGTGGATTCGATCAGCAGGTAATCAAATCGCCCCTCGCCTGCGAGCTTACGCACTTCGTCCAGCAGGTCATCGCGCAACGTGCAGCAAATGCAGCCATTGGACATCTCAACCAAGGTTTCATCTGTGCGGCTCAACTCAGTGTCCGCGCGCACCAGATCCGCATCAATGTTGACCTCGGACATATCATTCACGATGACGGCAACGCGCCGGCCTTCGCGGTTGTTCAAAACCCGGTTCAAAAGCGTGGTCTTGCCAGCGCCCAGAAAACCGGAAAGGACCGTGACGGGAAGGCGCGTATCTGACATATGTGGCTCCATGGGCTGCTGCTTAGGTCACGCAACTTATTCTGTTGCGAGATGAATGCAACAGCAATAGTTACGTTTGAACGGAGTTTGGAAAGAAATCGCGGATGAAGCGGAACAGTCGCCTATCACTTGCACTGCACACCCTCAGCCATATGGCCGGGGAGCCAGATCGCGTGCGCACATCGGCCGACATTGCCGCACATGCCGGAACAAACCCGGTGGTTGTCCGGCGTGTCCTGGGACGGTTGCGCGAGGCGGGGCTTTTGACCTCGGAAAAAGGGTATGCAGGCGGATGGCGGCTGGCGCGCGCGCCAGAGAGTATCTCGCTGGCGGATGTTTATCTGGCGCTTGATGAAAGCCTCATTACGACAGATACGGGCGATCATGCGCCCTCCTGTTCGGTCGAGCACGCGCTCCACCGGCGCATTTCAAGCGTCATGGCGGAGATCGAACAAAGCCTGATCGACCGCCTTGGCGAAACCACGATTTCCGAAGTGCGCGGAACCTAGCCGGCTACCCCGCCCTTCTGGCGGAGGGCGGTGCACACCGCTGCATTTCTGAGGGGCATTGCACTGGCAGGTTCCCCGTGAATTTGATACCACCTCTTCCCATATGGGGCGTGGAAACACGATGCGAGCCAGGGAGTGCGGCCATGGGTATTTTCGATTTTCTGACCGGCGAGTTTATCGACGTCATCCACTGGGTCGACGACACGCGCGACACGATGGTCTGGCGGTTCGAACGCGAAGGGCACGAGATCAAATACGGGGCGGAGCTGACCGTGCGCGAGGGCCAAGCCGCCGTGTTTGTGCATGAAGGGCAACTGGCGGATGTGTTCGCGCCGGGTCTTTACATGCTCGAAACCAACAACATGCCGGTGATGACGACACTCCAGCACTGGGATCACGGGTTCAAAAGCCCGTTCAAGTCCGAGGTTTACTTCGTCAACACCACCCGGTCGAACGATCTGAAATGGGGCACCAAGAACCCGATCATCTGCCGCGATCCCGAATTTGGCCCGGTGCGGCTGCGCGCCTTTGGCACCTATTCGGTCAAGGTCGCAGATCCTGCGCGCTTCTTGGTCGAGATCGTGGGCACCGATGGCGAATTCACCATGGACGAGATCAGCTATCAGATCCGCAACATCATCGTGCAGGAGTTTTCGCGCACGCTGGCCCGGTCTGGCATCCCGGTGATGGACATGGCGGCCAACACCCGCGAGTTGGGCCAGTTGGTGGCCCGCGAAATCGCGCCGCGCTTGGCGGAATACGGGCTGCTCATCCCCGAACTTTACATCGAAAACATCTCGCTGCCGCCAGCGGTGGAAGAGGTGATGGACAAGCGCTCTTCCATGGGCGTGATTGGAAATCTGGGCGAATACATGCAGTTCCAAGCCGCCGAGTCGCTCTCCCGCGACGGCGGGGCGGCTGCCGCGATCCAAGCGGGCATGGGCGCCGGATTGGGTATGCAGATCGCTCAGCAGACCGCGCAGTCGGGCCCCTGGGGGGCCGCCCCCGCGCAAGTCCAGGCAGCGCCACAGCCTGCCGCCATCGCACCGCCGCCGCCCCCAATTGAGCATGTCTGGCACGTCGCAGAAGGCGGCAAGACCCATGGCCCCTACTCCAAAGCGGCGCTGGGGCGGATGGCAGGCGAAGGCGACGTGACCCGCGACACCTATGTGTGGACACCTGGCCAAGACGGCTGGCAGAAGGCCGAAGATGTTGCCGAGCTGGCGCAGCTTTTCACCATTCTGCCCCCACCGCCCCCACCGGGCGTCTAGGCAGGCCACGCGATGAACGATGATCTTTCTGACATCCTGAATTTACGGCGCTGGGACGGTCGCGTTACCCTCTCGGGACAACCGACGGAGCCGCAGTTTGCCGCCCTCAAGGCTGCTGGCGTCGTGCATGTGATCAACTTGGGCCCCTATGACAACAAAGGCGCCCTGGAGGACGAGCCCGGATGCCTCGCGGCGCTGGGGCTTGGCTATGATTACATCCCCGTCGACTTCGACGCGCCAACAGATGACGATTATGCCGCCTTTGTCGCCGCCTTCGAGGCGCTTCCTGATGACACCCAGGTCCACGTCCACTGCATCTACAACGCGCGTGTCTCCGCCTTTATGATGCGCTATGCCCAAGAAGGGCGCGGCGGCGACACGGCCGAGGCGGCTGCCCTGATTGAGGGCATCTGGCGCCCAGGCGGCGTTTGGGCACGCTTTTTGGGCGACGAGACACGCGTCGACTCGCCGAATGAATATGCCGGTTATGAATACTAGAGCGGGGCCCGTGACCTGATGGTAAGCCCACCGCCCGCGCCGCTGGCTGAACACCGGTTTCCCTGCGACAATTGCGGCGCAGACATGCGCTTTGACCCCGGCGCCAACGAAATGCACTGCGACCACTGCGGCAACACGCAAGCGGTCGAAGGCGCGACGCGCGGGTTCGACCCAATTCGTGAATTGGACCTCCGCACCGCGCTGAATGCGCAACTGCCGCAAGCGGAAATGGAAGAGACGCGCGTCTCCTCCTGCCCCAATTGCGGCGCGCAGGTCGAGTTTGACGCAACGATCCACGCCGCCGAATGCCCGTTCTGCGCGACGCCCGTTGTCACCGACACCGGCGCACATCGGCACATCAAGCCCAAAGCCGTGCTCCCCTTCGCGCTGGACGAACGCCAAGCGCGCCACGAGATGACAGACTGGCTGGGCGGGTTGTGGTTTGCTCCCAACGGGCTGCAAGAATATGCCCGCAAAGGCCGCGCCATGCAGGGCATCTATGTGCCCTACTGGACCTTCGACGCCGACACCCAGACGCGCTATCGCGGCCAACGCGGCACAGTTTACTACGAAACCCGCACCATGATGCGCGACGGCAAACGCCAAAAGGTGCAGGTCGCAAAAGTGCGCTGGCGCTCCGTTTCCGGCAAAGTGGCGCGGTTCTTTGACGACGTGCTTGTCCTCGCCTCCAAAAGCCTGCCCAAAAGCTATACCGACGCGCTGGAACCTTGGGATCTCAGCGCGCTTGAACCCTACACGCCTGAGTTTCTGGCGGGCTTCCGCGCCGAAGGATACGCGGTGGAACTGGCCGATGGCTTTGACGAGGCGCGCAGCCTGATGGCCCGCGTGATCGAGCGCGATGTGAAATTCGACATCGGAGGCGACCGCCAAAAAATCACCGATCTCGACACCCGCGTCAGCGACGTCACCTTCAAACACATCCTGCTGCCCGTGTGGCTCGCCGCCTATAAATATCGCGGCAAAACCTACCGGTTTGTGGTCAATGGCCGCACAGGCCG
>CAWUIP010000080.1:0-16281 GCA_963922415.1 uncultured Aliishimia sp. | reverse complement strand
CGCGCATGCTGCTAGCCCATGCCGCGCGGGTGGATGCGGCGCGGGTCACATTGATCGCGCCGGAGGACTTGGAGCCCGATATCGAGGAGCGGTTTGACACCCTCATTTCGCTGCGTGCGATCCGGGTTCCTGTTTCTCAGCTGATTGGTGAACGCGCATTTTATGGACGTAAATTCAAGGTGTCACGTGACGTTCTTGATCCTCGACCTGAAACAGAGACGCTGATCGAAGCGGCTCTCGCGGAACCTTTTGCGACGGTGCTGGATTTGGGAACAGGCTCAGGTTGCATCTTGGTCACGCTATTGGCAGAGCGGCCGACAGCCGTCGGTATCGGCGTGGATTTGAGCGAACCTGCTTGCTTGCAAGCGAGTGCGAATGCGCACTTGCATGGAGTTGCGGCGCGCACGCATGTGGAACATTCAGATTGGTTCGCAAATGTAGATGGACAGTTTGACTTGATCGTCGCTAATCCGCCGTATCTTAGCGTGGATGAAATGCACGAGGTGGCTCCGGAAGTCGCGCAGCACGAACCACACATGGCGCTGACGGATGGGTCCGATGGCTTGCAAGCCTACCGCCAGATCATTGCGGAGGCACCCGCGTATCTTCCGAAAGGTGGGCGGCTCTTGCTTGAGATCGGCTGGCGACAGGCGGACGCCGTCTTGGCGTTTGTGGGTCGTGCTGGGTTTTCTGGTGCGACAGTGATTCAAGATCTGGATGACCGTGATCGCGTGATCGCTGCCCGGCTTTGACCCTTTGTTCATGAAATCCGCAAATTCTACGGCGAATGTCCAAAAAAGTCAGAGTTTGGCCTTGCCCCTGTCGCGTTGGAGTGCTTATGAATGCACATCCCAGCGCGCAGCCTGTGCGGCAGCGCCTGGATGTTAAGCCGAAAACGCTGACCAAGTTAACGATGCATACCGCATCCCGGTCAGGAAAATGACACGTAAGGCTCGTTTGTCTGAATGAAATCTTCTCGCTCCCGGTCTCGGAATAAGAACCGTAACAACCGTCCTTCCGGCGGTAACGTCATTAATCGCGTCTTCGATAGCTCGGGTCCCGAGGGCAAAGTGCGCGGCACACCGCAACAGATTATCGACAAATACAATCAGTTGGCGCGGGATGCGCAACTGTCGAATGATCGTGTTGCCGCGGAGAATTTTCAGCAGCATGCCGAACATTACCTGCGTCTGCTGAGTGAAGCGCAGCGCGAAATTGACAGCCGCCGGGAAGAGCAAGAGCGTCAGAACCGGGAACGCCAAGCCGAGCGTGATCGCGCCAGAGCTGAGCAGAACGAACGTGATGCAGCCGCTCCAGCGCCGGTCGCTTCCGACGACCCTGGTGCAGGAGACCAGCCAGACATCGTGCCACCTGTCGAGACGGCGTCGTCCGACTTGGTTGAAACGCCGGAAGATAAGCCGAAACCTAAGCGGACGCGCACGCGAAAGCCAAAGGCCGCCCCCGCACCGGTTGAGGCCGACGCGCCAAGTGGCGAAGACGCTGCTGCCGCTGAGGCCGCCCCGTCCGGAGACGCACCCGAGGCGGCGGAGTGAAGCTTGTCAGTTTGGCAGGCATCGGCGTTTACACACCAACAACGGATCAAGATCACGAATTGTGGCAAAGGCTGGCTGCGTTTGTCTCGGATGAGCCGCGCGCGTTTGAGCGTGATCCAGCAATAGGTGGACATGTTACGGCTTCGGCCTTTGTCCTGTCTCCTGATCAGTCTTCGGTCCTTTTGACGCATCATCGCAAGCTCGACATGTGGATCCAATTGGGCGGCCACTGCGATGGTATTGCTGATGCAGGCTTTGTGGCTCTCAAGGAAGCCTATGAGGAAAGTGGCTTGTCGCGGATCAACCGTCTGCAATCGACTGTGCTCGACGTAGATATTCATCGCATTCCCGCGCATAAGTCTGACCCCGCGCATCTGCATTACGATGTTCGGTTTCTGTTTCAGGCCGAAGCCGGTGACGTCGCCGTGTCAGATGAAAGTCATGACCTGGCTTGGGTGCCGCTTCATGAAGTTGAAGCGAAGACGCAGGAAGTCTCTTTACTTCGGATGCGGGACAAAGCGCGCGCGTTTCTGGATCAGGCCTGATCGAGGCTACGGGCGAGCGCGCAAAACGCCTCAAGCGGGACCGTTTCTGCGCGGTCCGTTGGTGGAATGCCGACGCTGGACAGATGCGCCTCTATGTCCGTGCTGAGGGGTTTGAGGGCTGCACGTAGCATTTTGCGCCGTTGATTGAAGGCCGTTGCGATCACGCGCTCAAGCAATTTGGCCGGGGCAGGGTAGCGCGGCGTCGGCAACGCTGTGAGATGCACTACGGCAGAGCTGACTTTTGGCGGAGGGGTGAAGGCCTCGGGTGGTAGCGTCATCGCGATACGCGCATCCGTGCGCCATTGGGCCAGCAGTGAGAGGCGCCCATAGGCCTTCGATCCAGGGGCGGCCACGATCCGCTCGGCCACCTCACGTTGGAACATCAGCGTCAAGCTCTCCCAGAACGGAGGCCAGTCCTGCGGCGTAAGCCAACGAACCAGAAGTTCTGTGCCGACATTGTAGGGCAAGTTGGACGCGATGGAGATCGGGGCCTGCAAATGTTCCAGCGGATTGATCTGGAGCGCATCGCCCTGCAAAAGCGTCACACGCCCTGGATAGGCGGCGGCGATCTCCTCCAGCGCAGGCACACAGCGGGGATCCTTTTCAATGACCAACACATGGCGCGCGCCTTCCGCCAAGAGACCGCGCGTGAGACCGCCAGGTCCGGGACCGATCTCCAGAACATCTCGCGCGCTGAGATCACCGCCCAACCGTGCAATCTTCGCCGTCAGATTCAGATCCAACAAAAAGTTCTGCCCTAGGGCCTTCTTCGCGCTTAACCCATGCGTGGCAATAACGGTGCGCAACGGCGGGAGGTCGTCGATCTGGCTCACCGCGCACGCGCCATACGGTCGGCCATGCGGATCGCCTCAATCATCGAAGTGGGGTTGGCGACGCCCTTTCCGGCGATGTCATAGGCCGTCCCGTGATCCGGGGATGTGCGGATAAAGGGCAAACCCAGCGTCACGTTCACTCCGCGGTCGAAATCAAGGGTCTTGATCGGGATCAGAGCCTGGTCGTGATACATGCAAATGGCCGCGTCGTATTGGGCGCGTGCTGCAGCGTGAAAGAGCGTGTCAGCTGAAAGTGGGCCACGAATGTCCAATCCGCCCTCGGCCAGATCGGTCACCAGATCGTTGAGCCACGTGACCTCTTCGTGGCCCATCGCGCCGCCTTCGCCCGCATGCGGATTGAGGCCAGCTACAGCAAGACGCGGGGTATCGATGCCGAAATCGCGCCGCAGCCCATCTGCGGTGATCTCCACTGCGCGCCGCACGCGCGCAGGTGTGAGATGGCTTGGCACCTCAGACAAAGCGATGTGGATCGTCACTGGAACGACGCGCAACTCTTCAGAGGCTAGCATCATGACCACATCGACACCGCCGCCCAGATGGGCCAAGAACTCTGTGTGGCCTGGAAACGCAAACGCAGCGCCATCTTTGAGAACTTTTTTATTGATAGGCGCAGTGCAGATCGCGCTGACATCGCCTTGCAAGGCCAAGGCCGCCGCCGTTTCAATCGCCCTTATTATTCCGGTTGCATTGGACAGAGTCGGTGCTCCTGGGTGCGCCGGCGCGTCAAAGGGGATCGGGAGCACACAGAAATGCGATGGGTCAGGTGACCTGTTTTCGCTGGTCGTCAAAATGCGGCTTGGTGTGCCAGGTGGCAAATGGGTCGGGTCCCCAAGCCAGATCATCGGTACGTCATTTTTGAGCGCAGACCACGCCGCAACGGCGATTTCTGGGCCGATACCTGCAGGATCGCCGCAGGTAACAGCCACCGGACCTCGGGTCATTTTTCGCGGATCCGCGCGTCGGCGCGCAACTCTTCTAAGTAGCTGTCCGCCAACTGCTCAAGCCGCTCGGCGCGCAACTGAACAGCGATGTCGTCGCGCGACACTTCCGTGTCCAAAGCAGGCGTGCGTCCACACATCATCAAAAAGACCAATGACTGGCCATCTCCGCTGACAAGGGCTGTTGACACTTCGTTTTTGTCGAGCTTGGCAAGTTCGATCGCGATATCTTGTGGGATATCGCCAGGCGCTTTGGTTTCGCGCACAAGAACCTCTTCAGGCTGCCCGAAGGCCACACCATAAAGGTCATCGCAAACATCAATGTCTTCACGGATCTTGTTGGCTTGAAGCAATGCCGCGTCGGTCCGACCGCCTGGGATGAAGTATTGCGCATACTCGATTGCGGCGTACTCGCGTTGCGGCGCACCGGTCTCTTCAATCGCGCGCAACTGAAAAAGTGCCACTGCATTCGGAATCGGTAGGGGCGATGTGATTTCTCCAGGCGCCAAGGCCAAGATCAAAGGCCGAAGAACAGGGGGAAGGTCGGTAAGCGCGGACCAATTCAATCGCCCCCCGCGGCCACGCGTGGCTGTGGCCGAGTATTGACGGGCAAAGCTCGAAAATTCGGAGATAGATGTCGACTGCGCAATCCGCTCTGCGAGATTTTCTACGGCTTCCTGCTGCCCAGGCTGAACTGGAATGATGATCTCCGACAAAAGAACACGCACGCCGCTGCCCGACGTTGTTGCCGCCAAGGCCCGGTCAATATCTGCCTCTGAGACATCGACACGCGCGCCAAAAAGGCCACGAACCAACTCGCGCCACGCCAATCCAACCGCTACGAAGCTTTGGAACGTCTCAGGCGCAACGCCTCGCTGGGCTAAGGCCCGAACGAACTCTTCACGGCTCAGGTTGGCGCGCGCGGCAAACTCTTCCATCCCGTCGATGACGTCTTGTTCGGTTACGTTGATACCGAACTGACGCACGGCTTGGGCCCGCAAGCGGTCTTCGATCAGCTCATCGCGCGCGCGCTGCAGACCAGAGTTTGCGGGCGAGACAACGCGCAGAAATCGTTGACGTTGCTCAACTTCAAATCCTGTGATGATGTCTTCATTTACCTGCAAGACGGGCGCAAATGGGTTTTGCGCCGCGGCCGGCATCCAAATGCAGACGGCCATCAGAGCAAAGATCGGGGTTAAGACGCGGTGGATGTGCATGTTCTATTGTAACTCTCATCTCGGGTCTGGGCGCCAAAGCCCAATAGTTCGATGGTAAAGCCGAAATTGGTCACAGGCTCAACACTAGATGATGTGCTAAACACGGTGCTAAGTGACAAATTTGCCCGTACACACTCATTTTGATAGCCGAGGCCAAGGCCAATGTTCGGCGTTCGATCATCTTCCAAGTCGTAAGCCCAGCTGCCCGACAAGGTCCAATGACGGTGAACGCGGCGGGCTCCGACAAGTGTGATTTCCGAAATTGCTGTGCTGCGGTTCTCTGTTTCATCGTCCACAAGCCACAAATAGCTGCCGCCCAAGCTGCCGTTAGGCCCAAACCAATCCCCGCGAATTTCGGCCTTGGAAAAGTTGAAAGCCTCATCAAAGACGCCCCGACCTGAAATGGCCCAGCCGCCTTGGCTTTTGATCTGACCGGCAACCAATGTGTCAGAGTTGCTCCCGTCCAATCCTGACGTGACAGAAAAGTCGTCTTGTACTTCTTCTCGGTAGAGTTTGCCGATGGTCAAAGAACTTTCCCATCCCGCCGGATCAAACCGAGCCCAGTGCACCCCGGTTGCGAAAACCGCTCCGTGCTCGCGCCGGTCAACTTCTGGAAAACGGGATAAAGCAAACAAATTTCCTTCGTCAAAATCGACACGCGTGCTTTCGTCGTTGGCCAGATTCAGAGGATTTCCGCCGGTCCATGTTACCTGCATCGTGGGCTCCACAAAGTGGCGCACGCCGCGTGCATTGGTCTTTGTAAGCGGGTAGCGCAGCGCGATCGCGGCTTGGGGTAGCGCACGCGCTTCTTGGCCTTCGAAGACATCGTCTTGCTGTGTGTCAAACAGTTCGAATGCAAAACCGAGCTTGGTGTCCAAGAGTAGCCCGCTGCCCAAATGGGCCGTTTTGAGCCAATGCGCGTCGCCTTGTATGCGACTTACATCGCGACCTTCCCCAGAGGTCGTGCTGTCTGAGCTGCGCCAATGGGTATGCGCAGAGAGCGATGTGCGTATCTCGCCGCCCAAGGAGGCCGGGAAGTACCGTTGTTCATAGGTTACATCCGTGACCACAGTGGGCAGAAACGCCTGCACCTCGCCGCTGCGCAGACTGTCGTAAAGGATCAGACCTCCGCCGAAGTATCGGTTTCGTTCGGTCCGTGAGACGGCGATCTCGCTGTCGAGGCGGTCTTTTGTGGAATAACCGTATTGCGTGAGATAGCTGTCGTCCGAAGTCGCTTCGATGTCGAACGTCAAAACATACCCGCGGCCCAGGCCAAATGAGCCCGCACCGAATAAGTAGAACCTGTTTTCGTCAGGCTCCAATGTGTCGTTTGACATCGCGCCATTGAATTCAATCCGACCGGTCCGGAAGGCTTGCCGATAGCGGAATTCCAATGTGTTCGTTTCGGGCGATACATATGGCGTAAGTGTCAGGTCCTTGTGATCGCCGATCCGGATAAAATATGGAAGTTTCAGCCCTGTGCCCAGCAAGCTGTTGCTTTGAATGCGCGGAATGAGAAACCCTGTTGCTCGATCCAAAGTCGGGTCGGGCAAACGTAGTCGCGGCACAAACAGGACCGGGACACCCAAAACGCGCAACTGCGCATTGTCAAAGTAAAGTTGTTGCGCTTCGGTGTCGTGAATGACCCGCTTGGCCCGGATTTGCCACAACGGCGGACTGTCATCACCGCAAATCCGGCATGAGCTGGCTGTCGTTTTGTAAAGCTGCGTATAGCGATCCCCAGTCCGATTGAGTTGCACAGCAGACAGTTGCAGGTGTTTGTTCAGCACAAGGCGTGCGGTTTCCAAAATGCCGTCGCGCAGCGCGAAGTCTAACACACCGCCATCGGCGACAATCGTGGTGTCAGGCCCGTCTTGGAGCTTGAGTGGGCCCTCGAGTGTGAGTTGCTCGGTCGACGGGTCATAGGTGATCGAGGTCGCCGTTAGTCGCTGCGTGCCTCGAAAGACTTCGACATTACCGCGCGCGATCAAAACGTTGCTTGTTGTGACTTCCACAGCGTCGGCGATCAAAGTCGTTTGTGGCTGAACGTCTTGGGCGGCTACCGCAGACGACAGGCCAATGAACGACATGATCAAGAGTGCAATGCGGAGGATCATCCGTCCTCCGCACGCAGAATTAAACCCAAGGCGAGCATGTTGGCCGCGATGGGAACTGCCCACGTCGCAAGTGGCACACCAAGCTGCCCATTTTCGCCCAAGATAACGGCAAAACTGCGCGCGAAATACAACACAAACCCTAACAAGACCGCGGAAACAACCGCAATACCCGTACCACCCAACCGCGTATGTCGCATTGTGAAGGCAGCACCGACGAGCACCATGGCGACAAGAAACAATGGGCGGGACAGTTCCTCTTGAAACCAAACCCTGTGCCGCCGTGCGGAGAAACCCGCTTGCTCTAACTGGGCGACAAAGCGCGGCATGTCCCATATGGATATCCCCGAAGACGTCCCAAGACTTTCTCGGATCCGGTCCAGCGTCAGCGTTGAGGGCACACTCAGCGTGTCATGCAGGGTTGCGTTGGCTTCGGCATTTTGACCTTCGATCACTGGCCACTGTTTTGCGCGCCGCAAAACCCACTCCCCATCGGCAAGGGCCGCGCTAAAGGCCTCGATCCGCCGATCCGGGCTCCCCGGGCCGGAATAGGTGACAAAAGTCACATCGTAGAGAACCGAGGCGTCGGCGTTGGATCGAGAGGCTCGAATGACGCTTTGGCTGATATCGTCGCCTTGACGCAGCCATAGGCCCTCGCCCGACACGGACAGAACCGCAGCACCGCCTGCGCGGTAGCTTTCCGACAGGTCGGCAAATCGATTGCTGAAGGCCGCGACCAGCGGCCCGAGTATCGTCACGGCAAAAAGACCGATCAGGAGCGCACAGACCACAGGCGCAACTAGTGCCCGGACCGCCGATCGCCCGGCAGCGCGTGTGACGACCATTTCTGAACTCCGCGCCAAGTTCAGAAACAGAACAATCGTCGTCAACAACAAGATCAGCGGTAAGATCTGATCAATGGTCGACGGTGACTTTAGCGCCATCAACTGAAGGATTTGCGGGAAACCGACGTCGTCGTAGCCGGAGTAGTCGCGCAGAAGGTCGACCATATCCACGACAGCAGAGAGCGCATACAAAATCGCCGACAGCGCCAAAATGATGGTCATAAATCTGCGTGCGAAATAGGTGTGCAAGATCATACAGGCACCTCTTTCGCGCGTCGCTTAGGACGTGCCGTGTACAGTAAAAACATGAAGACCAGCAAAAAAGCCACCAACGCAGGCAGATAGCTCAATGGCCACAAAGCGGCGTTGTTTCGAATTGGATCGGCCAGTGCTGCGCGTAGGCTGTCGAGCATCAAAAGGATCGAAAAGGCTATCAAGACTTCGCGCCATGTGCTTAGTCGGGTGAAGCCGCTGCTCATCAAAACAGCAAACCCGAAGAGCGCCGTGCTCATCGCGAACAAGGGCTGCGAAAACCGCGCGTGGAACTCCTCGGCAACCGCACCCAGACTTTGCCCCGTAAATGCGACAATTTTTGTCCAGTCTTGTAGGTATTCGTAGGTCGCCAAGGCGCGCACTTCGCGCGCAGCGTTCGAAGGTGCGTCAAACAAGCCACTGATATCCTGAGAGTAATCATCAAACGTGGTTGTCGAAAGTCGTCCCGTTTCCGGGGCATAGCGCTGCGCCAAGCCATCAACCATAATCAATGATGTGGTATCGGATCGCTTCACAAGGTAGGCGCGATCCGCCGTGTAAATGAGGCGTGCGTCTGGGTTGCGACGGTTGGACACAAACACATCCCTTAAAACACCATCTTCCTCGATTTTCCGCATGTAGATGGTCACGCCGGTTGCTGGGTGCAGAAATTCTCCTTCCGTCAGCAGGCGAGCCGTGATGTCTCGGTCAATTTCCCTTTCTCGTATGTTCAATTGTTCAATTGAGGCCGGAACGAGAAAATGGGTCAAAACGGCGGACATTAGGCCGACAAAGAAGCTGAAGATTAAGACCGGTCGCGCCAACCGCCAAGGGCTTGAGCCTATCGCTTGCATGACCGTGATTTCGGACTCGGTGGTCAGTCGATTGGTGACATAGACCGTCGAGGCGAAAGCCGCGAGCGGGGTGACCATATGCACAATACGCGGCAATCCCAGAGCGGAAAACTCTGCAAATACAAGCACAGATTGCCCATCGCCAATTAATTTGTCGAATAAGTTGACGGAACGACTGACCCAAAACACCGCCACGAGGACAAGTGAAAAGAAGCCAAAAAACAACAACAGTTGCGACAGCATGTATCTGTCGAATTTCGCCAACGCGCGTCCCCCGAGGCAGCCGAAGTTCCGTTCGGGCACACTAGCGGATTGGTGTCGGAGGGAAAACTGCTATCTGGTCATGGGGTGTGGCGCGCGCTAGGTCTGGCGCAGCACAAAACAAAGGACCTCGTTATGACGCCGCTTTCGCCTGAATTTTTGGAAACTGACCTTGATGCCCTTGCAACGCGCGAAGGGCGCGTGGCCATCTTGGTTGGTCGCGACGGAAAGATGGACGTTGGCACACGGCGGGTAAACCGGCTGACGAAGGGCGCTGTGGCGCGCGCTGTCGAAAGCGATGCATTCGAAAAGTTGGGCGTCGGCAAGTTAATGTCGCTTGGGTTTCCAACTGGGATGGCCGCGGACGCCGTCGATATTGTGAAGTTGGACAAACGCGCAGGCTCGGTCGATGCCCGCAAAGCAGGCGCTGCGTTGGCAAAAGTCGCAGGGGCGAAAGCTGTCACTGTCAGTGTTGGAAATTTGCGCAGCGTTGCGGACTTGGCGGCAGGTTTCACGGCGCGGGCCTATGACTTTACAGATCACAAGACCAGCGCGGACGCACGGGACGGCGACCTTTCTGTTATGTGTTCAACACCAAAGGCTGCGGCCGACGCATACGCCCCCATGGGAGCCATCGTCGAGGGTATGTTCATGACCCGCGATTTGGTCAATGAACCTGCAAATGTTCTCACGACAACAGAATTTGCCGACCGTCTTAGCGCGATGGAGGATCTGGGGCTCGAAGTTGAGGTGTTGGATGAGAAACGCCTGGCAGAGATCGGAATGCGAACGCTTTTGTCCGTCGGGCAAGGCTCTGAAAGCCCGTCCAAGGTCGTGGTGATGCGCTGGAATGGCGGCGAAAAAGATGCGGCCCCCTTGGCGCTCATCGGCAAGGGCGTCGTCTTCGATACTGGCGGCATCTCGCTGAAGCCTGCGGGCGGTATGGAAGATATGACCATGGATATGGGCGGCGCAGGCGTGGTCGCGGGGACCATGCGCGCGCTAGCGATGCGCAAGGCCAAGGCGAATGTCGTCGGCCTGGTTGGTTTGGTCGAAAACATGCCCTCTGGCACCGCGACGCGCCCCGGCGATGTTGTGACATCGATGAAGGGCGACACGGTTGAGATCATCAACACCGATGCCGAAGGTCGCCTCGTCCTGTGTGATGTCATGTGGTACGCGCAGGAAGAGTTCAAACCGGCCGGGATGATCGACCTTGCAACGCTGACGGGCGCCATCATCATCGGGCTTGGGCATGAAAACGCTGGGGTCTTTTCCAATGACGACGGGTTCTGCAACGCGTTTCTGAAAGCCGCTGCGGCGGAAGGTGAGGGCGCCTGGCGCATGCCGCTGGGCTCTGCCTATGACGACATGCTAAAGTCGCGCATCGCGGATATGAAGAATGTGGGCGGTCGCGCTGCAGGCTCGATCACCGCCGCGCAGTTCCTGCAGCGCTTTGTTCAAGACGGCGTGCCATGGATCCACCTTGATATTGCGGGCGTGGCCTCAGTGAAATCTGAAACCGCTTTGGCGCCCAAAGGTGCAACCGGCTGGGGCGTCATGGCGCTCAACCGCTTGGTGTCGGACATGTTCGAAAGCTGATCCCTTTGGGCGCGGTTTACTTCTACCACCTGACGCAGCGCCCGCTTGAGGCGACGCTGCCCCTGTTGCTGGAAAAAGCCCAAGCGCAGGGGTGGCGTATTGAAGTACGTGGGCGCGATGCCGACCGCATGGCCTGGCTTGATGAAAAGCTGTGGCTTGGCGCGGAAGAGGGGTTCTTGGCCCATGGGATCGCTGGTGGGCCGCATGATGCAGCGCAGCCCATTTTGCTCAGCACCTCCGCGCTGCCCGATATTGCGTGCCTGATGTGCATTGATGGCGTGGCGCCAACAGCACAAGAGGTCGAAGCACTTGAGCGGGCCTGCATTCTCTTCGACGGCGCGGATGCAAGGGCGGTCGATCAGGCGCGGGGGCACTGGAAATCGCTCACTGACGCGGGATGTGCCGCGCAGTACTGGTCCGAGGCAGACGGGCGCTGGCAGAAAAAGGCGGAAAGCGTCAACTCATGAGAAGCGCTTAAGAGATGCGCGTGAAAATGATTTTTGCTCTTTTCAAACCGGCCCAGCCAATCTAAGAGCAAGGCTGGTTCGGGGCGTGGCGCAGCCTGGTAGCGCACCTGTTTTGGGTACAGGGGGTCGCAAGTTCGAATCTTGCCGCCCCGACCAAGTCTAACGACAAAGACGAAGATGACGGCGAGGCCTGCTTTAGGCAGGCTCTCCGCCAAATCCGCGCAAAAGCGCGTCAAGACGTCGGTCCAAGGTTCGATTCTGGAAATAGACCCGCTGCGGTCGGCCCGACTTGGCCGTAATGATCGCGTAATAGCTCAACTCCACCAACACACCGTCTTGCGTGGTGTCAGTCAGCTTTTGCACGATCAGCTTTGGCGCTTCGAGCTTGGCGTCAAAGAGCGTGAGCAAAAAGGCGGCACTTTCCGGTGTCGGAACGATGTCGCATTGGGCCGTGCGCCTGTCTGGTTTCGAAAACGTATCGCCCGGCGCGTTACATCCTGCAGCAAACGCCTCGTCGAGCCCTTCGGGATTCGCGGCGTAAAGCGCGCGCCGCGCGGGCACATCTTGTGGGTCCTCGGGGATCGTGGCCACAAGTGTTGAGGCGCAGCCTGCACACGCAAAAAGCGAAAATATCACAAACTGATGCAGCCGTGTCCCCATGCGCTGATCTGAGCATGAAAGAGGTGTCGCCACAATGCGCGACCGGGAAATCGACGCATTTGCCTGTGGATAACCTCAGGCATAACCTGACGGGCCTGGGCTAATTCATCTTAGAAAAACAAGAATTTCCGGCGTTAACGTAAATGAACAAAACCTTAACGCCTCATGGGCTCTGTGACGTGAATCGGGCAGTGCAAACCGGGTTGAAATGGGATGCGATCCGTCAAGGCAAATGTTGTCAAAAAATCTTCAAAAAAGTGATTGACCTGCTGCGGTCGGATACGGCAGGTTGTGCGAGCGGCTCGGGCAAACACAATATGTAGTGGCTCAGCATAGAGCAGAACGGGACCGCGGCAGGGGCGACATCGTCTGGCATATAGAGACTTCGCGGCCAATGCGCTGCACCGGATACGAGAGTGTCCGACCAAGGGAAATTTGGCGTCTGGACCATCCCAGAGGCCGCATGAGGCGCTGATCAAAGCGGCGTCCGTATAAAAGACTGGAGTGAGGCATCCATGAAAGTGCAACGTAATTTCACACGCGACGGTCAAGACGCTTACGCCGCGTTGAACTTTGTCACCACGGCATCTGAAATTCGCAATCCCGACGGGACGATCGTGTTCCGTTTGGATGATGTAGAGGTGCCTGATAGCTGGAGCCAGGTCGCCAGCGATGTGATTGCACAGAAATACTTCCGCAAGGCGGGCGTGCCTTCCGCCGTGACGAAGATCGAAGAAGACGATGTGCCCGAGTTCCTGTGGCGCTCTGTGCCTGCTGAAGGAGCGGAGATGGGCGGGGAGACGTCGTCCAAGCAAGTGTTCGACCGTTTGGCAGGCGCTTGGGCCTATTGGGGCTGGAAGGGCGGCTACTTCACAACCGAGGATGATGCGCGCGCCTATTTCGACGAGATGCGCTATATGCTTGCCACCCAGCGGGCGGCACCAAACTCACCACAATGGTTCAACACTGGCCTGCACTGGGCGTACGGAATTGATGGGCCAAGCCAAGGCCACCACTACGTAGACTACAAAACCGGCAAGCTGACGAAGTCGAAATCCGCATACGAACACCCGCAGCCGCATGCCTGCTTTATCCAATCGGTGGCCGATGATCTCGTAAACGAGGGCGGCATAATGGATCTGTGGGTGCGTGAAGCGCGTCTTTTCAAGTATGGCTCGGGCACCGGCACCAACTTCAGCCACCTGCGCGGCGAAGGCGAGAGCCTGTCTGGCGGCGGCAAATCCTCCGGCCTGATGGGGTTCTTGAAGATCGGTGACCGGGCGGCGGGCGCGATCAAGTCGGGCGGCACGACGCGCCGCGCGGCGAAGATGGTCATTGTCGACGCGGACCACCCCGACATTGAAGATTTCATCAACTGGAAGGTCATCGAAGAGCAGAAAGTGGCGTCCATCGTCGCGGGCTCGAAGATGCACGAGCAGAAGCTCAACGCGATCTTTGAAGCGATCAAAACCTGGGACGGTGCGGCAGATGATGCCTACGATCCCAAGGTGAACCCACAGCTGAAGGACGCTGTGCGGGACGCGAAAAAGGTCGCGATCCCAGAGACATATGTAAAGCGCGTGTTGGACTATGCGCGCCAAGGCCACACCAGTATCGAGTTTCCCACATATGACACAGATTGGGACAGCGAAGCCTATAGCTCGGTCTCCGGACAAAACAGCAATAACTCAATCCGGGTGACCAATGCTTTCCTCCACGCGGTTGAGAAAGACGCAGATTGGGAGTTGATCAATCGCGTGGATGGGTCCGTTGCCAAGACGGTCAAAGCACGCGAGCTGTGGGAAAAAGTGGGCCACGCGGCCTGGGCCTGTGCCGATCCGGGCATTCAGTACCACGACACCGTGAACGAGTGGCACACATGCCCGGCAGATGGCGAGATCCGGGGGTCGAACCCGTGTTCAGAGTACATGTTCCTGGACGACACGGCCTGTAACCTGGCGTCGATGAACTTGTTGACCTTCCTAAAGGACGGCGAATTCCAGGCGGACGATTACATGCACGCCGCGCGGCTCTGGACCATCACGCTCGAAATCTCCGTGATGATGGCGCAGTTCCCCTCGAAGGAAATCGCGAAACTGTCTTATGACTTCCGCACCCTGGGTCTGGGCTATGCCAATATCGGCGGGCTTCTGATGAACATGGGCTACGGCTACGACAGTGACGAGGGCCGCGCGCTCTGTGGTGCTCTCACAGCGATCATGACCGGCGTCGCCTATGCCACGTCGGCAGAGATGGCGGGCGAGTTGGGGCCGTTCCCAGGCTACAAGAAGAACGCGGCCCACATGCTGCGCGTCATGCGCAACCACCGCAACGCGGCCCATGGGAAAACCGACGGCTATGAAAGCCTAAGCGTCACGCCCGTGCCATTGGATCACACCAACTGCCCCGATGCGCGGCTGATCAGCCTCTCGACCGAGGTATGGGACGAAGCGCTGCGCTTGGGCGAGGAGCACGGCTACCGCAACGCGCAATCCACTGTGATCGCGCCGACGGGCACCATTGGCCTTGTGATGGACTGCGACACAACCGGGATCGAGCCGGACTTCGCGTTGGTGAAGTTCAAAAAGCTGGCAGGCGGTGGATACTTCAAGATCATCAACCAATCCGTGCCTGCGGCGCTCGAAACGCTGGGCTACGGCTCGGCCCAGATCGAAGAGATCGTGTCTTATGCAGTTGGCCACGGCACCATCGGCAACGCACCTGGCATCAACCACACCTCGCTGGCGGGGCATGGATTTGGGCCAAACGAATTGGCAAAGGTCGATGCGGCGCTTGCCAGCGCGTTTGACATTCGGTTCGTGTTCAATCAGTGGACACTGGGTGAAGAGTTCTGCACCCAAGTCCTTGGGATCCCTGCCGAAAAGCTGAATGACCCGACCTTTGACATGCTCCGCTCGCTGGGCTTTGCCAAGTCAGACATCGACGCGGCCAATGACCATGTCTGCGGGACCATGACGCTGGAAGGCGCGCCACATCTGAAGGAAGAGCATTACCACATCTTCGACTGCGCCAACCCCTGCGGCAAGAAGGGCAAGCGGTATCTGAGCGTCAACAGCCACATCACCATGATGGCGGCGGCACAAAGCTTCATCTCGGGCGCGATCTCGAAGACGATCAACATGCCCAACGATGCGACGATCGAAGACTGCCAGAAGGCCTACGAGTTGTCGTGGTCGCTGGGTGTGAAGGCCAATGCGCTTTACCGCGACGGCTCCAAGTTGAGCCAACCGCTCGCAGCAGCCTTGGTAGAAGATGACGAAGACGCGCAAGAGGTCCTGGAAAGCGGCACGCCGCATGAAAAGGCCGCTGTCCTGGCCGAGAAGATCGTCGAAAAGGTGATCGTTAAAGAGGTGGTGAAGTCCGAACGCGAAAAGCTGCCGCAACGCCGCAAAGGCTACACGCAGAAGGCGGTTGTTGGCGGGCACAAAGTGTACTTGCGCACGGGCGAGTATGAAGATGGCTCTCTGGGCGAGATCTTCATCGACATGCACAAGGAGGGCTCGTCCTTCAGGGCGATGATGGACAGTTTCTCCATCGCGATCTCGGTCGGTCTGCAATACGGGGTGCCGCTGGAAACCTATGTGGATGCCTTCACCTTCACCAAGTTCGAACCGGCGGGGATGGTGCAGGGCAACGACTCGATCAAGAACGCGACCTCGATCCTGGACTACATCTTCCGTGAGTTGGCGATCAGCTATCTCGACCGCACCGACCTCGCACATGTGAAGCCGGAAGGCGCCACCTTTGACGATATCGGGCGCGGCGTGGAAGAAGGCGTGTCAAACATCGCCGAGGTCAATGAAATCGCTGCGACGAAGTCCTTGGAAGTGTTGAAGCAAATCAGCTCGACCGGGTATCTGCGCAAGCGGCTGCCGCAAGAGTTGGTGGTGCTGCAAGGCGGGATGAGCGAGGTCGTCGCCGATGCCAGCGCAGCCCTGGAAACGTTGGTGCCGGAGGTCGTGGTGAATTCAGGGGCATTGATGCCCACCACAGCGATGGACGCGGCGGCAAAAGCCAAGATGCAGGGCTATGAGGGCGAGGCGTGCGGCGAATGCGGAAACTACACGCTGGTGCGCAACGGCACCTGCATGAAATGCA
>CAWUIP010000079.1:0-16507 GCA_963922415.1 uncultured Aliishimia sp. | reverse complement strand
AATTAGGCGGCTTTACCCGAAAGAACGATCCGCTAAGGCGGCCAACCGTGATCGGGGCGCACGTCGCTGATTCAATTCTGTCTATGGCGGCTCAGACGGGCCGCACGAAAGCATTACTCGTCAAAGGGCAATGCGAGCGCGGCACAAGTTGCGTTGCGTGCGCGCACAGCAGGATTTTACGATGACCGCATTCGACTCCCACCGGTCATCGGAGCAAGCGTAGCATCAGAATGGTGACCCCGATGGGCTAACATCGAGACGGCCCATAGCTGCGGTTCGCCGAATGCCGGAATGTCGCGGTGCCGCTGCCACACAACAAGAACATCGGCGTTGATATGCCTCAACAATAGTAAGACCCCTGGGTGCCTGTCGACGCCCTCTATCAAACACGGGGCATTCGATGGCTTTGCGTTGACAAATCAACTCATACGCTTTGTTGTTTGCGTTGGAGAGTTGCTGCCCAAGAATTCTCTTAGTTGCAAAGGTGCTGGAAATGTCCGCATCCACTGGTTCGAATATTTCCCAAGGCGTTCAAAACCTACTGGTCAATTGCGCTGCAGCGAAAGCTGCCGATCGCCTCTTGATTGCCTATGAGTCCGAGGAATTCGGCTTCTATGACCGCGACCTTCGTTACGACGTGGCGGCTGGTGCGCGTAATATGGGGATTGACGTGACGCTGTTCGATGTTGGCTTCGATCCTGTTCGATCCAAGTTGCCCCTGGACTTGGAAGCGCAACTGGCACAGTTCGATGTCGTAATCTTCCTGTCACGCCTCGGAGATCAGTTGAGGTTTTCCGATATGCCACCAGGGCCAAAATTCGTCGTGTGCTTCGCGTTTAACAGCACACTTTTAGGGTCCTCTTTTGGGTGCGCGGATTATCGGGCCTTTTGCCGAGCCAAGGCGCTGGTGGATCGAAACGTAATAAACGCCGGGCGGATTGTCGTGACCTGTCCCAAAGGCACTTACGTGACTGGACAGGTTCCGGCCGGGGTCACTGAAGCTGAAGACACGACTTCAGCCCGCTTTCCTATGTCAGTCTTTTCGCCGGTCCCTGCAGACCTGTTTTCCGGGCGCGTGGCATTGGGTGGGTTTTTGACGGGAACCGGCTCAAGGTACTACACTGACTACACGGTTGAGTTTGATGGCCCCATCTTTGCCCTTCTTGAAGCTGGGAAACTAACCGGTTTTGAGGGCAGTCAGTCAGACGTCGCGTTGGCAACAGCGCATTATGATCGCGTATCAGCCAAATTTGGGATTGATCGGAACGTCGTGCATTCCTGGCATGCGGGCATTCATCCGGGTTGCGGCTTTCCTTGGGATATGCGCGAGAATTATGAACGTTGGGGGGGCGCTGCATTTGGCAACCCGCGCGTGCTGCATTTTCACACCTGCGGAGCCTATGCGCCCGGCGAGATTTCGTGGAACGTGTTTGACCCAACGATTGAAATTGATGGTCTCAAGGTTTGGGAAAGTGGCGTGTTCCATCTGTCGCGACTTGCGGGTGGGCAGGATATTTTGACGGAATTTTCGTGTGCCAAGCAGGCGTTTGAGAACCCGGATCGCGCTGTTGGGCTTGAACCGAATTATTGAGTGATCGCTTTTGTACGCTCTTGGCTAAAACGCCTGAAATCATCCACCAGCGCCATTGACGCTGCTTCAAGCAACCGTTTTCCGAGTTCGGGCGTGGCCAATGCGGAATGTGAGCCAACGCGGCCATCTGGAAATTCAGCGCGGTGTTCATCCGGGGGACCGTGCCGGTCGCCGCTATGGGCCACAATGTATTCGCGTGACAACTTCCGAGGCGGTTCGGCTGCATCCCCTATCGGCTTGCACCCATGGAGTGCCTGAGTGATTGCCACCTCGGACGGGGTGGCGTGCATACCTTCCCAGTCCCCAAAGAACTCAGCGCGCATCTGTGCAACGGGTTCCGGGTCCCACCAGCTTTGCACGTGCACGGCTTCTTTGGAAAAGGTCGCGGCTGCTGCCCGCGCGGGAGCGAGGTTGGCGCCGTGCCCATTTACGATGAACACACCCTGGAAGCCTTGCTTTAAAAGCCCTTGGCAGACTTGCTGGACCAGTTCTTGCAGCAATTCGGGTGTGATCGAAATGGTGCCTGGAAAACCAATGTTGAAAGGTGCCGGCGTGTAGGCAATTGGCGGTGCAACGATGGCATCGCAAACCCTAGCGGCGGCCAAAGCAATCTCAGTCGCGCAAATGGTGTCGGTGCCGTTCAGCCCCATTGGGCCATGCTGTTCAGTCGACCCTATGGGCAGCATGACACACGCGCCTTGCAACAACCGGGCCGCCAATTCGGGCCATGTCATCAATGCCAATTCCACGGCACCCTCCCAGAAAAAACGGCGGGACACAAAAGGTCCCGCCGCCGCAATTTTAGCTGGTTTACAGGCCCCACTTGGCCTTGTTGCCCTCAAAGAAGCCCTTGGCTTTTTTCAGTTTAACCCAGTTGTTCACGTAGTTGATCCAGACCTGATCGCCTTGCGGCAACAGCATCGCGATAGGCGATGGCGCCCGAGGTCCGGTGTCTGGAACTTGAACGACACCAAATTTCTCTTTCAGCGTCGATCCTTCAATGTTGGATGTAATGAACACGTCCGCGCGACCCGCCAGAACCTCTTGATAGCCGCGTGCCGGGGCTTCGACGACCTTGATATCTGCGTTCGGGAACCATTCGCGCACCAGAGCTTCGAAGGTTGTGCCGAGCGTTGTGGCGACTTTTATGTCCGGATTATTGATTGAGTCATAGCCAGACAGTTTCTCGGCCATTTCAGCCGTGGTGAACGGCATGATCTCAACTGCGATATAGCTTTCCGAGAAGCCAGCAGCTTTCATACGAGGAGGCGAGATCGAAGCAGACCCCGTGATGTGGTACTGGCCCGCAACGACACCGTTCACGAGTGTTTTCCAGTCCGTCGCCACGAACTCCACCTCGACACCAAGGTCCGTGGCCAGTTCTTTCATGATGTCGATATCGAAGCCCTTGTAGGAATTCGTTGCCGGATCCTTGACGGTCATGGGGTTCCAGTCACCCGTTGTGCCGACTTTCAGGACCCCGCTGCTGAGGATCTCGTTCAAGGCCGACTGCGCACTGGCAGCGCCTGCCAGTGTCAGACCGATCGCGGCAACTGCCGCTGCTTTAAGCAGTTTGTGCATTTCATACTCCCGTTGGTAAACTTTTGTTTTTCAGTGTTGATCCCGCATGGTTGCTTGATACGACAAAAAAATCAAATAAGCTGATCGCTCCGGCGCGAAGGCGCATGGAAAAAGGGGGCCGTTGATGGTCAATTCAGCAATTGAGCTTGTTGGCGTCAACAAGTGGTACGGCGATTTCCATGTTCTGAAGGACATCGACTTGTCAGTTGGGGCTGGCGAAAAAGTCGTGATTTGCGGCCCCTCGGGGTCAGGCAAATCGACAGTGGTGCGCTGCATCAACAAACTGGAAGAACATCAACGCGGGACAATCAGTTTGTTCGGTCGCGAATTGACCAATGACCCGCAATCCGTGGCGTCCATCCAAGGCGAAGTTGGAATGGTGTTCCAGCAATTCAACCTGTTTCCGCATCTCTCCGTCCTCGAAAACCTAACGCTCGGCCCCATGAAGGCGCGTGGGCTCAGCCGGGCGGACGCAGAAGACCGCGCGCGGCATTACCTGACCCGTGTGCGTATTCCCGATCAGGCTGACAAAATGCCCAAACAGCTTTCAGGCGGTCAGCAACAGCGCGTTGCCATCGCGCGGTCGCTGTGCATGGAACCCAAGGCCTTATTGTTTGATGAACCGACGTCGGCGCTGGATCCGGAGATGATTTCCGAAGTCCTGGACGTGATGGTCGAACTGGCCCAGGAAGGCATGACCATGATCGTCGTGACCCACGAGATGGGCTTTGCGCGCAAAGTCGCAGACCAGATGGTGTTCATGGACGAAGGCGAGATTGTCGAACACGGGCCACCGGATGCGTTTTTCGGCAACCCAACAACTGAGCGTTGCCAAAAATTCCTCAGCCAGATTTTGCAGCATTAGGGCCGATAATGAAAAAACTGATCGTTTCCCTATCGTTTTTGTTGCTCCTGGCCGGATGTTCGGGATCCGGGAACTGGGGCTGGTATGTAATTGACCCACGCACGTCGGGGGGATGGACCAATGTCAAGTTCCTGATTTCGGGCATGGGATCGACGATCCTGATTTCAGTGATTGCCGCGTCAATCTCAATTGTCCTTGGGCTGATCGTCGCTCTGCCCGGGCAATCCGCGAACCGCTGGCTGCGGCTGGTTAACCGCATTTATGTGGAGTTCGTTCGATCCATCCCTTTGCTGCCCATGTTGTTTTGGGTGTTTTACGGCCTGCCCATTGTCTTCAAGTCCATGGGGATGAACGTCCCCATCGACCCTTTCTGGGGGGCGATCATCACACTCGCGATTTCGGACAGTGCATTTACCGCAGAAATCTACCGCTCGGGCATCCAGTCGATTGCGAGGGGTCAAAGCGAAGCGGCACAGACTGTTGGGCTGAACTACATCCAAACGATGCGATATGTGATCCTGCCTCAGGCGATCCGGCGCATCCTGCCACCCTTGGCCAACCAGTTCATTTACATCGTGAAGATGAGCGCCTTTGCCTCCGTCATCGGGATGCAGGAATTGACCCGGCGCGCCAATGAACTGGTGGTGACGGAGTACCGGCCCCTTGAAATCTATACGCTGTTGATTGTCGAATACCTCGTGCTGGTTCTGATCATCAGCGCAGGCGTGCGCTGGCTGGAACGTAAAATGGGCTCGGATGAAAGGGTATAAATCGATGGATTGGCATGACTTCATGGCCGAGACCGAGGCCAATATCGGCAAGCTGAACACAGAAATCCCAGAAACTGTCAAAGGGTTCGGGATCATGGGTAAAGCCGCTAAAACGGATGGCGCGCTGAGCGAAAAGACGAAAGAGTTCATTGCGCTGGGAATTGCCATCGCAACCCGCTGTGACAGTTGCATTGGCTTTCACATGCGTTCTCTGGTGCGTTTGGGGGCAACACGAGAGGAGGTTTGCGAAGCTCTTGCCATGACGACGTACATGGGCGGTGGCCCGTCTTACGCTTATAGTGCCAAGGCCTTGCAGGCCTTTGACCTTTATTCTGAGGACACAGCATGAGGCCCGACCTCGCGGGATCAACCGGATATATGCGCGATTGCTGGTACGTCGCTGGCCACAGCGAGGACTTTGGGCGCGATTTAACGCCGGTCACAATGCTGGAGGAGAAGATCGTCATCTTCCGTGACACACAAGGCAAAGCTGCGGCACTAGAAGATGCTTGCCCACACCGCAAACTGCCGCTTTCGCGGGGAACGATTGAGGGCGACACTGTCGTGTGCGGCTATCATGGTCTGACGTTCGACTGCACAGGAGAATGCGTGATTGCCCCGACCCAGCTCGACAACCCGCCACGTCGAGCCGCGGTGCATTCCTACCCTGCTGAAGACCGCTGGGGTTTCTTATGGGTCTGGATGGGAGATCCCAATAAAGCCAACGCAGCAGACATCATCGACATCCCAAATTTTGATAACCCCGATTGGGGCAAGACCCCCAAAGGCGGCATGTCGATGGCCTGCCACTATCTTTACATCGTCGACAACTTGTTGGACCCGAGCCATGTGGCGTGGGTGCACCTGACGTCATTCGCTGGGGCGGGTACTGACAATCGCCCGCTTGACGTGGAAGAGATTGAAGACGGCGTAATCGTGTCACGCTGGGTCTTTGACGAAGCGCCACCGCCTTACTACAAAGATATGCTGCCATTCGGCGAAACATGCGACCGCAAGCAGCATTATGAGTGTCGGTTGCCCTCCACAGCGATCAACATGTCTGTCTATACGCCAACCGGCGAAGGCGGCGCGGATAAGCCCCTGTCTGAAAACGCTTTCATCAATATCTCCTACAATTTCATCACGCCGGTGGACGCGAAAACGTCGCGCTATTTCTGGTTCCAGCACCGCAATATGCACGCCGAAGATGAGGCCTTGTCTGCACGCATGTTCGACGGCGCGAAAATGGCGTTCAAGGAAGATCAGGACGTATTGGAATTTGTGCAATCCGGGATGGAGAACCGCAAAAGCGGCTATTTGAACCTTGCGCTGGACGCCGGGGCCATGCGGTTCCGCGCCAAAGTCGCCAAAGCCATCACAGAGGAACAGCCATGACCGCATGGATCAAGATGATTTCGGATGAAGAGGCCGAACCGCGGCTGAAAGAGCTGTTGGATCATGCGCGTACGCCACATGGGACTGTAGACACGGTCATGCGCGTTCATTCCCTGCGCCCCGAAACGATGAATGGTCACGTCACGCTGTATCGGTCGGTCCTGCATTCGGACGAAAACAAGCTGCCCTTCTGGTTTCTGGAAGTTGTCGCCAGCTATACGTCTATTCTGAATGATTGCACCTATTCACTGACGCATCACTTCATGAACGTGCGCAACTTGATCAAGGACCAGCCGCGCAGTGATCGGATATTCGTCGCACTCAAGGCGCATCGTCCCGAAGACGAATTCGACGGCAAAGAGCTGGCCTTGCTTCGTTATGCGGGCAAACTGACCACGGACGTGGGCAAGATGGTGAAATCTGATTTCGAAGCCCTGAAAATCGCTGGCTGCGATGACGGTGAAGTCTTGGAAGTGAATCAGGTTTGTGCATATTTCAACTACTCAAATCGTTTGCTGAATGGGCTAGGCTGTACAACCGACGGCGATCAAATTGGCTACTACAAGGACGACTAGGGTCAGGACCCTGTCTGACGTCAGCCAGCGACAAGAGCAGGAGCCACCTACCCCATCAGCTTTCTGCTCTGGGTGCCGAATCCACGCTAAGCTAGCCACACGAATGGGGGCGATTTCTGGAAATGGACTAGAAAGCCAGCCCAGACTGCAAAACGTCCCAAAAGCCATCAAAAATGGTAGAAATTTCGCTATTGCCCGACAAAAGGTGCAAGTCTCGCCGGACAAGTTGCGATTCATGCCGGACGACACAAGGGGAGTGCTTGGCTGGGATGGTAGGATTCGAACCTACGGTACACTGTACCAAAAACAGTTGCCTTACCACTTGGCTACATCCCAACCGTGCCGTGCTAATTAATTCGGGCTTTGTGCACGTGCAAGCCCTCAATTGCAGGAAATTGGTTAACGCGGGCCTTACGGCATCCAGACCAAGACCCCGCCGGCTCGGCCTCCAGCCTCGACTGCGGCATGTGCTGCGGGCGTGTCCGAAAGAGCAAAGACGGTTTCGACAGGCACATTCAGTGCATGGCTTGCAAAGGCGCGATTTAGCCGATCGATTGCATTCAAACGTGGGGCAGGGGGGAGCAGGTAGATCAATGCCATGTGCATCTGCACGGATTTGAACATCAGGGGGTAAAATGGCATCTCGGGGCGCATCGCCTGGGCCGACCCATAGGCGCAGATCGTTCCGTTTTCTGCAATGACGGCGGCATCGGTGTCCGCGTTGCGGCCAAACTCCACTTCCACGATATGGTGGACGGGACCGCCCGCGGTATCCAAAATAGCCTCTGCCAAATTGTCGGACCGGTAATCCAAAACATGGTCGGCCCCGGCTGCAAGAACGCGATCTTTGGTCTCCTCGCGTGCGGTCGCGATCACTTGGGCGCCGCCCCATTTGGCAAGCTGTGTGGCAAGGTAGCCCACGGTGCCCGCCGCCCCGTTCACGAGCACTGTCTTGCCCGCCACATCCCCAAAGCTGAAGACCGCATGGGCGGCGGTAAGGCCTGGAATGCCAAGCTGTGCACCGGTTTCAAAGCTGATCGCGGGGTCCATCGCAACCGCTTGGGCCTCGGGCACGCAGATATGGCTGGCGCAGGTCCCAAAGGCGCGTTGCCACTGCCCGTTCCAGACCCAAACACGCGTGCCGATGCGGGCGCTGTCCACGCCGTCGCCGACCGCTGCGATCACGCCCGCCCCGTCGCTGTGCGGGATGATCGTTGGAAAGGGCGGTTTGATCACGCCTGGGCGCGCACCGGCGCGGGCCTTCACATCTGACGGGTTCACGCCAGAGATTGCGATCTCGACCAAAACCTCGCCGGGACCTGGATCTGGCGTGGGTAGATCGGTCAGCGTCAGGACGTCGGTGGCGGGGCCAAAGGAGGTGTAGGTGATAGCTTTCATAGGCGCGTTCTACAGACCAAACTGGAACAAGGGAACATGCGACGTGAGGCCTTTCGCTTTGAAACAAGACCGGATAGGCTGAACGTGCACAACAGCACAAATCGCGCGCCGAGAAAGGCGAGATTTGGCTGCTGCACACTTCCAACCATAACTGAACCGAGGGCCTGACCATGATTTCAGCCGACTATTGCCGTCTATTTGCACGATACAACGCCTGGCAGAACGCATCGCTGATCGCAGCGGCGGAGAGTTTGACCCATGAGGCACGCTGGCACGACCGGGGTGCGTTCTTTGGGTCCATCGCCGCGACGTTCAACCACCTCTACTGGGCGGATGCGCTTATTCTGGCGCGGATCCAGGGCAACCGGCGTCCGCACGAGACGATCAAGCATTCGCTGACCGACCCGTCCGATTGGGCGGAGTTCAAGGTGCTGCGCACCGCCCGGGACGTGGAGCTTTCGAACTGGGCGTCAGAGGTGACTGAGGCATCTCTCGCCAAGTCTGTCAGTTGGGTCCTGCCCGACGGCTCTGCCGAGGTTGAAATGTCCAAAGCCCTCTGCGCGATCCAACTCTTCAACCACCAAACGCACCACCGGGGTCAAATCCATGCGATGCTCACCGCCGCTGGCGCACACCCCGCGCCGACGGACATCACGGCCCTGCCATAACGCACTGCAAAGCTATCTTCGCTGCAGGGTCCAACAGACGGATCCCAAGGGCGCACTAGTCTGGCACGGCGCGCAGCACGCGCTTTTCTGCCGACTGCTTTTGGATCTTGGAGACAGAGCTGAGGCCCAACCACTTCTGAACGTCTCGTACGAACCTCGGCGGGCCATCGACTGTGAACAGCCCGTCGTCTTGCGCCTTTGAAAGCGGCAACCATCCCATCCACACCCGCGTAAAATCCCTTGCGGAGGCTTCTATGCGTACGTCCACATCGTGGCCGGGATCAATGTAGCAGACATCGATCTCGCCCTTCTCAACCACAAGCCAGTGATCTGTCTTTCCGTCTGGCCCATCGGGGAAATGAAAGTGTAGCGTAAATCGGTTCGCAATGTTGTCGGGCAAGGACAAATTGCGACGCACGTCCCACATCAGAAAGTCGGTGTCGACATCTTCTAGCGATGGCTCTGTGTCGATCCATTCCTGCCCCCACTCAGCCACAGTGCGCACAATCGGTCCAAGTGCGGCCCCGGCTTCTGTAAGTCGGTAGCGTGTCGGGCGCCCGCGCCCTTCGGGGTGCCGTGTTATAAGGCCTGCGCTCTCAAGATCCTTGAGGCGCTGCGACAGCATACTGCGCGACATCAAAGGAACACCGCGCGCAATGTCGTTGAACTGGGTCGATCCTTCCAAAAGTTCACGCAGCAACAGCAAAGTCCAGCGTGTTCCCAAGATCTCTGCTGCCATCGAAAGCGGGCAATACTGGCCATAACTCGGTCGTTTCTTCATGTTCGATCCCGCTTGCCGTTTTTTTGCAGACTATCACTGGTCAATCTGCATACCAGTTCGGAAATTGGACTAGATTGCGGGTGCGCCGTGTCCTTAGCCTGGGGTCACGTCAAGCAACCGATAGATTTGATACGGAGAGCATTATGAAGAAGTACGTGATCGAAAGAGACATTCCCAACGCGGGACAGATGAATGACGCCGACGCGGCCGCGGCCGCTCAAAACTCGAACGCAGCGCTAGCGCAGTTGGCGCCGAGCGTTCAGTGGCAGCAAAGCCATGTGGCGGGAGACAAGATTTTCTGCGTCTACTTGGCAGAAAGTGAAGACGCCATCCGGCGGCATTCCGACATCAGTGGCATTCCCATCACGGCGATCTACCCAGTTGATCGCGTTATGGATCCAGCATCTGCGGCGATGTGAGGGTCAAAATGGCTGATGTATTTGGCATTTCCGTCGAGGAAGAAATCACAACGCAAGAGCAGTTGCGGACGTTTCGCAAGCCGCCGTCTCGATTCGTGGCGAACAAAGTGATCGACCATGTGGACGACTTGGCGCGCCGCTTCATTGCGTCGTCGTCGATGGTTGTCTTGGCGACACGACGGCCCGACGGAGGCATCGATATGACGCCGCGGGGCGACCCGCCCGGGTTTGTTCAGGTCTTGAACGAACACGTGATCGCGCTCCCGGATCGGCTGGGCAACAACCGTGCCGATGCTTTCGAGAACATTCTGCGTGATCCCGGGGTTGGGCTGTACTTTATGATACCTGGGCATAAGGACAGCCTTCGCGTGTCAGGGCGTGCGCGCATTGTTCGTGATACGGCTATGCTGAACGACATGGCTGTGCAGGGACACGTGCCCGACCTCGCGATAATGGTCAAAGTCGAGGCACTGCTGAGCCACTGCCCCAAGGCTTTTGTCCGGGCTGGCATGTGGGTCGGTGAGACGTGGCCCGATACGTCTGACGTGCCAAGCGCAGGCGAGTTTTTGAAGGTCCATGGTGGCCTTCCAGACCCTGTGGCGGACGTTGACGCAGTTGTTGCCAATGATGGCGTGAAGCGCCTTTATTAGGGCGGTCTGGTTTTCGCCTGACGCATGCGGTTAGGCCAAAGTATTGGCCGGTCCAAAGCGCGAACAAAAAAAGGCCTCGCTGATGCGAGGCCTTTTCTGTTTGGCGTGCAAGTTACTGTGGAACCGTGTCGGTGATGCCTTCGAGGTAGAAGTTCATTCCTAACAACGTGCCATCATCGGCGACCTCACCGTCAGCCAGCCACACGGTGCCGTCTTGCTTGTTCAGCGGGCCGGTGAATGGGTGGTATGCGCCGGTGCGAATGGCTTCGATCATGCCCATGGCTTCGGCTTTCACATCCGCTGGCACAGCGTCGGTGATCTCACCGATTTCGACCATACCCGTTGGGATGCCGTCCCAGGTATCGACGCTTTCCCAGGTGCCGTCCATGACGGCCTGGGTGCGCGCGATGTAGTAGGGGGCCCAGTTGTCGATGATCGAGCTGACGCGCGGGAAGGGGCCGTATTCGCTCATGTCAGAGGCTTGGCCAAAGGTCACGATACCGCCCGCTTCGGCCGCAGCAGCCTGTGGCGCGGTTGAGTCGGTGTGCTGCAAAACGACGTCCGCACCCTGGTCGATCAACGCTTTTGCGGCGTCGGCTTCCTTGGCGGGATCAAACCAAGTGTAGACCCAGATGATCTTCATCTCGACGTCCGGGTTGACCTTCTTGGCGTGCAAGAACGAGGAGTTGATGCCGCGAATAACTTCCGGGATCGGGTAGGACGCGATGTAGCCGATGACATTCGTCTTGGTCATCTTGCCCGCAATGTGGCCCTGCACCGCGCGGCCTTCATAGAACCGGGCGGAATAGGTCGACACGTTTGGATGCAAACGCTTGTAGCCTGTCGCGTGCTCGAACTTCACGTCTGGGAATTTGGCCGCCACGTTGTTGGTCGGGTCCATATAGCCAAACGAGGTGGTAAAGATCAGGTCCGCACCGTCGAGCGCCATCTGCGTCATCACGCGTTCGCTGTCCGGGCCCTCGGCCACGTTCTCGACATACACGGTTTCCACCTTGTCGCCGAAGGCTTCTTCGACGGCCAAGCGACCCTGGTCATGTTCGTATGTCCAGCCGCCGTCGCCCACTGGGCCAACATAGACAAAGCCAACCTTGGTTTTGGCGTGGCCATCAGCCAAGGCAGCGCCCGCCAGACCCAGCGCCACAGTGGCCGCGGTCAAAAGATGTGCAAATTTCATGAGTTCGGTGTCTCCCCCGAGGTTATTGGCCTCTTAGCCAGAGGCATGAAAGGTGCGGCCCAACGCGGCGGGTGCCCCCGCCCGGTCCCCTGACAGCAGGACCAGCACCAGGATGGTGATCAGATATGGCGACATTGCCAGATACTCGACCGGAATGGCAACGCCTGCCCCTTGCAGGCGAAGCTGAAGTTGATCCAATCCGCCAAAGAGATAGGCACCCAGCAGAACGCGCCCCGGCTTCCACGAGGCAAACACAACCAAGGCGAGCGCGATCCACCCAATCCCGGCGGTCATGCCTTCGGTCCATTGCGGCACGCGCACAAGGCTTAAGTAAGCGCCGCCCATCCCGGCCATCGCCCCGCCAAAGACAATCGCCAGCGTGCGGATGCGCACGACCTTATAGCCCAAGGCATGGGCCGCATCGTGGCTTTCGCCCACGGCGCGCAAGATCAGCCCCGCCCGCGACAGGCGTAAAAAGGCCCAGATCGCAACGGCCATCCCCAGCCCGAAATAAAGGATCAGATCGTGGCCAAAGAGGATCGGACCGACCACGGGCCACTCAGCCCACGCTTCGGGAAAGAGGTTCGGCGTGCGTTCAGGCCGCAGCCCTACATACTCCTGCCCAATCAGCGACGACAGCCCCAGCCCAAAGAGCGTGAGCGCCAGCCCCGAGGCCACTTGGTTGGCCAGGGTGACTTGCGTGAGAAAAGCAAACAAAAGCGAGACCAGTGCTGCGCCCACCGCTCCTGCGACAAAACCCAAATAGGGCTGGCCCGTCTCAATCGTCACGACAAAGCCGCAGACCGCGCCGGTGATCATCATCCCTTCGACGCCCAGGTTCAGAACCCCGGCCTTTTCGACAATCAACTCTCCCAGCGCCGCGAACAGGATCGGCGTCGCCGCCGCCATCAGCGTGGCGATCAGAAGGGTCAGAGAGATGGAAGAAAGGTCCATAGGAAGTCAGCTCAGATCATGTTTCAGGCAGCGGACGGTTTGGGTCCAGGGGGCCGTGTCGGTGAGTTCAAAGATCAGCTCGGACTGGCCAACTTGGGTGGAAAAGGCGCGCATTTCCGAGGTTTCGTTATCCTCGGTCCGCTTGGGCCCGATAAGGGCCAGTTGACCGTCCAGATCCGTCCACGTGCCGTCCCAGTCGAACCCGGTGATATGCCGCCCAAAGCGGTCCTCGCCGCGCGCCACAAACCGTCCGCCGGCGGCAATATCGATTTCAAACACAGTTGGGCTGTCGGGCAAGGCGTCTGCACCGGCGCGCGGCTCCAAAGCCGCTGTGCAGAACCACAACATGGCCTGCGCAGGCAGGGCGGTGCAGATAAGGCTCGCGATGATGAGGTATCTGATCATGCGGCCTCCGCCCGGCCGATCTGCAGCCGGTAGTTTGTGAAAAGATCAATGGCTAAAAGGAAGAACAAGAGCATGCCTTGGAAGACCTGGATCGCCGCTGCGGGCAGCCCAAGCTTCGACTGTGCGATGTCGCCGCCGATATAGGTCAGCGCCATGAGCCCGCCTGCCAGAAGGATCCCAAACGGGTTCAGCCGCCCCAAAAAGGCGACAATGATGGCCGTAAACCCGTAGCCCACATTGAAGTCGATGGTGACCTGACCCGCCGGTCCGGCCACCTCGAAAAGCCCCGCAAGCCCCGCCAGCGCGCCCGAGGTGCCCAGACAGAACAAGACAAGGCGGTTTGGATCGACGCCCGAAAAGCGGGCCGCACGGGGCGCCTCACCGGTGACGCGGATCGCAAAGCCCAGCCGGTGCCGCGCCAGCAGCACATAGGCAAAGATCACCGCGATCAGGGCAAAGACGACGCCCCAATGCAGGCCGGTATTGGTGATCAGGTCCGCGTTATGGGCCGATGGGTATTGCTGCAGATTACGCGAGCCGGGAAAGCCGAAGCCTTCGGGATTCTTCATCGCCCCCAACGCCATGGAGGCGAGGAACTTCTCGGCCACATAGACGAGCATCAGCGAGACCAAGATCTCATTGGTGCCGAACTGCGTCTTTAAAAGGCCCGGAATCATGCCCCAAGCCCAACCGCCCAGAGCGCCTGCCAAGACCATAGCCGGGAAGATCAGCGCGCTCTCCATCGGATAAAGCGCCAAGGCCACGCCCGCGCCCGCCAAGGCGCCCATGATGTATTGTCCTTCGGCACCGATGTTCCAAATGCCCGCCTTGAACCCAAGCGAAAGACCAATTGCGATGAGGACCAGAGGCGCGCCCTTGATCAGCAGCTGTGGGCGATAGAAAAAGGCAAACTCACCAAAGACAGGCTCCCAAAAGATGGTCGCCATGGCCTCCACCGGGTTCTTGCCCAGCACGGCAAAAAGGATGCCTCCGAAAATGACGGTCAGGGCCACCGCCAGAACCGGCGCGCCCAAAGCCCAAGCGTGGGAGGGTTCGGGCCGCTTGATCAACCGCAACATGGATTTGGCCCCCCGTAAGGTGCGGCACTGCCCGCACCTGCCTTTGCGCCAAGGTCACGCATGCGCTGCCTCCGCGCCGCCCAGCATCAGCCCAATGGCCTCAATCGTCAGCGCACTTGTCGGCGCAGGCTGCGACAGCCGGCCCTCATTCAGCGCGGCAAACCGGTGCGAGATTTCCATCAACTCGTCCAGGTCTTGGCTGATCACGATCACCGCCGCGCCGCCTGCCGCCAGATCCAACAACGCTTGGCGGATCGCCGCGGCGGCGGCCGCATCCACCCCCCAGGTTGGCTGATTGACGATCAGGACTTTCGGGTTTTGCAACACCTCGCGCCCCACCACGAATTTCTGCAAGTTCCCACCCGAGAGCGACCGCGCCGCGTGCCCGGGCCCCGGCGTGCGCACATCGAACTTGGCGATGATCTCGCTGGCAAAGGCCCGCGCCCCGGCCCAGTTCAAAAGGCCCCCGCGCTCCAGGTTCTGGCGTACCGCGCCCGTCAGCATGGCATTTTCCGTCAGCGACATGTCTGGCGCGGCGGCATGGCCCAAACGCTCTTCCGGGGCGGCCAAAACGCCGATGGCCCGCCGCGCGCGCGGGCCCATCGCGCCAATATCCGTCCCATCAAAAAACACCGCGCCTTTCGGGGCGCGCGTCTCGCCGGACAAAGCCGCCAGCAACTCGTCCTGCCCATTGCCCGCAACGCCGCCAATCCCCAGGATCTCGCCCGCACGAACCGTGCACCTGATCTCGCGCAGCGGCATCCCAAAGGCGGTGGGGGCAGGCATCGACAGCCCATCCAGCCGCAAAAGCTCGTCGCCCGTGCTGTGCGGTTTCGCCTCGGGCGTGGCCAACCGGCTGCCGACCATCAGTTCCGCCATCTCCCGCGCGCTCGTTTCCGACGGGGTGCAGGTCGCCACGACCTTGCCGCGCCGCAAGATCGTCGCGGTGTCGCAAAGTGCGCGGATCTCCTCCAGCTTATGCGAAATATACAAAATCGCCGTGCCCCCCGCCTGCAACTTGCGCAGCGTGTCAAAGAGCACGCCTACCTCTTGCGGCGTCAGGACCGAGGTCGGCTCGTCCATGATCAAAAGCTTTGGGTCTTGGAGGAGGCAGCGGATGATCTCGACCCGTTGCCGCTCACCTGCTGACAGATCACCAATCCGCGCTGCGGGGTTCAAAGGCAGGCCATACGCTTCGGACACGGTCTGGATGCGCTGCGCCAGATCGGCCATCGCCGGCGGCTCTTCCATGCCCAGTGCGATGTTTTCGGCCACACTCAGCGCCTCAAATAGGGAAAAGTGCTGAAACACCATCGCCACGCCACTGGCCCGCGCGATGCGCGGCTCTGCCGGAGCGTAGGCCGCGCCCGCGATCTCCATTTGGCCCGCATCCGGCTTCACCAGGCCATAGATCATTTTTACCAGGGTGGACTTGCCCGCGCCGTTCTCGCCCAAAAGCGCGTGCACCTCGGCGGGCATGATCTGCATCGACACATCGTCATTGGCCACCACGCCGGGATAGCCCTTGGTCAGGCCGGTCAGGCGGATCAGGGGCGTCGTCATGCGGGTCGGGTCTCCAGGCAAGCTGCCCAGTGTATTAACTGGGCGCCCACGCCAATGGCAATGGCACTGGGGTGCTTTCCAAGCTGCGGGTCCCCGATTGGGCAGGTGATGCGGCTTGTCTGTGCATCCGAAAAGCCTGCCGCCGCCAACCGTTTGCGAAACCGGGTCCATTTGGTGGCCGATCCAATGAGCCCGGCAAAGCCAAACCCATGGGCCAAAAGCCCATCGCAGAGGCGCAGATCCAGGTCATGGCTATAGGTCAAGATGAGATGCGCGGCGTCCGCCGGCGCATGCCGGATCACCCGTTTGGGGTCAGAGGCCACGAGTTGCGCGGGCTCTGGCGGCATTGGATCGGGAAACCGCTCAGCACCCGTGTCGACCCAAGTGATCTCGAACGCGGGCAAGTCCTTCATCACCTGCACCACGGCGCGGCCCACATGCCCGGCCCCCCAGACCCAAAGGGCCGCCTTGGGCGCTTTGGCCGCATTGGGTGCAACCTCGCCCAAGTGGAACGACAGATCCACGGCGCCCCCACAGCACTGGCCCAAATCTGGGCCCAGGGGAAAACTCCGCGTCAGCGCCGCGCGCCCATCGGCCAGCATCGCGCGCGCCAGGCGC
>CAWUIP010000078.1:0-16587 GCA_963922415.1 uncultured Aliishimia sp. | reverse complement strand
TGCAACTGCCAGCGCAGAAGCGGTGGTTTTCACAAAGGACATGATGTCTCCTGTTAGATTTTTGTTCATGGCCCCCCCCATGAGGGCCTTGGCGCTCCGAATACGGTTTGCGCATTGTGCTTTTGTGACGTGTTTGTAACACTTTTGCGACAGGCCGCGAACTTTATTGACCTTTCCCTACGTCAACTTGTTCTGGCAAAGGCTGGCACGGTAAAATCACTGTAAAAACAGCACCTTCTCCAAGGTCGCTTTCAACCCTAAGTCGTCCGCGGTGTCGATTAATTATGTGCTTGACGATCGCTAAGCCCAAGCCAGTGCCCCCAAGTTCACGACTGCGGTGATTGTCAGCGCGATAAAATCGTTCTGTCAGGCGCGGCAAATGCACAGGATCGATTCCCGGCCCATAGTCAATGACCTGCACGCGGGTCGATGGACCGCGCAATGCGGGATCGCGTGGGACGTAGGACAGCCGCACGGTGACGCGTCCGCCGGTGCCGCCATACTTGATCGCGTTCTCGACAAGGTTCGTGAACACTTGCTTGATTTGATCGGCATCTGCGGTCATGCGGACGGGTACGTCGCCAAAGTTTGGCTCCAGCGTCACGCCCGCCTCGTCCGCAACAGGTCGTAAGCTGTGCAGCGTCGAGGTCAGAACATCCGTCAGGGTGATTTCTTCGGTGGGGCGAACGCGTTCTTCTCCCTCGACCCGGGACAAAGACAGAAGGTCTCCCACAAGGCGGTTCATCCGGCCCGCTTCCGTCTCCATGATATCTAGAAACCGATCTCGCGCGGCCTCATCGCCGCGCGCAGGCCCACGCAGCGTTTCAATAAACCCCATGAGGGCTGTGAGCGGCGTACGCAATTCGTGGCTCACATTGGCGACAAAGTCGCGGCGCATTTGACCGGCTTGTTCCAGATGCGTGATGTCTTCAAAGCAGATCAGAACGGCTCCCGCCCCTTGCGCGCCAGCGCCAGCGACCCATCGGCAATTCACGCGGAATGTCGTATCTTGCACCCCATCATTGGTCTGATACTGCGCGACACGCGCGCGCTTGTCGTCCAAGCAATTCTCGATCGCGTCAACAAGCGCGGGTTGGCGCAGCATTGTAACAAAGTTGCGCCCGACGAGCCCTTGCCCCAAAAGCGTCAGCGCTTCGGCGTTGGCGGCATAAATTCGTTCAGACTTGTCGACCAACAAGCACGGCAAAGGCATCGCTTCGATGACACGTGCCGCTTGCATGGTGCTAAGCCTCCGCAGCTGCGGCGACAGCTTGGGTAAACACATCGCAGAGCGCGTCGGGCTCCTCGAGGCCGACAGAGACGCGGAAGAAGCCTTCGCTCATGCCTAAAGCGGCACGCTCTTCGGGCGAAAGCGCCCGGTGCGACGACGAGGCTGGGTGTGAAAGCGTCGTGCCCACATCGCCCAGCGTCGGCGCAAAGGCAACACCATCGGCAGCACGCGCCAGCGCATTGGCCGCCGCACGGTTGTCCGCCACTTCAAATGATACCATATGCCCGCCCTGCCCCTTCAAAAGCGCCTTCGCGAGGGCCGTATCGGGGTGATCGGCGCGTCCCGGATAGACCACGCGCGTCACCCCCGGCAGAGTTGCCAAGTGATCCGCCAACCGCGCGGCATTGGCCTGCGCGCGGTCAAAGCGCAGCGGAAAGGTCATAAGACCGCGCTCTGCCAACCAGCTATCGAAGGGACTGCCCGTCGCACCCGTGGTCACCGAGAAGATGCGCAGCCGCTCGGCAATTGCCGGATCGCGGGCCGAGACATAGCCCAATAGCACATCTGCATGACCCGCCAAAAGCTTGGTCACCGAATGGATCACGATATCTGCGCCGAAGTCGTATGGGCGAAAGCCCAGGGGCGTCGTAAAGGTGTTGTCGATTGCCACCAGGATGCCGCGCTCTTTCGCAGCCGCAATGATCGGCACGACATCCGTGATACGCAGCGTCGGGTTCGAAACGATCTCCAAGAGAACGATTTTGGTCTCTTTCCGCATGGCCGCGATGAAGCTCTCGGCATCCGATGGGTTCGCAAGCGATGTCGCGATCCCAAGGCGCGGCAGGTCTTCCGACATCATGCGCAGCGACCGCCCATAAAGCTGGTTGCCGCCCAAGACATGATCACCCGCTTGCGTCAGTCCCAACAGAACCGCCGAGACTGCGGCCATGCCGGATGCGCCGATGACCCCCAAATGCGGCGCCCCTTCCAAAGCGTCGATTGAGGCGGCGACCACGTCCCCGTTGGGGTGGCCTTCACGGCTGTAGGTAAAGCCGTCAATCTCGCCCGCATATTGCTTGTCGAGCATGTCGGGCGTCTCGGACGCGTAGACAACCGTCTGTAACAAGGGCGAAGAGACCGGGTGCGATGCGCCGGGGGTCAGAGGGTTTGGACGCATCAGCGTGCCATGGGCGTTGCGCTTCATTCCAAAAACTCCGTGTGATAGCCCTGGCCACTGAACCCCACATCGACGCTCAGCCAACAAGGTCGCGGCAGATGCGCTGCCACAGCGGCGACGATGTCTTTCTGAAGGGCGGCCACAAACGCTGCACCGCGATGCGGCTTGGGCAAAAGCGACAAAGCGACTTTCATATTGGTATGGTGAAACTCCGCCGCCGGATAGGCGCGTCCCTTCGTGTCGCCTGCGCCCGCATCATGCGCCAGAATGATCGCCTCGATCTCGCGCAGAAGCGCGGGTGCGTCGATGTCCAGATCACTGGAGTAGAAAAGGTCTGCATGCGGCATCGGTCACTCCACTTGGGTCAATTGATCCCGGAACCGGCGCATATTCTCCTGGTAGTGCAGCGCCGAGAGCTTCAACCCATCAATCCCCGCTGCATCAAGCTGCCGGATCACCTTACCCGGCGCGCCCATGACCAAAGCGCCATCGGGGATCTCTTTGCCTTCGGTGATCAAGGCCCCCGCTCCAATCAGGCAATTGTCGCCGATCTTGGCCCCGTTTAGGATCGTGGCCCCCATGCCAATCAGAGAGTTCGTGCCAATCGTACACCCGTGCAGCATCACCTTATGCCCTATGGTGCAGCCTGCCCCGATGGTCAGCGGAAAGCCCATATCGGTGTGGAACACGCAATTCTCTTGCACGTTCGACCCCGCGCCCACGGTGATCCGCTCGTTGTCGCCCCGCAACGTGGCGCCGAACCAAACTGAGGCACCGGCCTCCAGCACAATATCCCCGATCAAGTTTGCATCTGGTGCCACCCACGTGTCGGCGTCCAAAAGGGGGCGTTTGTCGCCCAAAGCATAAAGCGTCATGTCAGACCCTCAAATTCCGTATGCAATTGGCGCACGACTTCGGTCAGATTGGGCTGCTGTATACGCCGCAATCGTGTCGCTTCGATGATAGTACGCAACTGCGCCTCTGTGGTGTCGAGGTCGTCATTGACCAAGACATGGTCATAGGCGTCCCAATGGCTGATCTCGTCCCAGCTTTTTGCCATGCGCCGCGCCACTACCGCTTCACTGTCCTGCGCCCGCGCGACCAAACGGCGGTGCAGCTCAGTGATCGACGGGGGCAACAGGAAGATCGACAAGACATGCGGCGCGAGCGCCGAATTGGCGATCTGCTGTGCGCCCTGCCAGTCGATGTCAAAAAGGATATCTTGACCTGCGTGAATAGCCTCTTCCACTGGGGCGCGGGGGGAGCCGTAAAAGTTGCCAAAGACATGCGCATGTTCCAGCATGTCGCCCGCCGCGACCATTTGCTTGAACTTAGGCTCCGACACGAAGTGATATTCGCGCCCATCAACTTCGCCCGGACGCGCCGCGCGCGTCGTGGCCGAGATCGAAAACCGGATACTGTCGTCCCAAGCGCGCAGCTTTCCGGCCAAAGTGGATTTCCCCGCGCCTGAAGGGGACGACAAGATAATCAAAAGACCGCGCCGGAGTGTCATGATCTACTCCACATTTTGGATTTGCTCGCGCATCTGATCGATCACGACTTTGAGCGCGAGTCCTTTTTCCGTCAAACCCGCCATCTGCGCCTTTGAACACAGCGTATTGGCTTCACGGTTGAACTCTTGGCAGAGGAAATCCAACTTGCGCCCCACGGCACCCTCGTCCGCCAACAGGGCCTGTGCCGCAGAAATATGTGCGCGCAGGCGGTCAATCTCTTCGGTCACATCGCTTTTGACGGCCAGAACTGCCAGTTCTTGGGCCAGCCGCGCAGGCTCCATCTCTGCAGCGCCATCAAGAACCTTGGCCAGGTTCCGTCGCAGAGCTTCGGCCATCTCGTCTTTACGGATGTCCAGAAGGGCCGCAGCGCCTTCGGTCAGATCTGCAATTTCTTGAAGTTGATCGGTTATTACGCTGTGCAAGGCCGCGCCTTCGCGGCGGCGCATCTCGTTGAAGGCGGCCACCAGGGTCGGCACGTCCGCCACGAGTATCTTGAGCAACTCGGATGTGTCCGTGGCGGTTTCGCTGCCCGCTTCCATCACACCGCGTACCATAAGAAGCTCGGCGCTGCTGGGCTGTGTGAGCGTCAGCCCCCGTGCCATCGCGCGGCTCTCGACCTCGGCCAAAGCTTCCAGCGTTCTATCAAGCTGTGTGCTGTTGAGGCGTAGCCCTCCCTCGTCCTCTTCGCGAAAAACGCGCAGCGACAGTGTCACATTCCCCCGCGCTGCCGCCTTGGTCACCAAAGGACGCAGCGCGGCTTCGAGCCCCTCTATCCAGTCCGGCACGCGCAGGCGCAGGTCCAGCCCTTTGCCGTTGACGGCCCGCATGTCCCACGACCAACGATAGCCCAACGCCTGTCCTTGCGCCGCAGCATAGCCAGTCATCGAGCGGATCATCGTGCTGTCCTCCATAGGTTGGCACGGCATGGCGCAAGTTGATCAGCGCTGCAACCCCTTGCGAATTGGACAGCACTGCCTCATTCCGCGCCGCAGAATGTGGCGAAACTTGGGTCAACTTTCTGGAGATCCTGCGAGAATGGGTTCCAATCGGCGGAAATGTGACCAAATTTCGGCGCGCGCGTTAACCCTCTGGTCATAAATGGGCCCAAATGTGGCAGGGACATGCTATTAAAGTTTTCGTAAGATTATACAGGGACCTGGTGCTTGGGTGGGATCAAGCGGCGCTCGGGACCTCCAGCCAAGGAACGGTGAGTGGAGATGGACATGTTTGGCGGTAACGACACGACCAGTGGCAAAACTCAAGTTTTGGATTTGACCGAGCGTCAGGCCAAAACACGGTTTGCCCCGCTGAGCCAGATCGAAGGCTATTGGACCGCTCTGCGCGGCAATCGTCCCATGCCGCTACGCTCGGAAATCGATCCGCGCGGCCTCAAAGGTGCTCTAGAGTACTGCTTCGTGCTGGAACGCATTGCGCCGGGCCTGGCCCGGTTGCGTGTTGCAGGCTCCCATTTGGGTGACCTGATGGGCATGGAAGTGCGCGGCATGCCGATTTCTTCCTTCTTGGACGCAGACAGCCGCCAAGCGTTCGGCGAAATGCTGGAAGAGGTTTTCGAGACGCCAGCCACTGCAACTGTGACCCTTGTGTCCGAACAGGGCTTTGGCCGACCCACAATGACGGCACGGATGATCTTAATGCCGGTCAAAAGTGACCTGGGCGATACCAGTCGGATCCTGGGCGGTTTTGTCACCGACGGTGATATCGGTCGCGCGCCGCGCCGGTTCACGGTCCAGCGGATCAAAATCTCACCCATCGTCGCCACAGAGATGCCGGCGCGCAGCACGCCCACGAACTTGCCTGTCGACGAGTTTCGTAAGCCCGCTGCGACCCAGCCCCGGCAGGACGCGCCCAACGCGTCGCCTGCGGACCGCCGCTTCAACGTGCCAAAACGGTCCGTTCAGGTGGTGGCCGCGGAGGACGATGCGACCTTCAAAACACCCCTTGCTCATGCACCTTGGCTGCGCGTCGTAAAGTAAGCCACATAAATCGAGCAGGCCTTCAGTCGAAAGGCGGTACTAGAACGGTGCCGCCTTTTTTGCGGCGCAGCACTTATCGTCTTTTCTCGACCGATGCACCGCGCGATACTACACGGCATGGAGTACCTTTACAGCTTACTCGACGCAAATACGGATCTGTCGGTAACCCGCGTATTCGAACGCAGTTTTTCTGATTCAGAAGGTGCTGAGGAAGGGGCATTGATCGCAAATTTGGCGCGTGCGCTCTTGACCACCACGCCGCCCGGCCAGCTGTTCGCGTTCGGCGCGCATTACGGCAGCATCTGTGTGGGCGCGGTCATTTTCACCGAAATGGTCTTTGCACAGGACGCGCGACGCGTCGTGCTCTTGTCACCGCTGGCGGTGCGCACCGAACACCAGCGGCGCGGGGTTGGCCAGGACTTGGTGCGGTTTGCCCTGGCGCATGTGGCGCAGGAAGGATGCGAGGTCGCTCTGACCTATGGCGATCCGGGCTACTACGGTCGGTTCGGGTTTCAGCAGATCACAAACCGTGACGCGCAGCCGCCCCACCCGCTGAGCCAGCCGATGGGGTGGCTTGGGCTGTCGTTGAGCGACCGCCCCTTTTCGCCCGTGTTGGGACCGGGCCGCACAGCGCCCGCGCTGGATGACCCGGCTTTTTGGTGATCCCTTGTCTTGGGACCTTAAGAGGCTACACGCTGCGCCCGGTTTTCGCGGAATTGCGTGAGTTCTTCCGCCACCAGGAAGGCAAGCTCTAGCGATTGCAGCGCATTCAGGCGCGGATCGCAGGCCGTATGATAGCGATCTGACAGGTTCTCTTCGGTCACCGCGTGCACACCGCCGGTGCATTCGGTCACATCCAGACCTGTCATCTCGAAATGCACGCCACCCGGTGTGGTGCCTTCGGCTTGGTGGACGGCAAAGAAGTCTTTCACTTCCTGCAGCACCATGTGGAATTGCCGGGTCTTATAGCCGGTGTTCGACTTGATCGTGTTGCCGTGCATCGGATCGCAAGACCACACAACGTTGAACCCTTCTTCCTCGACCGCCTTAACAAGCTTTGGCATATGCTCGGCCACTTTGCCTGCGCCATAGCGGTTGATCAGCGTGATCCGCCCCTCTTCGTTGTCGGGGTTGATGGTTGAGATCAACTGCTTGAGATCCTCGGTCGTGATGGACGGGCCGCATTTGATGCCGACTGGGTTCAAAACGCCGCGCGCAAACTCCACATGGGCGCCATCGGGCTGCCGCGTGCGGTCGCCGATCCAAATCATGTGGCCCGAACCCGCCAGCCACTTTCCGGACGTCGAATCAAGCCGCGTCAGCGCCTCTTCATATTCCAAAAGCAGGCTTTCGTGGCTGGTATAGAAATCAACGGTCGAGAGGCTATGCGCCTGATCGCCCGTCACACCGGCGGCCTTTATGAAGTCCAACGTGTCGCTGATCCGGTTCGCCATCGCGCGATAATCTTCGGCCTTTTCACCGCTGGTGAAGCCCAGCGTCCACCCATGCACTTGGTGCACGTCGGCGTAACCGCCCGTTGAAAACGCGCGAATCAGGTTCAACGTGGCAGCGGCTTGCGTGTAGGCCTGCAGCATTTTCTTGGGATCGGGGATCCGCGCCTCTGGCGTGAAGGCCAATTCGTTGATGATGTCGCCGCGGAAAGACGGCAGTTCCACCCCATCAATCGTCTCGGTCGGGGCCGAGCGTGGTTTGGCGAATTGACCCGCCATACGGCCAACTTTGATGACTGGCACTTTCGCGCCATAGGTCAGCACGATTGCCATTTGCAGCATGACTTTGAACGTATCGCGGATCGCATCTGCGCTGAATTGTTCAAAGCTTTCAGCGCAATCACCGCCCTGTAACAAAAACGCTTCACCGCGCCCGGCCGCGGCAAGCTGCGACTTCAGCCGACGGGCTTCACCTGCGAAGACCAAAGGAGGATACTTCGACAGTTGTGTTTCAACTGCCTCCAGTGCGGCAGCATCGGTGTAGTCTGGCATCTGGACCCGTGGTTTGGACCGCCAGTTCGATTTAGACCAAGTGCTCATGTGTTCGCTCCCTTTGGGATCGTCCGTCCCGATTGCGCGCACCTGTATAGGCGGCCACAAAACTGGTTACCATAGTGAATTGCGCCCCTTGACGCGGCTTTCGCCGCATGGATTAACGGGTCAATCATGTTCGAACGCAACGCCGCGTTCGCACCATATAAAGAGCCATGTTGCCCATGCATCGCGCAGCCGCCTTCACGCAAAGTCGGGTTCCAGCACCCCGCCGCTATGTTTTTGTACTATTGGAAAACTTCACGCTGTTGAGTTTTGCTTCGGCTTTGGAGTGTTTGCGCATTGCAAACCGTGTCATTGGGCACGACGCTTATACATGGTCGCTCATTGGCGAAGGCGGCGACCTGCAACACTGTTCTGCGGGGACGACATTCAAACTTGACGGTGATTTGGGTGAGGTTACGCGCGACGACGTGGTGGTTATCTGTGGCGGGATCGACATCCAAACGTCGACCACGAAAAAGCTACTGAGCTGGCTACGCCGCGAAGCCCGCAAAGCCGTGCCCGTCATCGGGCTGTGCACGGCCGCGTACACGCTGGCGCGTGCGGGTCTCCTCGATGGGAAAAAGGCAACCATTCACTGGGAAAACCAAGACAGCTTCGCCGAAGAGTTCTTGGAGGTAGAGCTGACTAAGTCGGTTTTTGTCGTCGACGGCAATCGCATGACGACCGCGGGTGGGACCTCATCTATCGATCTGATGCTCAAGATGATCGCGGATGATCACGGCGAAGATGTTGCGAATGCTGTGGCCGATCAGCAAATTTACTCCTCGATCCGAACCGATCAGGACACGCAGCGCCTGTCGGTGCCGACACGTATCGGCGTGCGGCACCCGAAGCTAAGCCTCGTGATCCAGATGATGGAAAACAACATCGAAGAACCGATCAGCCCCTCTATCCTGGCCAAGGATGTGGGCATGTCCACACGCCAGCTCGAACGGCTGTTTCGGCGGTACCTGAACCGGTCGCCAAAGCGATACTATATGGAGTTGCGGCTGCAAAAGGCGCGCAACTTACTGATGCAGACCGATATGAGCGTGATCAACGTGGCGCTCGCCTGTGGGTTTGCCTCGCCCTCGCATTTCTCCAAATGCTACCGCGCCCATTACAACACCACGCCTTACCGCGAGCGCGGCAGCCAATCGGCCCGCCTGCCGGTGTGACATCCGTTCTGCACACAGATCGGCTGCGGTTGCGGCCCTTCGCCCAAAGCGATTTTGACGGGTTGCACGCGCTGTTCACCGATCCTGTGGTCATGCGCTATTGGGACGAACCGGCTTGGGATGCGTCTGCCAAGACCCAAGCGGTCCTGGACCAGTTCATGCGCGACGCGCCAGACGTGCATCTGGAATATGCCGTGGATCTGGACGGCGCGTTCATCGGGCGCGTTGGCCTTTGGCGGCGTGACGAGATCGGGTACATCTTTCGGCCAGACCATTGGGGCAAGGGCTATGCACGCGAAGCCGTACGCGCCCTGGTGGACCAAGTGTTCCTGCAGTTTCAGGACACGCAGATCATCCACGCCGAGGCGGATCCGCGCAACACTGGCAGCGTGACGCTTTTGACCCGACTGGGGTTTGTCCAAACCGGTATGGCGGAAAAGAACTTTCATTACGGCGGTATCGAGTGGTGCGATACCGCCTATTTTGCGCTAGAGCGTGGCGCGTTACGCGGCGCGGCGTCGGCGGCGCAGGCCAAGTAACCCGGCCACCCCAGCCATCAGCATCCACCCGGCTGCGGGCAATGGCACCGCCGCGGGGGGCGCGAGGGAGGTCGCAGAGAATGTCAGATTGCGGTAGGTCACCGCATCTTCTAGCCCTGGCGTTGTGTTTGCGGGGTCCTCAAAGAGGATGCTGACCCCTTGCGTAGCCGTGGCGGCCAACGCGTTCAAACTGGCGACCGACGGAAATCCGATATCTGGCCAAATCGACTGGGTGCTGCCGTCCACAAACATCTGAATGCTCTTGACCGCCCCGGTGCCAAGTAAGCCACCGTTTGGATCAGAGATTGAAAAACCATCATTGTGGATGCCTGCTTTGCCGTCGCGCACGGTCATCGAGACCCCTGGTGCCGCACTGTAGCTTCCTAGGCCGAAATCAAGCTCCAAGCTGACGACGCCATAGGTGCCGGTGTCGATGTTCGGCGTGAACAGCGTGGACGTGGCGGACGCGCCGCTGTCGAAGCTGAATTGACCGTAAAGGTCGAAGCCCGGAACCCCGACGAGCCCCACGACATTGCCCTGGTTCGAAGCCCGCTCGCCCGAAAAGTAGATAGTTATGGGTGACGCCTGCCCTGCGGCGGCGGCGAGGCAAAAAATTCCCGTGATCAAAGTGGTACGTAGCATGTTCTATTCCCTTGCTGAAATAACAAAGGGACATAACGCCGAACCACGTCAGCACGTCATGATCCAAATGGATCACGACGCCCGAAAATTTATGTCAAAGAGACCGCGGCGCGCGGGCCTTAACGCACGTTTGCTTCAAAGAAGTTCATCGTGCGCGTCCAACTCAACTCTGCCGCATCAGCGTCATAGCGCGGGGTCGTGTCATTATGAAATCCGTGGTTGACGTCCGGATAAAAGTGGACGCTGAACGCCTTTTGATTGGCTTTCAAGGCGTCTGAATAGGCATCCCAACCTGCGTTGATCCGCTCGTCGAGGCCCGCGTAATGGATCATTAACGGGGCTTCTATGCTGGGCACGTCTTCGGCAGCCGGTTGACGCCCGTAATAGGGAGCGGACGCTGCGAGCTCTGGATATGCCACAGCCAGCGCATTGCACACACCGCCACCATAACAGAAGCCGACCGCCCCGACTTTGCCTGAGGTGTCGTCATGGTCGCGCAAAAACTCAAAGGCTGCGAAAAAGTCCTGCATCAATTTGGTGCGGTCCATGCTGCGCTGCATGGTGCGGCCTTCGTCATCCGTGCCAGGATAGCCGCCCAGAGGCGATAATCCATCAGGGCCGAACGCCAGGTAGCCCGCTTTGCCGGCACGGCGGACAACGTCCTCGATGTACGGGTTTAACCCTCGGTTTTCGTGGATCACAAGAATTGCTGGCAGCTTGCCTGTCACGCCGGCCGGTTTCGCCATCAATCCTTTAATCGTCCCGTGCCCTTCGGGGCTTTCATACGTCAGGCGCGCCGTTTCTATTGCAGGATCGTCTTCGGGCACCTGCTGAGCCAGAGCGTAATTCGGGCTAAGTTGATCGAGAAGCATGGCGCCCGTCACACCCGCCGCAGCATATTTGCCTGCTTGCGTGATGAAGTCGCGTTTGCTGACGCGACCGTGGACGTATCCGTCAAAGATTTCGAGAATTTTTGGGTGAAAGTCGCTGGCCTTACGGCGTGGGGCTTCGGTCATGTTACTACCTCCTGGTGCAATTACAGTGTCAACCAAACATGACACTCTTGCAAAGCCTCAAAACATCTCTGCCAGATTTAGCGGGCTATCCGCCCAAGATTCCGGCAGCCAGCGCCCCCGTCACGGTACGAGGCGATAGACCGCGCCATCTCCGGCAGAGATGAACCATATCGCGCCATCAGGAGCTTCAATGATGTCGCGGACACGGTTGGTTTCGGGTGTTTTAATCTGCTCAACCTCTTGCATTGGCGCGCCTTCCAGGCGCGCGATGTAGTCGAACTTGAGCGAGCCAACGAAGACATCTCCGCGCCAGGACGCATGGCTTGTGCCGGAATGCACCAGAAGGCCGGATGGCGCCATCGACGGGTCCCAGTAGTATTGCGGCTGCTCCATCCCTGCCTTTGTCGTGCCTTCACCGATCTTACCGCCGGAATAGTGACGACCGTAGGAAATCACCGGCCAGCCGAAATTCGCGCCTTTGCGGATGCGGTTCACTTCATCTCCGCCGCGCGCGCCGTGCTCGGCGGTCCAAAGCTGACCTTGCAGATCCAGGCCCGCGCCTTGGGGATTACGGTGGCCGTAGGACCAAATCTCGGGCTGGATGCCGGATTGCCCGACAAAGGGGTTGTCGGCGGGCACCGAACCGTCGCGGGCCACGCGCACGATGGCGCCATTGTGATTGCTGCGGTCCTGTGCGGACGGGCGATCGCCCCGGTCACCAATCGTGACGTAGAGCATTCCATCGGACCCCTCGACCACGCGCGACCCAAAATGCCGCCCCGTGCTGCCGCCCGGTGCGCTTTCAAAAAGATCGCGCACGTCTGTCAGTGACCGACCATCCGCGCTGAGCCTGCCCACGGCCAATGCGGTGCCCGACCCGCCGGACTGCGGCTTGGAATAGGTCAAAAACACCTCGCGCGTCTGGGCAAAATCGCGCGGTAGCGTCACATCCAACAGTCCACCCTGCCCGGATGCCGCCACGCGTGGCACGCCGCGCACCTTGCGCGCACGGCCGTCTTTGACATGCAGCAACGCCCCGTCGCGTTCGGTCACCAAAAAGCTGCCCTCAGGCAAGATTGCCACGCCCCAAGGCTGGTTCAGTCCGGTGATCATCGGCGTAATCTCAAACGCGGCGACGGAGGTGGCAGAGAAACAAAGCGCAAAGAGGCTGGCCGTGATGCGTGTGCGAGAAATGTGCATGGAACGAGTCCTTTGATCGACTTCAATTATAGCTAGCAGAGGCTGCGCCCAAAACCAGAGGTTCTGGCGCCCATCATATCCACAATAGCGCTTTTCATTTTCGCAACTGCCGCTATCCTCTCGCGCCAGAACATACATCCAACAGGGGAGAAACTGTTATGAAAAAGATGCTTATGGCCTCAGCGGCACTAAGCCTTGTCGCGGGCGCGGCCTTTGCCGGCGGCCACGCGAAGGAAGTTAAACTTGGCGTGATCTTGGGCTTTACCGGCCCGATTGAATCGCTGACGCCACAAATGGCGGACGGCGCAGAGCTGGCAATGAAAGAAGTCACCGACTCGGGCCTGCTGCTGGACGCGGCAACCGTGACCTCGGTGCGCGCGGACTCGACCTGCATCGACAGTGCTGCCGCGCAGGCTGCTGCTGAACGTTTGATCACAGCCGACAAAGTCGACGGCATCATGGGTGCGGACTGCTCGGGCGTAACCGGTGCGATCCTGACCAACGTGGCGCTGCCCAATGGCGTTGTGATGATCTCACCGTCGGCGACATCGCCCGGCCTGAGCCACATGAACAACGAGGACAATGGCCTCTTCTTCCGCACAGCCCCATCTGACGCACGCCAAGGCGTCGTGATGACCGAGGTGCTTATGGAAGAAGGCATCAAGGAAGTTGCGGTGACCTACACCAACAACGACTATGGCAAGGGCCTTGCCGACAGCTTCCAAGCCGCGTTCGAAGCGGCGGGTGGCACCGTGACCATCAACACAAGCCACGAAGACGGCAAAGCGGACTACTCTGCGGAAGTTGGCGCGCTGGCGGCTGCGGGCGGTGAGCGTCTGGTGGTTGCGGGCTACGTGGACCAAGGTGGATCAGGCATCGTGCGCGCCGCGCTGGATGCAGGCGCCTTTGACACGTTCCACTTCCCCGACGGCATGATCGGCACGAAGCTGGAAGAAAACTTCGGCGACGAGATCGACGGCTCCACCGGTCAGCACCCTGGCACAGACAGCGACGGTGCGGCGAAATTCGTCGAGATGGTTGGCGACGCGTTTGACGCAGCCTCGCCCTTCACGCCGGAAAGCTATGACGCGGCGGCGCTGATTATGCTGGCGATGCAGGCGGCCAATTCCAAAGACAGTGCCGACTACAAAGGCAAGATCATGGATGTGGCCAACGCGCCGGGCGAGCAGATCTTCCCAGGTGAATTGGCCAAGGCGCTGCAGATCCTGAAAGACGGCGGCGAGATCGACTATGTTGGTGCAACTGCTGTTGAATTGATCGGACCTGGTGAATCTGCGGGCAACTACCGTCAGATCGTCGTCGATGGCGGCAAGATCACTACGGCGCAGTATCGCTAAGCACTGAAACCACGCTATGAACAGCCCGGGGACTCAGGTTCCTGGGCTGTTTCAATAGATTATAAGCCGCAGTTCATGCGGTGGGTGAGCTATGATCGTCGTTGAAGACATTCACAAACATTTCGGGGGCTTCCGCGCCGTCGATGGGGCGTCACTTGAGATCGCGCAAGGCTCGATCACGGGGCTGATTGGGCCGAACGGTGCGGGCAAGACCACGCTTTTTAATGTGATCGCAGGCGTTCTGCCCCCCACCTCGGGACGGGTGACCATGCTGGGCGAGGACATCACCGGGCTGCCGCCGCACACGCTCTTTCACAAAGGGCTGTTGCGCACGTTCCAGATCGCGCATGAGTTTGCTTCGATGACGTGTCGCGAGAACCTGATGATGGTCCCTGGCGCGCAGTCGGGCGAGACGCTGTGGAACACCTGGTTCGGGCGCAAACGGATCGCCGATGAGGAACGCAGCCTGCGCGCCAAGGCGGACGAGGTTTTAGAATTCCTGACCATCTCGCATCTGGCGGATCACAAGGCCGGTCAGGTGTCAGGCGGACAGAAGAAGCTTTTGGAGCTTGGGCGGACTATGATGGTCGACGCCCAGATTGTGTTTCTGGACGAGGTCGGTGCGGGTGTGAACCGCACCCTACTGGGCACAATTGGTGACGCGATCCTGCAGCTTAACCGTGAGCGCGGCTATACATTTGTCGTGATCGAGCATGACATGGATTTTATTGGAAAAATCTGCGGCCCGGTCATCTGTATGGCGGAAGGAAAAGTGCTCGCCGAGGGCACGCTGGATGAGATCAAGGCCAATGACCAGGTGATCGAGGCCTATTTGGGCACGGGGCTCAAGAACAAAGATCAGGTGGCTGTGTGAGACGTCGCGTTTTGAGTATTTTGGGAACAATGAAGATGGGGGTCGCCCATGGCTGAGCCGTTTTTGATCGGTGACACCATGACGGGTGGCTATGGCGCGGGGCCGGATATCTTGCATGACTGTACGATTGCAGTGAACCCGGGCGAGATTGCTGTGATTGTGGGGCCCAATGGGGCGGGCAAGTCGACGGCGATGAAGGCTGTCTTTGGCATGCTTGATGTACGGTCTGGTGCGGTGCGGTTGGGCGGTGAGGATATCACCAAGCTGTCGCCGCAGGACCGTGTGGCCAAGGGCATGGGGTTTGTGCCGCAAACCTCGAACATTTTCACGTCGATGACAGTGGAAGAAAACCTGGAGATGGGGGCGTTCATTCGGGACGACGATATTTCGGGCACGATGGCGCAGGTTTATGATCTGTTCCCGATCTTGAAAGAGAAGCGGCGGCAGCCTGCGGGCGAGTTGTCGGGTGGGCAGCGCCAGCAAGTAGCCGTGGGGCGCGCATTGATGACCGAGCCGAAGGTGCTAATGCTGGACGAGCCAACGGCGGGGGTGTCCCCCATCGTGATGGACGAGCTGTTTGACCGGATTATCGAGGTGGCGCGCACAGGCCTGCCTGTTCTGATGGTGGAACAGAACGCGCGCCAGGCGCTCGAGATTGCCGATCAGGGCTATGTGCTGGTGCAGGGGCGCAATGCTTATACGGGCACCGGGAAAGAGCTGCTTGCCGATCCGGACGTGCGGCGCAGCTTTCTTGGGGGGTGACGTGAGGTTGTGGAGGCTTCTTCAGCTTTGCGTCTTTTTCGCATCGGCGGCGGCTCCGATGGGCGCGCAAAGCGTTGAGGAGTTCGAGGCCAAAGGGTTTGATAAGCTTCAGTGTCATTTCGATCAGCGTTGTCTGATCGGGCAACCCTGCGAGTTCACCTATCAGGACCATCTTTGGTATTTGGACGAAGCCGAAATGGCGGCCTGGCATGTCAACGATCAGTGGATCCGGCGCGGGACGCTGATGAAAGATGACCGGTGGAAGGACACCTCTGAGGCCCGCGCGATCCTGATGCCGTTGCGCCGTGCGGTTGCCAGTCATTTGACCGTTTTCGACGATGGGGGCGCGATTTACTCGATCCAGTATGATGCGTCGCCGGGGTCGGGGCAGTTTTATCTCGGGGCGTGCGAGCGCGAATGGGTGCCGAAGTGATTTTGCGGCGCACGACGATTTTCCGATTTATCTTTGTAGCTTGCAGCATGATCTTGGCGCCGCTTGCATGGGCTGGCCAGATCTCAGAGTACACGTGCAAAGTTCAACAGTTTTGCAAGTGTGCGTCAAAGGCAGGATGTAGCAGTGTAGACGCACTGCTGGTCTCAGAGCCATCCGAGACATGCTTGGCAACAACGCGCACGTTTGTTGCGGATTCTCGGAATCGGCGTGTTCACCTGTTAGGTGATCAGCTGGATTTGGTGCTCAAAGAAGCGCGTCCTCTTTTCACTGATCTCGATTTGTACCAAGCCGGGCAAACCGAAGATCGCGGATTGCTCAATTTGTCTTTCGACAATGAAAAAACTCGGACGGATTTCGTGTTGCGCGAGATGGTACGTGGCGATTTCACCCGGCATATCTGGAGAATGGCAGAAGTTTGTGAGGCACAATGACTGACTACCTAAACGCCCTCGTGGCGCTTGCAAACTTTGTGATCATTCCGGCGACGGCCTATGGGTCTCAACTGGCTTTGGGCGCGCTGGGAGTCACGCTGATCTATGGGATCTTGCGGTTTTCCAATTTTGCCCATGGCGACACCATGGCCTTTGGGGCGATGGTGAC
>CAWUIP010000077.1:0-16711 GCA_963922415.1 uncultured Aliishimia sp. | reverse complement strand
TTTGTCGAAGAGCTTGACGAATGCCCCGACGACCGTCCGGTCATTTTTTCCGCGCATGGCGTTCCAAAATCGGTACCAGCAGCTGCCCAAGCGCGTGAGATGATCTATGTCGACGCGACCTGCCCGCTGGTCAGTAAGGTCCACATCGAAGCCGCCCGCCACCATGAACGGGGCCTGCAGATGGTCATGATTGGCCATGCTGGCCATCCGGAAACCGTTGGCACTATGGGGCAGTTGCCGGAGGGCGAGGTTCTGTTGGTGGAAACACCTGAAGATGTCGCGACCCTGGTCGTGCGAGACCCCAATCAACTTGCTTTTGTGACGCAAACGACTCTGTCGGTGGATGACACTGCGGACATCGTCGCCGCGCTGCAGGCCCGATTTCCCGCGATCCAAGGCCCACACAAGGAAGACATCTGCTACGCCACCACCAACCGGCAAGAAGCCGTCAAGGCTATGGCGCCCAAGTGCGACGCGATGCTGGTTGTTGGCGCGCCAAACTCGTCTAATTCAAAGCGCCTTGTCGAAGTTGGTGCACGGGCAGGATGCGATTACGCCCAGTTGATCCAACGGGCCGACGATATCGACTGGCGCGCGTTGGAAGGCATCGCAAGCGTCGGCATTACAGCAGGCGCATCGGCGCCAGAGGTGCTGATCAACGAGGTGATTGCCGCCTTCGAAGATCGGTACGACGTTCAGCGGCAGTTGGTGGAAACCGCGCAAGAGAACGTTGAATTTAAGGTGCCCCGCGTTCTACGAGAACCGGCGTGAGAGCGCTGCGGATTAGGCGAGAAGAACCCAGCGACGTCGCGCACTTGCATGCCCTGACCGCGGCTGCTTTTGCACCGATGTCTTTTTCAGACGGTACTGAAGCTGACGCTTTGGACGCGTTGCGACGGGATGGGGATCTCGCCCTCTCGCTTGTTGCTGAAATGAGCGGCGACATCGTTGGGCATGTCGCGTTTTCACCTGTAACATTGTCCGACGGCAGCCAAGATTGGGTCGGACTTGGCCCCATTTCCGTTGAAGGCGCGCGTCAACGCCAGGGCATTGGGCGCACACTGATTGCCGAAGGTTTGGACCATATGCGCACCAATGGCATCAACGGCGTTGTTCTGATCGGTAATCCAGCGGTGTACCAAAGCTCAGGCTTTGTCAGCGATGGCCGCCTCACATACCGCGACGTTCCGGTGCAATACGTTCAGTATCACCTGATTTCGGGTCCTCCGCCGATGGGCGAAGTGACATTTGCCAAAGGACTCAGCTAGGCGCCAGTCGTAGCAGATCAGTAGATCCGCCAATCATCATCGTGGTGCAAAGCACCGATGGCCAACCAAGCGACCCGCGCGCGGGCCACGCGGGTGTCGCCCCAAGTTCGAAATACGATGTCAAAACCGTTTTCTGTGATATTCTCAGACGTCACGTCGACACGCGCCGCACCTGAGTTGTCCATATCCCACATGGAGATTGAAACATGGACTGCCGGGGCCTCGGCGAAGTCTTCACTGAACTGAACCGCCTTGCGACGCTCGCGTTGTCCGTTCCCAGTCCACATATCGCCGCCGTCTGCGAAATCCGAGAACACAACAGGGTCGCCCTGCTGAATGCCAATTTGGTAGCCGCTTAGTCTTTTCATCGTCCCCGTGCAGCGCGAAGGAAGTGGCCTATGCACAATTCTGGCGTGTCGTTAGCACCAAACGGAAGCTGGTCGCAACCGTTGCCAAGGGCGATCTTGCGCGCCATGCGCTGCGTTCGTTGTTTGGCGGCACATAAGAAAAGTCCCGCGCATCCGAATGCGCGGGACCTTCATGTTCTTTGCTCTGCAAAGACCTGTCAGAAACCGGCGGCTGCCTTCAAGGCTTCAAGGTCTGCCACATACTTATCTGCAACATCCTTCGCCTCGGCTGACGCATCTGCCGCCTTAGCGCGCGCCGCATCCAGCAGGCCATCCATCATGTCAGCTTTGGCTTCGGACACAGGCACCGCCATCTCCGCCAGAACAGTCACACCCGCGGCACCAATTTCGGCAAAGCCGCCTGTCACGATGTAATCCTGCGTCTCGCCAGTGCCTTCGACCTTCAAAAGGCCAGGGCGCAGGGTCGAGATCGTGGGCGCATGGTCCGCCATAACGGCCATGTCGCCTTCTGTCCCCGGAATCATAACCGTCACTGCGTCCATAGACGCAAGTCGCCGCTCTGGGCTGACAAGATCGAACTGCATATCGGCTCCTTACGCGGCGTCTGCCGCCATTTTTTCAGCCTTCGCGATCACTTCGTCGATGCCGCCGACCATGTAGAACGCACCTTCTGGCAAGTGGTCATACTCACCGGCCACAACGGCTTTGAACGACGCGATTGTTGTCTCCAATGGCACCTGAACACCGTCAGAGCCTGTGAAGACTTTCGCAACGTCAAAGGGCTGGCTGAGGAAACGCTGGATCTTACGCGCCCGCGCAACGGTCAGCTTGTCCTCTTCGGAGAGTTCGTCCATGCCAAGGATCGCGATGATGTCTTGCAACGACTTATAGCGCTGCAGGATCCCCTGCACGTCACGGGCCACCTGATAGTGCTCTTCCCCAATGATCTGCGGGTCCATCAGGCGCGATGTCGAGTCGAGCGGGTCCACCGCAGGGTAGATGCCAAGTTCGGAAATCGCACGGTTAAGAACCGTTGTCGCGTCAAGGTGCGCAAAGGTGGTCGCAGGCGCCGGGTCGGTGAGGTCGTCCGCAGGCACGTAAACCGCTTGGATCGAGGTGATCGAACCGTTCTTGGTCGACGTAATCCGTTCCTGCATCGCGCCCATGTCGGTCGCCAGCGTTGGCTGGTAGCCCACCGCCGATGGGATACGACCCAACAAAGCAGACATCTCGGAGCCCGCTTGGGTAAAGCGGAAGATGTTGTCGACAAAGAACAAAACGTCTGTACCGGTCGCGTCGCGGAACTGCTCCGCCAGTGTCAAACCTGTCAGAGCGATCCGGGCACGCGCGCCGGGAGGCTCGTTCATCTGACCAAAGACCAGCGCGATCTTGGAGTCAGGCAGATTGTCCGGTGTCAGAACGCCGGATTCGATCATCTCGTGATAGAGGTCGTTGCCTTCACGCGTCCGCTCGCCCACGCCAGCAAACACGGACAAACCCGAGTGCACTTTCGCGATGTTGTTGATCAGTTCCTGAATTAGAACCGTCTTGCCCACACCGGCACCGCCGAAGAGGCCGATTTTACCGCCCTTCGCGTAAGGGGCCAGCAGGTCCACAACTTTGATGCCAGTTACAAGAACTTCGGCTTCGGTCGCTTGCTCGGCGAAGTCAGGTGCCGGCGCGTGGATCGGGCGATGCTCGTCCGCCTCCACTGGGCCCTTTTCGTCGATCGGGTCGCCGGTCACGTTCAGGATGCGTCCCAGCGTTGCGGTGCCCACAGGCACGTTGATCGCGGACCCGGTGTCGGTCACTTCCTGACCGCGCACGAGACCTTCGGTCGCGTCCATCGCAATCGCGCGCACAGTGTTTTCACCCAGGTGCTGCGCCACTTCAAGCACAAGCCGGTTGCCGTTGTTGTCGGTTTCCAGCGCGTTCAGAATTTCCGGCAGATGGTCATCGAACTGCACGTCGACGACGGCCCCGATGATCTGCGCGACTTTGCCTTTTGCATTGGCCATGTTTCGTCTCTCCGGTCTTTTACAGCGCTTCCGCGCCGGAAATAATTTCGATCAGCTCGTTGGTAATCACGGCCTGACGCGAACGGTTGTACTGGATTGTCAGACGGTCGATCATATCGCCCGCATTGCGCGTTGCGTTGTCCATTGCGGACATGCGCGCGCCCTGCTCTGACGCCCCATTTTCGAGAAGGCCCGAGAAGATCGCTGTTGCGACCCCCCGCGGCAAAAGATCCGCCAAGATCTCTTCCTCGCTTGGCTCGTAATCGTACAGCGTCGCCTCGCCAGCGTCCTCTTCCAACTCGAACTTGGCTGGGATCACCTGCTGCGCCGTCGGGATCTGCGACACCACGTTTTCGAACTTCGCAAAGAACAGCGTTGCAACGTCGAACTCTTCCGCGTCAAAGCGGCTAAGGATGTCCTGCGCAATGCCTTGGGCGTCGGAGTACGCGAGGTTTTTGACCTCGCTGAGATCGACATGCCCAACAAGCGCATCGCCCCATTCCCGCTTCAACTGATCGCGGCCCTTTTTGCCGACGGTCAGGATTTTGACGGTCTTGCCAGCCGCTGTTAGTTCAGAGGCATGCGTCTTGGCAAGCTTTGCGATGTTGGTGTTGAACCCACCGCACAGGCCCCGCTCTGCCGTCATCACGACAAGCAGATGGGTTTGATCCGAGCCTGTGCCGCTCAAGAGCTTGGGCGCTGAATCAGAACCACCGACGCTCGCCGCCAACCCAGCCATCACAGCATTGAACCGCTCGGCATAGGGGCGCGATTGTTCGGCAGCCTCTTGGGCCCGGCGCAGTTTTGCGGCCGCGACCATCTGCATCGCCTTGGTGATCTTCCGCGTGGATTTCACGCTTTCGATCCGGTTTTTAAGATCCTTCAGAGAAGGCATGAGCCCACCCCCTTACGCGAAGTCTGCCGCGAACTCGTCGAGCGCCGCTTTGATCTTATCTTCCGCGTCGCCTTTCACCTTCGGGTCATCGTTGGTGATGAAGTCCAAAAGATCGGATTTCTTGTTGCGCAGGAAGTCGACCAGACCTTTTTCAAAGCGGCCCACGCCGTTCACGTCGATCTTGTCGAGGTAGCCATTCACACCCGCATAGATCACGCAGACGATTTCCGCGTTGGTCAGCGGTGCGTATTGCGGCTGCTTCATCAACTCGGTCAGACGCGCACCACGCGCCAAAAGCTGCTGGGTCGAAGCGTCGAGGTCAGAGCCGAACTGCGCAAAGGCCGCCATTTCGCGGTACTGCGCAAGGCTCAGCTTCACCGGACCCGCAACGGACTTCATCGCGTTGGTCTGGGCAGAGGAGCCAACCCGGCTCACCGACAGACCTGTGTTCACCGCAGGACGGATACCCTGGTAGAACAGTTCCGTTTCCAAGAAGATCTGACCGTCGGTGATCGAAATCACGTTGGTCGGAATAAACGCCGACACGTCGCCGCCTTGGGTTTCGATGATCGGCAGCGCGGTCAAAGAGCCCGAGCCGCTGTCTTCGTTCATCTTCGCGGAGCGTTCCAGCAGGCGCGAGTGAAGATAGAAAACGTCACCAGGATAAGCTTCACGTCCGGGCGGACGACGCAACAGCAGGGACATCTGACGATAGGCAACCGCTTGCTTAGAGAGGTCATCATAGATGATCAGCGCGTGCATGCCGTTGTCGCGGAAGTATTCGGCCATCGCAGTCGCGGCATAAGGCGCCAAGAACTGCATCGGCGCAGGCTCGGACGCGGTCGCAGCAACAACGATCGAGTAGTCAATCGCGCCGGTCTCTTCCAGCTTCTTCACAAGCTGCGCAACAGTCGACCGCTTCTGACCAACCGCAACGTAGATGCAGTAGAGCTTCTTGCTCTCATCATCGCCTGCAGCGTCGTTGTAGGATTTTTGGTTCAGGATGGTGTCGAGCGCGACGGCAGTTTTACCTGTTTGACGGTCGCCGATGATCAATTCCCGCTGGCCACGGCCAATTGGGATCATCGCGTCCACGGCTTTCAGACCGGTCGCCATAGGCTCATGCACCGATTTACGTGGAATGATGCCCGGTGCTTTCACATCCGCAATGCTACGCTCTGCAGCATCGATTGGGCCTTTTCCGTCCAGCGGATTGCCCAACGCGTCAACGACGCGGCCCAAAAGGCCTTTGCCCGCTGGCACGTCCACGATGGAGTTCGTGCGCTTAACGGTGTCGCCTTCTTTAATGTCGCGGTCGGACCCGAAGATAACGCAACCCACGTTGTCGGCTTCCAGGTTCAGCGCCATGCCCATGACGCTGCCGGGGAACTCAACCATCTCACCAGCTTGCACGTTGTCGAGGCCGTACACACGCGCGATACCATCGCCAACGCTCAGCACACGACCCACTTCGGCAACTTCGGCTTCTTGGCCGAAGTTTTTAATCTGGTCCTTGAGGATCGCAGAGATTTCTGCGGCTTCGATACCCATCTTATCTGACCTCTTTCATTGCATTCTGGAGTCCAGCAAGCTTCGACGCGATCGACGTATCGATCATCTTGGAGCCTACTTTAATAATCAAACCGCCGATGAGGCTTTCATCGACGGTTGCTTGGATCGACACGTCTTGACCTGTCGTCGCTTTCAAAGATTTGGCGAGCTTGTCGGCCTGCGCTTTCGTCAACGCCTTGGCCGACACGACCTCTGCGGTTACTTCGCCCTTGTCGCGTGCAATCGCTTCGCGCAGCGCCGCGACCAGCTGTGGCAAAACGAACAGACGACGTTTTTCAGCCATCAGCGCCAAAGTGTTCGTCATCGTCCCGCCCAGGCCCATCTTGCCTGCAATCGCGGCAATGGCGGCGCCTTGCTCACTCCGGCTGTAGATCGGCGAGGCGATCAGCGCTGAAAAGTCTGCACTGTCGGTCAACGCGCCGCTCAACGCGTCCAGATCATTCTCGAGATCCGCAATTTGGCCAGCTTCCTTGGCCAGGTCGAAAACGGCAGTGGCGTAGCGGGCCGCGATGCCGGAAGAAATCGAAGCTGGTTCGGACACGTCCATCCCTTCTTGCTTTGCCTTGGGTCTTCTGCTCGAGCCGAGCCGCCAAGGTCGTTTCGCGCTGGGTGCGGTGTGCACCTCGCAAAAATCACGCAGCGTCTAGCAGAGCAATTTGAGCCTCGCAACAACCGATATTGTGCCCAAAAATTAGTCTTTGTTAACAATTTCAGTGTTCTAGGCTTGGTGCGACGGTTTGTTCCGTCCGTCAAATGCAAAAAGTTGCCCGTTTTTGGGCACCAAGTTTCGAGTCGCACCGCCCAAGCGACCGCTTTCCCAACGCGACGGGACCGTTTGGTAATGCTGGGAATGTTTCAGACTTATGACTATTTACTCGTTTAGCGTTGGGCAGAACGTGCGTGCACAGCGCCTCGGATGAGAGTTTGCCTCGCACTAGACAAACCGACCGGCGCGGCTGGGTTATTCCAAAAATCGCTCGGCCAACGTGCCTGTAAGGTACGTGACGCGCCCCCCGCTGATTGTGCCTGCGACGCGGTCATCCGCATCCAAAAGGACCAGATCCGCGCGCGATCCCGGTACAATCTGTCCGCGGTCTGAAAGACCCAGGACTTTGGCAGGGCCAGCGCTCACGAGGTCCCATGCAGAGGGAAGCCCGATCGTCTTGGCAATAAACAGCGCCGCGCGGCGGAGACTAGGGTAATGATAGTCCGACGCGAGCGCATCGCAGGCTTGGCACAAAACCACGTCTACAGCGGACACATTTCCCTTATGCGACCCCCCGCGCACCAGGTTTGGAGCCCCCGATACAACGAGGCCAGGCGCCTCTGCGGCCTCCAAGGTCTCCGGAAATTCAGCGATCTCGCACCCCCGCGCCATCCACGTTTCGCGGTCGGCAGCGGTATGATCATCGTGGCTGCCCATTCGGACACCAAGATCCGCCAACTCAGCACACAGGCCAACGAGGGCGTCTGGCACTTCATTCCGGCGCGCATGAAGGTCAGTCAGCAGCGCAACATGCGCCTCCGGCGAACGGCCGGCACGGAGGGCTTGCCCAGTCAACTGGCGCGGCAGTTTGCCAGCTTCCAATCGGTCATGCGGCAGGTGGTCATTAAACACGACATAACCGAGACCCCAATCCGCAACTTTCTGCGGCAGCGCCTCGTAAAGATCCAGCAAGTGGAACTCGAATCGAAGTTGAGCCCGAAGATCGGTTAGCGTTGACGTATCACGGATCGCAGTGAAAACCTGGTTGGCGAAGTCGGGGCCACGCACGCCGCCCTCCCAAGAGATGAATTGAGCCAGAACGCCAGTCGTGATCCCGTTTGCGGCCATCTCGGCCTCTGCTGCGCGGATGCCCTCGCCCACATCTTTCATAGCGCCGCGTCGGGGCGCGACATGCCGCTCGAATGCATCGCCGTGAACATCAATGATGCCCGGCATAACTTTAAATCCCGCGACATTAACGCGCCGTTTGTTAGGTGCATCGCTGATCATTCCGTCGCACAAGCTGATATGGGCTTTTTCCAAACCCGACGGCAACAGCACGTCGCCTCCCATCAATGTTACGTCTAGCATGCTGCGCCCTCCGTTCTGCACTTGAGATACGCGCATCCGCTGCCTACGAACAGAGCCATGACATCGACATCTCGAAGAATGCCGCGTTTGGCTGTGCGCGCCGTGATCGTAGAAAACGGCAAGCTTCTCCTTGTGAATGCTTGGGCTGCCTCAAAGAAAAGCCAACTGTTGTGCGCCCCAGGCGGCGGCGTTGAGCCGCACGCGTCGCTGCCGGAAAATTTGCGGCGCGAAGTAATGGAGGAAACCGGTCTGGATATCGAGGTTGGGCCCGTCTGTCTTGTCAACGAGTTTCATGATCCGGCGGGCGATTTCCATCAGGTGGATGTTTACTTCCGCGCGACAGTGATCGCAGGCGAAGTCACGGACACTTGGAAAGATCCCGAAAACATCGTGTCGCGACGGATTTGGGCCAGCGAGACCGAATTTGCCAGCCTCTACGTAAAGCCGGATAGCCTCGGCGCTGTCGCGTTTGGGACCACCGACGCGATCACGTACGACCCTTTGGAGCCGTTGGTGCGCTAAGCGCAATGCCGATCCCACCCAAAACGAGAACCGCTGCAGCGAGCACGCGCGTCGACACTTGCTCGCCGAGCACAAGCGCACCCAGACCAATGGCAAGGATCGGGACACTGAGTTGAACAACGGCCGCGCGCGCACCGGGCAGGCTCGGCAAAACGTAGTACCACAGGGCGTATCCCAACGCAGAGGTGCCCGCCCCGGCAAGTATCGCGAGCGCCCAACCCTGCGGTGCCAACGACAAACCAGGTTGGAGCAGTAACAAAAGCATCGCGGGCACGCTCAGCAAAAAGTGGGTTGCTGTCGTCGCAATTGGATCTGCGGCGCCACGGCCTGCTACAGTGTAGGCGGCCCAGCCCAAACCGGCCAAAGTCATAAAGACCGCACCAACAATCCCACCTCCAGTGCCTTGGTCCGGCCAAAGGGCGAGGGTGAGGCCGACGAAAGCGACGAGAGCGCCGCTCCACTGGCGCAGTGTCGGCCGCGCCGACGTGACAGTTGTATGGGCAAAAAGCGCAATCTGTACTGTCCCAAAAAGGATGAGAGCGCCCAGACCTGCGTCCAGCGAGATGTAAGCTATCGAAAAGCCAATCATGTAAACTGCTAAAGCCACCCCCCCGCCCCAACGGGCCCACCCGAAATCGCGCGGTACAGCACCGCGCACCGCGAGTATGGCCAATAAGACGACGCACCCGGCCACAACGCGAACGATGGCAAATGCCGATGGGTCAGCGTGGCCACCATCGACAGCGGCACGGTTCAAGATCGAATTCATGGCAAATGCGAGCATCGTCAGCGCCGTGAGACCGAAAACGCGCATCTTACAGGTCAGCACCCGCGTAATGGAGATCCAAACCTTTGGTGCTGATGCTCATTGACGCGCCCCACTGGCCGTTCTGTTGCGCCGCCCTGACAGAGCGTCAGGCTCCAAATGGAATGCGGTCTATGACGTGGAACCGACCTGCTTCGTCTTCCCCGGCCACACACAAACTGTCTAAGCTCAGCGGCGTCTGCAAGGGAATTGCGGTCGCCTCGCGCAGACGTGTTGTGACGGTTTCCGGCGCATCCACGGGACCGGTCAGCGTAAGATGAAACCGAAACTCATCCAGAACGTAAGGATAGCCCCAAGCAGCCAGCAATTCTTCTTGTCGGTCTGTCAGCTTGGACGCGCGCCGCCGCGCCAATTCTTTTTCATTCAATGGCGCGCGGAATACATCAAGCTTTTGCACACACTCCGCCGCAACTGCACCGATTGCCGCATTTTCGTCAGGTACGACCATCGCAAAGAAGGGACCGATCTGCGCAAGCTGCAACGACGTCATCGGAACGGACGCAAATGACGCGCAAAGATCTCGCAAGCCAGCAGACACGTCTTCAACAGTTGCACCATCCGCCAGCCGAAAGGGCGGCTTGATCGTGCCGTGAAACCCGTACTTACGTGGCCGGGCCGTCAATTCGTTTTGGAGCGGGTCGGCGATCTCAATCGGCATGCCTGCGCGCGTATCCCAACCCAGCCAGGCCGCGCCGAAATCACCCCATACGCCATCTGGAACGACGTAAACTGCAAATCGTGAAAACATCCGTCTAAGTCGTCACACCGACATGATCCAAAAACGCGACCGGCTCTTCTGCCTCCACCACAAAGTCACGCGGGGCCGTCTTGTGCACAGCTGTCATCCGCTTGAACTCATAGCGGACTTCTCCCGCGTCTTCTTCAGAGGCAACGATCAAACCCTGAAACAAGTGCGAAGGACCTTCATAAAGATCCACGTACCCGCGCAACAGCGGCTTATCTTCGGCCGCAACAGAAAATCCGGTATCCCACAGCCTGAGCGCGCGAAAGTATCCATCAGCCGTTTCAATACGGATGCGCGACGTGCTTTTCATCCGTCTGATACGCGCGGCGTCCAAGTCTGTCTGAACGGCTGCAGGGACATAGGTACTCATTGATCACTCCGCCAAGTCTGCGCGATCAGTTGCCCCGATATCACTGAATTTCAAGTTAAATTTTTACGAAATTGCAATGTGTTAACGCCGCGCCGCAGCGTTCGTGCGTCTGCGCAAGGGTCCTGCGCGCAAGCACAGATGGGCGAAACGCGAAATTTGGCTATGTTTGCAGCAGCAGAAACACAGAACGGAAAGAGCGTGCGATGGGCTTGTTGGTCGACGGCGAATGGAAAGATGTCTGGTACGATACAAAATCCACGGGTGGCAAATTTGAACGATCAGCCGCGCAGTTCCGCAATTGGATCACCGCAGACGGGTCCGCAGGCCCAAGCGGGTCGGAGGGATTCGCGGCAGAAAGCGGTCGGTATCACCTCTATGTCTCCTATGCCTGCCCATGGGCACACCGCACGCTGATCTTTCGGGCGCTGAAAGGTCTGGACACGCACATTTCCATCTCCGTTGTTCACCCAGATATGCTGTCGAAGGGTTGGACGTTTGAAAGGGAAGACACTGGCACCACTGGCGACACCCTTTACGACCTGCCGTTCGCTCACAGCATCTACACCAAAGCTGATCCGACCTATTCCGGGCGTGTCACTGTCCCGATCCTTTGGGACAAAACACGCGAGACGATCGTCAGTAATGAAAGCTCTGAGATCATTCGGATGTTCAACAGCGCCTTCGATGGGCTGACCGGGAACTCATTGGATTTATGGCCCGAAGACCTGCGCGCTGACATAGAGCCTGTAAACGACCGAATTTACGACACACTCAATAACGGTGTCTATAAATCCGGCTTTTCTAGCACCCAAGAAGCCTACGACGCCGCAGTTTACCCGCTGTTCGATACGCTCGACTGGCTGGAGGAACGGCTGTCAGATCACCGCTACTTGATGGGAAACCGTATCACCGAAGCCGATTGGCGTCTGTTCACAACCCTTGTGCGGTTTGACCCGGTGTATCACCTACACTTCAAATGCAATCGGAAACGATTGATCGACTACCCGAATCTTTGGGCCTACACACGCGAACTCTACCAGTGGCCCGGCGTCGCAGAGACGGTAAATTTCGATCATATTGTGCGCCACTACCACTTCAGTCATGACAGCATCAATCCGCACCGGATTGTTCCGATCAATCCAAGTTTAGACTTCAACGCACCGCATGGCCGCGGCTAGCGGGCCATCGCGTAGTAGTCGACCATTGCGGCCAGGTCTTCCGGTGGTGTGGCCGTTTGCACGAACGCGCAGGCGTTGGTAACATGGCTAAAGATAGATCCGTCCGAAAAGAAACGCGTGTTCGTGACAAAGATGACCTGCGCTTCTGGGCACCGGTAGTTCGCGAAGTCTGCAACCGCGAGCGCGGATCCGTCTTGTAAAACAAGATCCAGGATAATGACGTCAGGCGCCTGCCGCGTGATCGCGGCAATCGCTTCGTCTTGGCTTTCGGCGCCGCGTACAGTCATACCACATCGCATCAGATGACGTTGCCAAACGAGTCCCAAACCAGGCGAGCTTTGAACAATCAAAACGTCCATGTGACCTCCGGCTATTCAACCTAGAGCTGCTAGGGCTCTAGTGCATTTCGTTTGCGCATCACATGCCGCCTTAGTGGTTAACAGGTGGTTAACAGTAAGGATCTGTTTACACTTGATAGCGCGACTATGGGCCAAAATGAGCCAAAGAGCTTGCAAGATCGGCGGGATTACGCGACCCATCCAAAAAATGCCGAGAAACCTCTATTTCATTGAATCCATGCACAGCACCGACACAAAAGTGGAACCGCGCGATCACGGTGGCGGGCTTGATTCTGCAATTGCCCAATGGGGTGGAACGCGCGCAGAATGGGTCGACTTGTCGACTGGCATTAACCCTTTGCCGTACCCTGCACCGGTTCCACCGGTCGAGGATTGGACGGCCTTGCCCGACACAAACGCCCAAGCCAAGCTCGACAGGGCCGCGCGCAGTTTTTGGAATGTTCCGGATGGCGCGGACATCTTGGCAGCCCCTGGTGCGTCGGTGTTGATTGCAGCGATGCCAGCCGTGTTCGAAGGCCGCTATGTCGATATCCCTGAACCAACATACAACGAACACCGCGCCGCATTTCTTCATCACGGATGGGATTTGCGTGACCGTTCAGCGGATTTGCGGGTTGTGGTGCACCCCAACAATCCGAATGGCCATCTATGGACCCAAGAGGATGTCAACCTGCGGCAAGTCGTGGTCGATGAAAGCTTTGCCGATGTGAGAGCCGACATCTCACTCATCTCTCGGGCCGCAGACCCTGGCTGCTTGGTTCTAAAGAGCTTCGGCAAGTTCTGGGGACTTGCCGGGCTTCGGCTTGGCTTTGCCATTGGGGATCCAGCTCTCATTGCAGATCTGCGCGGGCGCATTGGGCCCTGGGCGGTATCCGGACCTGCCCTTCGGATCGGAACTGCAGCGCTATCGGACAAAGACTGGGCCGAACAAACACGGGCACGTCTGAGCGCCGATGCCACGCGCCTGGACAAATTGATGCAAGCGCGCGGTGCCGCGCAGGTCGGCGGAACGTCCCTGTTTCGCCTCTATGCCGTTGACGACGCTACGCAGTTTCAAAACCACTTGGCACAGCATCGCATTTGGTCGCGCATTTTTCCCTACTCAAAGACATGGCTTCGGCTGGGATTGCCAGGTCCAGAACAGTGGGCGCAGACTGAGGCCGCATTACGGGCATGACAACCGCGGCAATCCTGACCTGCGCGCTTCTTCTTGACGCGATCTTCGGCGAGCCACGCTGGCTATGGTCTCGCGGGCCACATCCGGCGGTTCTGATGGGACGTTTGGTGGCCCTCGGAGACAGATGGCTCAACAACAGAACTAAGTTCGCCGGGGGCGTCTTGGCCGCCGGGCTTGTCCTGTTTGGGGGGAGCTTGGGATACCTGCTCAGCCAGCTTGGGGCGGCATTCGAAATCATCGCAGCCGCGATTTTGCTGGCGCAACGATCCCTGGTTGAACATGTTTATGCAACCGCCACGGGGCTCCGCCAATCCCTGACGGCTGGACGACGCAGCGTGCGCATGATCGTGAGCCGGAATACAGACGACATGCAAGCGCCCCACGTGGCACGGGCCGCAATCGAAAGCGGCGCAGAGAACATGTCAGATGGCGTGATCGCCCCTGCTCTCTTTTTCCTGGTCTTTGGATTGCCCGGGATGCTGATCTACAAACTTATCAATACCGCAGACAGTATGATTGGGTACCGAACGGATCGCTATAACGAGTTCGGCTGGGCAACTGCAAAGCTGGATGATGTTTTCAATTGGATACCAGCGCGGATTACGGCAGCTCTTTTTTGGGTTGTCGGAGGCTTCCTCGGACGCTGGTCGGATATCATCAAAGACGCACGCCTCCATAAATCCCCAAATGCAGGCTGGCCGGAAGCCGCGCTCTCGCGTGGGCTCGGCGTGGCTTTGGCAGGCCCGCGCAGTTACCACGGCATCCTGCAAGATTTGCCCTGGGTCAACGCCCACGGGAAGCGTGACATAGGTGCCGCAGAGATCGAAGCCTCGTGTCTACACCTCTGGCGCGCTTGGGGTCTCTTTGTCATCCTCTGCTTAGGGATCGCCCTGACCTTTTGACAGCAGTTGGATTTTCAATATGCGATTTGTACTTTTCTTGTGCCTGCTCCTCGGAATGCCAATGTCAGTTTTGGCAGCCTGTGGCGGCAGCTTCTCCGGGTTTGTTCAAGGGCTCGCCGCAGAAGCTCAGCAAAAGGGATATGACGCCGCGACGGTGCAACGGTTTCTCGCAAGCGTTCGCCAAGACCAAAAGGTTTTGCAGGCTGACCGACGGCAAGGTGTCTTCCAAAAACCATTCATTGAGTTTTCGCGCCGCTTGATTTCAACGCAGCGCCTTGAGAAAGGTCGCAATCTGGGTCGTCAGTACGATGCAGTGTTCGACCGGATCGCCCGCGAATACGGCGTCTCACGCGGCGTGCTCCTGGCATTCTGGGCTTTCGAGACGGACTACGGCGCGTTTCAAGGCGACTTCAACACACTCAACGCGCTGGTGACACTGAGCCATGACTGCCGACGCCCAGAGCTTTTCCGCCCACAAATCTTTGCAGCTCTCGAACTTTATGTGCGGGGTCAATTTGATCCTGTGCGCACCACCGGTGCCTGGGCTGGTGAAATCGGCATGGTACAAATGCTGCCCGCGGATATTCTAGAAAACGGGGTCGACGGGGATGCCGACGGACGTGTCAGCCTGAAGACGTCGGCGGTGGATGCACTCATGTCAGGCGGTAAGATGCTGCAACACCTGGGCTGGACCGCCGGACAGCCATGGCTACAAGAGGTGACGGTGCCCAGTTCAATGGATTGGTCCCTGTCGGGTCTGGCAACAACGCTGCCTGCTGCGCAGTGGCAAAAGCTCGGGGTTTCTGCGCGCAACGGTAACTTATCGAACCTGCCAGCCTCACTCATTTTGCCCCAAGGCCACAAAGGTCCGGCATTCCTCGCCTATCCGAATTTCCGCGTATATTTCGAGTGGAACCAGAGTTTCACCTATGTTCTGACTGCGGCTTACTTCGGCACCCGCCTCGAGGGCGCAGCCGTCTATGACGCTGGCAATCCAGACCAAGGCTTAACCGGGACGCAAATGAAAGACCTACAAAGTAGACTGCAGGCGCGGGGCTGGGATGTGGGTAAAGTTGATGGGATCTTGGGTGCCAAGACGCGCGCTGCCGTCCAAGCGGAGCAAAAACGCCTTGGCCTGCCTGCAGATGCTTGGCCGACCCCGGCGCTGTTGGGAAAGCTCTAGCAAGCCTCAGTTGCCCGCACCGGTTGCAGTTCTAACTGGAAAACGGTCGCCACTTTCTGTGATCAGAACCAACCGATCACTGTTTGACACATACCGATCACAACGCGAAAAGCCGTGGCGAAAGGTGGTGCAAATTATACCATCGCGCCCATCAGCGGGCATCGCCCACGTGCCATAAGCGATGCCGCCATCGGCATACGTGTAGCTGTAACTGCCCGACACTGAAAAGAAAGATCGCCCCCCATCAAAGAACTCATGCGTTTCGCCAATGACAGCGTCCAGCATTGCCGCGCGGTCCAACACCTGATCCGTCGGGCGCACAGGAAAGGTGTCCGCGACTGCGGTGGAGGCAAGACAACAAAGGAAAATCAAACGCATGGCGCTACACTAGGTCGAAATGGCCACATGCGACATCACGATTAAGCGACCAGGGTTTCGGCCTTTTTGAGATCAACACTGACCAACTGGCTCACGCCTTGCTCTGCCATCGTCACACCAAACAGTCGATCCATCCGCGCCATCGTCACAGCATGGTGCGTGATGATCAAAAACCGCGTTTCAGTTTGTCGGCACATTTCGTCCAAAAGATCGCAAAAACGGTTCACGTTGGCATCGTCCAGTGGCGCGTCGACTTCGTCCAGCACACAGATGGGCGCCGGATTGGCCAAGAACACGCCGAAGATCAACGCAAGTGCTGTTAACGTCTGCTCGCCCCCGGACAAAAGACTAAGCGTCGACAGCTTCTTTCCTGGGGGCTGGCACATAATCTCCAGTCCTGCCTCCAGCGGATCATCGCTTTCGACCATGACCAAGTTCGCCTCACCGCCACCGAAAAGATGCCGAAAGAGCATGGCAAAATTGCTGTTCACCTGCTCAAAGGCAGTCAACAAGCGCTCGCGTCCCTCGCGGTTCAGGTTGGCAATGCCAGAGCGCAGGGTCTTGATCGCCTCTTCCAAGTCGGCCTTCTCCTTGGCAAGAAGATCATGCTCCTCTTGCACCGCGCGGGCATCTTCTTCGGCGCGCAAGTTAACCGCACCCAATGCGTCGCGTTGCCGCTTGAGACGGTTAACTTCGGTTTCTAGCTGCTCGGCCGAGCCCATATCGTCCGGTACGGCGTCAAGCTGGGCCAAAAGCTGGCTTGGTGTAACTTGCAAGTCTTCAGCGATGCGATCTGCCGCCGCCGCGACACTCTCGCGCGACGCCTCAACGCGGGTCTCGGCACGGGCGCGGGCTTCGCGCGCGTCTGATGCG
>CAWUIP010000076.1:0-16982 GCA_963922415.1 uncultured Aliishimia sp. | reverse complement strand
AGGGACAACAAACGCCGCCCTTCGAGCAAAGTACAGCATTGGTCAAAGTGGGCTCAAAGCGGACTTACGGCACCGCAGAACCGTACTTCGGCCTAAGCGCAGGATTTCGCCCCTATCCGCAACTGACCCCTTTCGGCAAGGTGATACGGGTCGCGGCGCCGATGCATTGCTGCGTTTAGGTGTCACCAAGCTGCCCGCGGACGCAGCGGCAGCGAACATACGGGACGCGCCCATCGGGAATGCTGACGGGCGTCGGACGACTGTCAACTCGGGTCCGCTTCACCTGTGCTTGCACGCGGGTGTCACAAAGCACTGATACCGTGACGCCCAGGACGCCGTCGTACAAAGGACAAGGCCGTGTGGAACGTCGGATATAGGACTGGCCAGGCCGTTGATACGCGCCGCACCGATTGGAGCGGTTCAGCCCCACGGCCTTTGTTCTGGTCGGCGTGGTACCCAACCTCCGACCATAGCGTTGTCCATCAACCTTCTGAAAGGCAGCTGTTCGACCTTGGGAAAGTCGCCGTCGCAAGCAGCTTGGCAGAGGAGGACCTTTTCCCGGTCGTCATGATGTCACACGGCACAGGTGGGTCGCCTGAAAGCATGGGATGGCTTGCACATCGCTTGGCGCAGGACGGCCATATTGTCATCGGGGCGCACCACCACGGCAACACAGGACGCGAGCCCTATCACGCTGCGGGGTTCATCTGTGGCTGGGAGCGCGCGCTTGACCTTTCTGTTCTGCTCTCGCTCCTGAGCGACGCAGGACCATTCGCTGGACGGCTCAAGCTTGACCGCGTTCATGCTGTTGGATTTTCGATCGGTGGCTATACTGCTTTGGCGCTGGCGGGGGCACTGACATCAATGGACCGCTACTTTTCCTGGGCAAGCGAAAACAGCGATACGGCAAGGGGCCCCAGAGAATTCCCTGACGTTGCAAGTCAACTTACCCAACTCCATGACTCGTCAGAACCGTTTCGGGCGTCTTGGGCGCGACAGGGCGAAAGCTTCAAAGACGACCGAATTTGCACAGCCACTGCCATTGCGCCACCGCCACCAATCCGTGCCTTTGACAAAGACTCCGTAGGTGCAATTTCGGTCCCAGTCACACTCATTACCGGTGAAGCCGATCAAGAAGCGCCATCTGCCGCGTGTGCAGATTGGTTACAATCCGCCAACCCAACGTTTCGCCGTGTGAGCGTCGGAGAGGCCGTCGGCCACTACACGTTCCTTGGATGTGCAGCCAACGATGTTCCGGAAGATGTGAAGTTTCTGTTTTCTGACAATCCGGGAGTAGATCGAGACGCCGTACATGATGCGACAGCGAACGCAGTTCTAACCGCGTTGAAGCGTGCATAAGAACTGGGTTTTGCCAAAGGCGTGCATGTTTGCTGAGCGCGGACTCTGCTATACACCCGATAGCGCCGAAATTCGCTCTAACATGTTTGCATTGCGCGTAACACAGAGTTCCGATCATCAGACAGTGCAACGACGCGGAGCATTGAGAATTGATGACAACCAAATGCAGAGCCGTCTATGCTTCAGGTCAGGTGTCGTCTTGGAGGACATAGTGACATGCGCAGACTTCTGACGGGGCTTATTCTGGTCTTGTGCGGCGCCTTGAGTGCCCATGCCAAACAGCACAGTTTCACCTGGCACGGAGAGCTCCGTTTTAATCCCAGCGTCCCTGTTCCGGGTGGCACGCTCGGGTCGCTTTTGGCGGAAATATCAGGGCGCAATGATCTGAATGGCGTGATTCCAGTGTCCGGCCGGATCGTCTATGACGACCAGTTCAAACCCACAGCGATGAACCAAGCCGTGGCGGGGTTTCGCGATGCTGTGGTGGAGATGAGTGTGCAATTCGGCCTCGTACCGCTGCAGGCCGATTTGCCCCGCATCGCCCAGAATGCAGACAGCAGCCACATTGGCGTTCTCACCATGGGAGGTGGTTTTTGCTCCGATACGGAACATTGCCAAGCCCTCGGCGTGGTCGGGCCAAGCTGGGGCAACATGATGCTGCTCCACAACAGCACCGGCCATTTCTTCATTGACGAAACGGGCACCTCAACGCAGTTCGGCGATCTCTTTGGCGCAGCCGTCGCGCGCACCGACGCGCCTACAGAATTTCTCCCCCAAATACAAACACAGAACCATGGCCTGGTCGCAATCGGCGGTCATTACCTAGCATTCTTCGCGAACGAAGGTCGCGATTTTTTCGCTGATCACGGTCGCTTGCCGACAATTGAGATTTTCAGCGATTGGACATTGGTTGGTCGCACCGAGGTCATCCTGTTCCTCGAACTGCCGGGCCAAAGTGCGGCAATGCGGATCGAAGGCATCGTGCATGGCATAGAGATCCCCAACTGATCCTTTGCTCATAGTACCGCGTCGCAACATTTGACACGGCAGATTTACGACGTTGGCTTCGTCTCTGCGACGGTCATGGGACGGGCGGAACAAAACGCGTCCAACGGCAAAATCCGTGATTTTATCGCTGTGTTATTGGGCGGGGTTTGCGGGTGGCTATCGTTCTGATGTCAGGATCGCGGAGTCCATGGACTGAACCAACAACCCCCCCGTATCACGCGCTTGAGCGAGGGCCTCGGCATAGCTGGCGACCGACTCTGTGGTGGGGCGCAGTCCGTCGAAAAGGGCTTCGGTCGTGTAGATTGCAAGGATCTTGGATTTTCCTAGAGCGGAATCGTCGACTGTGAAGGCCAAATGGCCCTGATCTTGCGCCTCTTCAAGGCCGTAAGCCACGCGCAAAAAGCCATTCTGGGCCTCCTCCTGCAGGGCCTGCAGACCGTTTTCGGGACGCGAACGGTTGGGCAAGAGGTGGAACACGACGCCCTTCACATCGACAACGGAGACATACAAAAACCCATCAGTACGCTCTGCGGGCAGCCGAATGTCGATGGTCGGGTTTTCGCCAACTTTGTAGGTGCCCGACAAGTTCTCGGCGGTCTGTCCGCCGTATCCCAGCCGTACGTCAAACCCACCAAGCCGGGCTTTGGGCAGCGTTGCGTCGATCCGGCAGAGGCTTTCGTTGAGTACCTCGCCTTCGATCCGCACTTGGCGGTCGCCTGCAACCTCGCTGATCCCAAGCTCCAGCGCATCCCGCCGCGCTTGCGAGCCAAAGCGGCCCGACACAATCACCAAGTCATTCAGGCCGTAGCCCAGGGGCGGCACCGCAGCCAGGCGCAAAGGTCCGCAATCCGCGGCACCATCCAGGATCGGCTGCAACACATCCTCGGCCAAGAACCGAGGGCCCAAGGCGATATCGGTCGCCCCAATCAGACCTGCGGGCAGATCACTATCGAATTTCGATTGCACCGCCGCGCGTTCGGTCGGGTTTCCAGCCAGCCCGGTGACCGCGACCTCATTGTCGATCGCAGCCAGGCGAAACTCATCGAGCGGCAGTGAGGTGCTCAGCACCTCCAGCAGTCCATCGCCCCAGTTTTCAATGATGTTCCCACGCGCCAGCGTCACGTCCAGACGCGCGCCAAGCGGTGCAAGGCGCTCGGTTAGCGCTGTTAGGCTCTCTTCATCCGGCATATGGCCAACAGCGGTGACGCTGCCGTCCTGCCTGCGCTCCACGACCAGGGTATACGGCTCTACCATCGGCAAACCAGTGCCCAGAACCTCGTCAAGCAGGCCGGTAAACCAAGCGCCTGCACCGCCACCGACGACAACCAGCGCCAAAAGGGCTGCGATCAACCCACCCGAGCCGCGCTTGGTCTTCGTAGGTTCTGACGCGGCGGGAGGCGCTTTGGTCACCGACTGCTCATACTGCGCCGCGGGCATCGCGTTCGGGATTACCGTCTTGTCGTCATCAAGCAGATCATCCAGCGGATCAGACGCCGTAAAGGCATCCACGCTGTCGGGATTGTTGAAGGCCGCCAACAACTCTTCCGCACTCTGGAACCGCTGTGCAGGGTCCGGCGCGGACATCTTGGCAATAAGGCGGGCGAGGGGGTCCGGCACGCCCTGCAAGTCCAACGGCGCGCTTTTTAGTTGCACCATCTCCATCGGATTGGCGCCAATCGCGGGCTTCTCGCCCCGAAACGTCGCCAACAAAAGCGCGCCCAGCGAGTAGATATCGGACCGGGCATCCGTCTGCCCGCTCAGCTGTTCCGGCGCGGCATAGGAATACTTGCCCGCAAACTCGTTGCCCACGATGGTCTTGGCGCCCGGATTGGTGTCCTTGGCGATGCCAAAGTCGATGATCACCGCCTCTGCCGGGTCATCGTCGCGCAGGATGATATTGTCTGGGCTCAGATCGCGGTGGACGATGTTGCGCCCATGGGCCGCGATCAGCCCCTCGCAGACGCGCCGCCCGATCACCATCAACTCAGACGCCGTCAGCGTGCCCGCCCGCATCTTTTCGTCCAGGCCCGGCCCATCCACATGGTCCATCACCAGATAGACCACACCATCGGGCATCCGCTGGGTATCAAAGTAGCGCACGACCGCATCATGGCGGATCTCGCGCACGTCTTCCTCGCGCGTCATCAGCACCAGGAAGTCTTCGTTGCTCGCAAACTCGGCCTTCAAAGCCTTGATCGCGATCACACGGCCCGAAATCTCGGACCGCGCCTTATACACTTCCGACGTACCACCACGCCCCAGGATCTCTTCGATCCGATAGGTGTTGTTCAGCACGTCACCCGGCTGAAATATGTCGCCTGCCTGAGATGTCGTCATAAAAGCGGGCCCAGCCGATACCTGTGCACCTTAGCTGAGCGCCTGGAATTCAACCCGACGGTTCACATCGCCGCCCGGATTGTCCTTGTCAATTGGGAAGCTCTCACCAACACCAACAGCCTCAAGCTGAGTTTCTGCCAGACCACAATCGGCAACCAAATAGCGCTTCACCTCCTGCGCGCGCAGCAAGGACAGATTTTGGTTATACGTCGCCGAGCCTTTGGAATCCGTGTGACCCACAATCCGGAACACATCGATATCGACCTGCTGCATCACCTGGCACAGCGTGGCGAGCTTTGGCTTTTGATCATCGCGCAGCGCGGCGCTGTCGAAATCAAAGCTGATCTGAATGTTGATCTGATCTTCCGGCGCCAACTCGACATAGGTCTCTTCCGTAACCGTTGGGGCAGCGGCCGTTTCCGTCTCTGTCTCGGTCGTGTCTTGTGGCTTGGTCGGGGCCAACACAAGCCCACGGGTCTTTTGCTTTTTGAAAAGCTCTTCCAGCTCATCCGCGCTCAGCGTGCTGGCATCCGTTGATTGGGCGACTGTCATGGTGGGACCAACGGCCATCAGCGCGACGGTCAGGCCAAATCCCAGAATCGTGTGTTTCAACATCGAAGACCTCTCTCACAATCTGTGGGCGAGCCTACACGAGCCGCCCAGTCACTACAACGTATCTCCCGATCACCTTATTCGTGAAATGCGTGTCGATTTGTTGACTTAACTCACAGCTTGTCTCAGTCTCGTTAAAAAACCAACCTGGCCTCCCGCTTCATGGAAAAACGCATTATTCCAATAATCATCGGCGTCATGGCGCTTTTGGTGGTTGGGTTGGGTGTGTTGGTCTACCTGACCGTCAGGCCAGAGCCTGAAATCAGGTATTCCTCGGACGGGGACGCCGAGTTTTCCGGGCCCGCTATCGACAGTGGCGCGCGTATCGAAATCGAACTCTTGCGCAGCCAGATCGAAGGTCTCACAGCCGAAGTTGAGCAACTCAAAAAAGATCTGGCCGCGGTTCAGCGGGCGCCGGTGATCACACCACAAGCGGGCGATAATGACGTAGAAGTCCCGCGCGATGGACCAAACCAGATCATCGATGCCTATGCGCAGGTCGTCTTGATCGCCGCGCGGCGCACGGTGAACCAAGGGCTCGACATCGCCTCGCCCACCTATCTGGAAAGCGTCTTTGGCAAGCCGCGTGACGTCCTGACCGACAAGTGTCAGTCGATGACCAACAGCCGCCTCGCCAGCAAACTGGTGACCGACCAAGTCGGCCCCATTCGGGTGACCATGCTGCAGCCCGCGCTCGACAGTCTGGGGGAAGTGTTTGACAAGATCAAAGTCACCGACCCCGACCTTTATGACAGGATCAACACGGCCGGGGCGCTGTGTGTACGCCACATCCGCGGCGCGCCGGGGCGGACCTCGACCCACGCCTTTGGTCTCTCGGTCGATCTGAACATCGACGGGCAACTTGATCGCTTGGGCGACGGGAAAACCCAGCTTGGTCTCACCATACTTGCAGACTTTTTTAACGATGCTGGGTGGTATTGGGGTGCAGGGTTCTCGCGCGAGGATTCGATGCATTTCGAAGTCTCAAAGAACCTCGTGGAAACCTGGATCTCCGAAGGCAAACTCTAGCCATGTAGGGTCGCACCATGACGCCAGAATACGAAAAGACCCTGGCGCTTGAAGAAAGCCTGCTTGAAGACGCACAGACCCTGGCCAAGGAAATCCGCCGCCGCCCGTCGCAACGCAACGCCACCCTGATCCAAGCGGGCTGGGCGACGATGGACGCCAAACGGCCCAAGCTAAACTCGCTTTACCGCAGCATCCGCAAAGTCCCGACCGAACCGCGCAGCGCGCTCAACGCCTCCGGTTATGCCGCACAGAAACGGTTGGTTGAAACAACAAAGCGGGTCAAACGATGTTTGACCTCATGGGACAGCATGGCGCGGCTGGTGCAAAACCATATCGACCCGAAGGCTGTACCGTTGGCCACGCACAGGCCGCTCAATCCGTCGGACAGGGTGCTCAGCACACTGCATGCAGCCCTGCACCTTTTGGCCAATCCGCTGGAGCAGGACCAAACCTCGGTCGATCAGGATTACTTCGCCGACATCCCGTTGCCGATCCAGATGTTCGACACGCTCATGCAATCGGCCTACCGGCTTTTGCTGGCCCAAGGCCGGGCCGACAGGGCGCGGTTTTTGGACGTCGGCTGCGGTGGCGGTGTCACACTTTTGACGGCGCACAACTATTTCCGGTTCTGCGACGGGCTGGAATTTGACCCAGGCTATGTGACAGCCGCGCGGCGCACGCTATCGCTGCTAAACAAACCCAATATCTCTGTTATCGAAGGCAACGCGCTCACCTTCGATGGCTATGCCCCCTATGACGTGGTCTACTTCTACCGCCCACTCCATGACGATACGCTCATGCTTGAGATGGAACATCGGATCCTAGATGCCGTCGCCCCCGGCACGGTCATTCTCGCACCTTACACAAACAACCATTTCGACCCGCGGCCCGGCTTTCCAGCCGCGCAGATCACCGGTCCGATCTTTGTGGCTGGTCTCGCACAAGCCCAGGCAGACGTTCTTCATGCCGAGGCGCAGCGGACCACGACCGACCTCATCAAACGACCCCGCCACTATCTGTTTGACACTGGGTTCTGGACACCACTTTTGGACGTCGCCACACAGAACGGTGGTTGATTTTCCGTTGCCTCCGTACCAAGCCCTGTGATCTAGTCAGCGCACGTACTTGACGAACGGGGATGCGATGGCCGGCCTTGAACTGCCCAGCAACTTCTACAAGGTCACGATGGACCTCGCAGAAGACAGACTTCACTTCATCGCAAAGCACATCACCGACAGCTCTTGGCGATCCAGCCGCAAGCAAAAGCGCGCAGCCCTCTTGGCCGCCTGGTCAGAGCTACAAGTGCAATGGACCGGCACGCGCGAGATCGTGACAATGCTCAGCGAGATTGCCCGCAACGGGGGCACCGATGGCGACGCGGTCTTCCTGCGCGAGATGGACTTGAAAGTGCAACGCTCCATGGGGGCTGTCCGGTCTGCCAAGATCAAAAATCTCGACGACGCGCTGCGCGTGATCACAGCCGCCAAAACCGATATGGCCGCGCATTATACCGAAGCGATGAACTACGAGTTCGAGCAGACGAATGTGGGCGGGCGCAGCCTGGACACCGAACTCGCGATCATCCGCATCAAAAAGCAGGGCCAAGTGTCGCAAACCGCGATCACCCAAGAGTTTAACACCAAACTCAACGCTGCCCTCAACGCGATGAAAGAGGAAACCGGCACCGCGGATATCGAAGTGGGTCTGTCGCGGGCGTTCTACGACCAGATCAACCCGCTGGCGCGGCGGATCGAAGACATCCCGCAAATCGGTGACAGCGCCACGCCAGAGGCCGCCCAGGCCGAGGTCGACACGGTGCTGGCGGCCATGCGCAAGCTTCTGAATGGCACAGATATGGACGGGGCCGGGTTCCTCGAACAGGTGTCGGACCTCGAAGACGACCCACGCCGCCCGATCTTCATCGAACAAACCAAGCGCCGGACCGAGCTTGAGGGCAAACTGCGCATCTGTGAGGCGCAAATCGACCGGCTCGAGCGTTGGGACTGCGCCCAAACCGCAACGATGCAAGACGCGCTCGCCGTGCTCAAAGGCCAGATCGACGCGAACTTCCTCGACTTCGGCGATATCGATCCCAGCGCCGCAGACACCTATGAAGCGGACCAAAAGAACCTGATCGAGCGTGCGACCCGGCTGCAGGTGCATGCTGGTGAATGCCTCGCCTCCGAAGGCACGGCCTTTGAGACCCGCCGCGCGGCCCTCGAGACCCAACTCAACAAGCTCGTCGCCGCGATGAACGGGATCTCAAAGATCTCCAGCCGCCAAAAAGACCCGATCATGGCCCATCTCGACGTGATCAAAAGCGCGCTGAACGGCACCGGCGGCTACAACATCGCCGCGCTTGATCCGGTTGAAAAGCTGATCAGCGATGCGGTCCAAACCGTGCGCCAAGCCGTCAACAACGAAACGATCAACGGCCAAATCGAAGCCGTGCTGGACCGCGCCTCTACCAAGGCCAGCCAATACACAGACGCCAAAAAGAACCCCATCGGCGACGTGTTCACAGAGCTCAAAGCCAAAGTCAAAGAATACAAATCCGGCTACAAAGACCAACCCATCAACGAAGCGATGGCCGGGGCCGTCGCACTCCACAAAGAGATCGAAACCGAAGAGACGCGCAACCAGCAACTCATCCGCCTGCGCGCCGGCATCAAAGAACGCATCGACCGGCGCGAAGAACAACTGGGCCGGTTCAACACGTCCTTCCGCGAGATGCTCACCAAGGCCGAAAATCCCGTCCAGGACTACAACGGCAGCTTCCGCAAAGACCTCGACACGTGCATCCACTGGAACGCAACCAAAACCGATCCCAACTTTTACACCACCATCGACGCCACGCTGGACCGCATCCGCGACGAGATGCGCAAAAAATCCGAAAACATCGCGCTCTACATGCGAACAAGTAGCGAAGACGCCGTACGCATCGCTGGCACAGCAGGTGAGGCCCTGCGCAACAAGATGCGCGACCTCAACGTGCGCCGCGCCAATGGCGAAGACGTCAGCGCAGAGATCGCCGAGGCCAAACGCGCCTTTGAAGACGCAACCGCGTTCCTGGATGCCTATACCGAACTCAGCGCCGAAATGATGGAAGCCGAAGCCATCGAGCGTAAAACCGCCGCCGATCGCGAAGCTTACCTGGCCCAAGCCCCAGACTTCATCGAGGGGGTCGAAACCGAACTGGGCAGCGCGCCGATGTCCGACTACGCCGACGAGGTGAAACCGCAAGTGGACCGGGTCAAGGCGACGTTGAAGCTGATCAAGGGCAACAAAGACGGCGCCAACCCCGCCACAGCGCTGAGCGAACTCAGCTTTGTCACAAAGTTCGTCGACGGCGTGCGCAAACGCGGCGCCAAAACCGACAAAAGCGCACTGCAAGAGATCGGCCCACAATGGAGCGCGGCCCTCTCGCAAGTCGTCACGGCACAAGCAAAACTGGTTACCGAAGTGTCGGGCTTTGAAGACACCATCGCCGAAACCGAGGGGGTCGCGCTTGACGCCTCGGTCAAGGCCGAAATCGATGCCAAGATCACAGCCCTCGTGGCGCGCGCTGCTTCTGCGGAACTCAAACGCGCAGGCGAATTGATGGCCGCTGATATCGACCGGCAGGCGCGCAAAGCCGCGCGCGAAACCGCGCTCTCGGAAATTCGCCGCATCCGCGCGGCGCTCATGGATGACCCGGTCTTCCAAAAATGCGTGCTCAATCCCTTTGGCGTCCCGATTGGCTCGGCCGCCGCCAACCGGTTGAAGCAAATTGAACTAAACGTGCTGCGCGGGATCTAACCCGACGCGGCGCACGAAACGGGAGGTTTCGGCATGCCAGACGACACACACGGCATCGACCCAACAAAGCTGAAATGGATGCAAGAGATCGCGCCGCGCTTTGCGATGTCGGCGGCAAACCTCGACCAGATGGATCAGCGGCGTGCCGGCCAACAGATCATCGCCCAGTTAGAGGCTGATAAAGAGGGCATCCGCACCGCGCTTATGTCCATCGAAGTGCGCGTTCGCAAAGAGGATTTTGGCGACCGCAGCAAAATGAAAATCCTTGATGGTGAGGGCAATGCCCTCAACGAATTGGACTACGTGCACCACCCCAACCTGATGAAAGAGGGGATGCCGCGCGACCAACAAGAACTGATCCGCGAACAGGAAAAGAAGCTCGAAGACCTCGTGGCCCAGCTTGCGGGCAATCCCTACTATGACCCGGGCGAGCCACCTGAATTTACCGAACCGGTCGAACCCAAACTGACCGAAGACATGCCGGTGGAAGACCGCGAACGCCTGCAGCAGGAATTCCGTGATGCGGTCGAGGCGCGGCGCAATGAGGAAAAAGCCTGGGAAGACAAGGTTGCCGTCTGCAATCAGCACATCGCAGAGGATGTCTACAAACCTCTCGTGCGCGAAGGCGTCTTTCCCGAAGCGCTCGTGCCCGATGAGTATTCGGACGTGTTGCGCCTTTTTGAAGGCGCCGCCGGTGCCTATGACGAACGGCTGGAAGAGTATTCCGAAAGCCTGACAGAGGCGGACATCCTGCAAGAAAAGTTCGACTTGGGCTTTAAGATCGGGAAATCGGTTCTGAAATTGGCCAGCGCCTCGTCTGGCTTGGGCAGCGCTGTGGGCGGTCTAACCGGCGATACCGACGTCTCTGACGGGGCGGACCTGGCATCCGATGTTTTCGAATATATGGATATCGCAGTCACGCTGGGTGAAGGCGTTGCAAAGGCCGTGATCACCGAAAAAGACATGCTCAATGTCGGTTTGGCGATCGCCGACGCCATCGGTGCAACGCTGGACAAGGCCGGTGGCGGTGATGCCGGGGCGATTATCAGCCGGATTGTGACCAATGGCGCGCGCGGCGTGCGGGCCGGGCGGGCGCTGTCGCAAGATCCCCCCGATTACGAGGCGGCTTTTGAACAGATCCTGGAAAGCATCACCAGCGAGCTAGAGGCCAACGACCCCGACAGCGATGGCGGCGTCATGAGCGATATGGCCACCATCATCGGCACCGCCGGGGCCGCCGCGATCCAGGCCAAAAAGATCAACCAAATGCGCGCAAACGGGGCGCCCGCCTTGGCCATCATCTCTGCCATGATGGATCTTGCCGATCCAATTGCGACCGAGGCGGGCAAAGCGCTCAAAGTCATTCCTGACGACCTCGAAGACGGCGACGGCGAAGGCCTGGACGAAGACGAACTCGCCCAGCAGATCATGGAAGGCCGCTTGGCCAAGGTGAAGGGCGGCGTTTCGATGGACAAGCTCGTCGCCGACGAGTTCGAGGCCGATATCAAAGCTGCCGAAACGCTCAAGGCCTCCGCCGAAGAGGCTGCCGAAGCTGAACGCGCCGAGTTCGAAAAGCACCTCGCCATGGGCTTTCCCCTAGCCACCGACGATGCCGAAGCCGCCGAAATCGCAGAGTTCGAACGCGTCAACTCCATCGAATACCTCATCGCGATGCAGAAAAAGAACGAAGCCACGTTCAAAATGTGTACGACCATCGCCGAAAAAGGCGTGGGCTTCGTGGCCAAGCTCTTTCCACCTGCCGCCCTGGTCCAGGCCTGCATGACGCTTGCACTCACCATCAAGGATGCCGTTGAAAAGACACAAGAAATGCTGATCTGGCGCGAGAATGTCGAAGACTCGCGCGTGGCCGTCTCGCCCGTTGTCGATGCCATGCTCAACCGCTCGGGCCTACAGACCAAACAGGCGATGCAGGCCAATATCCAAGTGGCCCTCGATGCCGCAAAAGTCGTGGCAGAGGCAATGGCCCTCTCGCCTGCAGCCCCCGCAGCCCCCGTTGTGAAAGCTGTTGTCGAAACGGCCGAGGCCACGATGGAGCTTGCCGATATCGGCTTCACCGAACTGCAACTGGCCAATGCCTGGAAGATCTACGAACAGGCCCGCGCCGTGCCCACCGACCGCTGGCTCGCCCGCAAAGCGACGCGCGAAAACCCGACGCTCGCGAAATACGCCATGGCCTATGCCGCGCTGGAGATGAACGACGCCATCGCCGCCGAAGGCATGCGGCGCTGCGGGCTCAATCAACAGGTCCTGGCGAACCCCGCCACCAACGTGGCCAAGGTTGTGACCTATCTAGAGACGAAATACGCCGACGATCCCGTGCTTCTGCGCGCGGTCCCCTCGGGGCGCGAATGGCACCCAGGCCAGATCGAATTGACCGCGCCCAGCTGGATGGCCTTCCACGCTGCCGCTCTGGCCAAGGCCGAGCTTGACCGCGGTGGGGATGTTTCCGGCATCTCGGCGGCAATGGGGCGGCTCGACACGGCGGAGGCCGACTTCGCCGAAGCCCTCCAAGACGTGCGCACCCGCGCCGCCAAAACCACCAAAGCGGAACACGCTGAAACGCCGGTGGTCATCGACCCCATCGCCCACGACCGCCTGTCGCTCGCGCTGATCCAACTGCGCAGCAAACTCGACGGCTACAAACCCCTCAAAGCGGGCAGCGGCGGCGTACCCCACGACAGTATGGCCGAATACATCGACGCCCTACGCGCCCGCTCCGAACAACGCTCCGGCGCCGTCGCCAAAGTCGTCCGCGACGCCTCCTGGCTCGCCAAACTCCTCGACAAACACCCGGACGAGGACGAATAGGCAGAGCGGCCAATATGCCTTAAGTTGCGTCAGTAGTTTGCGCAGTGCTTTTCAACATCGTCAGAAATGTCGCTGTCACGCGCGTACACAAGCTGCGAAATGTCAATCGCAGCAATACAGCCTTGAAAATTTGCAGTTCTATCCGTTTTAGACAGATGGTTTGTTTGCACAACAATGTTCCGGTTCGAGGAAATTTTCGCCGTCACGCGCACCAAAGGTTCTGGCTCAGCTTCAATAGCATCAATTACCTTTTTGGCGATTGGAGGAAGCGTGTAGACGTCATTCTGACCCGTCACAAATACCACCCAGATGTTTGCCGAGCTGGGCGAAAACCACTCGTTTTGGGCAGTGACAACTCTGTTGTCTGGGTCGACGGCAGACAGAGTTTCGTAGAACCCAGCTGGACCGTTGAAAACGAGTACATTCTCCGTCTCGGATGCACTCAATGAAGTACTCATCGACAGAACAACTCCCATAAACACAGCCGCGATCCTCTGCCAACTCACTTCAGGCTTCCCCCGCTAAATGGCAATAACTGCAATGCAACTTCATTTCACCTCAACAAGCCAATTTCTTGGAAGGTTGTAAAGATGGATCGGCTTGCACCAGGTGATGCCTGTCGCGACAGACTCTAACATTTTGGAAAGAGCACATAATCTACATTATACCCAATACCGCTGCACCGCGATCTCATCAAACGCCGCGTCAGAGGATAGGACCGGCAAGCCCTCCGCCTGGGCAGCCGCCGCGATGAAACGGTCAAACGGGTCACGATGCGCCCAGTCCAAGAGAGATGCCGCGAGAGACACGCGCGCGGTCAACGGCAAAAGGTCATACCCATCCTCATGGGCGCGCTTGTCCAAGCCCTGCACATGCGGCGCCATCTCGGGCCATTTGCCCAGCCGGACCTTCTGTCCGATCTCGTAGAAACTGATCACCGACACGGCAAGACGCGTCGCCGACTCCATCCGCGCGCGCGCATCTGGCGGCAAGCGCGGATCATCGGTCAACGCCATCGCAAACGCATTGGTGTCGAGCAGATAGGCGCTCATTCCCCTTCCCAGAGACTGATTTCGCCCGCATCCAAGTCTTCAAAGAACGCCGCAGGCGCGGGCGGCACCGCCTCTTTCAGGCTGCCCAAGCGCACGTGGCTGGGGCGCGCGGGAACCAGTTCCGCTGCCGGGATGCCGTGGCGCGTAATGACCACGCGTTCGCCGCGCGCGACGGCTTCCAACAGGCGCGACAGGTTTGTTTTGGCTTCATGGACCGAGGCTTGCATGGCACATCCCCCTATTTAGCTAAGTCTTAGCTAAGGAAAATGAACATAATGTCAAGCACAGGCTCTATCCGCCTAAAACCTCTGCGTTGAAGCCGCCATTGCGCCACCGGGTCAGCGCTGCGTTGAAGCTTGGGCCAGGAAGTCCATCAATTGCGGCGCTGTAGTACCCGGCGGCCTTCAACCGCGATTGCAAGGCCCGGATTGTGTCCCGCGACCATTCATTGGTCTGCGTCGTCAACTGCCGCAGCAACTCACCGCGATCCCCCGCAACCCCGCGCAGCAACTGATCTGCTGCGGCCTCCGGATTGCGGGACACACCGCGGCCTTCATCCAGCAGGATCGCCGCCGCGCGATATCCCGGGGCCTCGCCATCTTCTGCCGCCTGCTTGAAATAGGTCAGCGCGTCCTCGGGCGTATCAATCGCGCCCTGTTGCGCCAGCACGCCAAGGTTAAAAACCGCCTTAGCAGAGCCTGCATTTGCCGCCCGGCGCAGCAAGTCTACCGCACGGTCTGGATCGGCTGGCAGCCCGTCGCCTTGGAACAGAACAATCGCCAGATTGATCATGGCATCAGGGCTGCCCCCCTCCGCAGCGCGTTCGTAGAGGCGGAAGGCCGCAGGAATATCTTGCGGCAGGCCATTCCCGGCCTCCGTCAGTTGCGCCAGGCTGACCATCGCGCGCAGGTCGCCCCGATCCGCTGCCGATTTGTACAGGGTCACCGCCCGCTCCAGATCGCCTGCTGCCGCCGTTGCGCGCGCCAAAAGGGCGGTGTAGTGCGGCAAATCCGGCGATTGCACCGAGGCCGCCGCGCAGGCTTGCATCGCAGGCAGGGCATTGCGGCTGAGCCGGGCAAAACTGACACCGGCTTGGGCGGCTGTGGCATCGCGCGGATGGGTGGCCAAGCGTTCGCACACAGCCCCGGGCGAGGTGTCTTCGACCTGTGGGATTACCTCCAGCATCCGCTCTGCCGCCGCCACATCGGACCCCTCGGGGTAGCGGTCCAAATAATACTCTAACAAGGGGCGCATGCGGGTACGGCGCGCCAGCGACCACAACCGCGCCGCCTCTGCTTCCTCGTCGCGCCCCTCAAGCCCGCGCGTTTGGCTACCTGTGTCTAGAAAGGCCAAAACGTCTTCGACATGCGCGCCTTCAGGATAGCGATCCATGTAAAGCTGCATCAGGTTGGCATCTTGCTCGCTGGCCGCAACTTGCCACAGCAGCGTCTCTTCTGACGCTGTCACGGGGCTTGTGTCGAACCGAAATTGCCGTGTTAGAGACGAGTTCTCCCACGGCACCTGCCGCCCGCCCGTCGCCGCTAGCACATCGCGGCGGACGTTGATCATCATCTCCGCCAGGTCCTGCCCGGGGCGGTAGATATGGCTCAGAACCGCTTCGGTGAAAAAGCTGTTCCGCCCTGCCCCGTCATAGGCCACGTTGTCTGGCTGCGTGGCATAGACAAACATAAAGTCCGCCGCTGTGCCGACGCGCGCGAGGCCACTGCCCGCCTCCTCTTCCAGTTCGACGCCAAAGGGGTTGTCGCGGCAGGCATCCAGAAAGACGAGCTTGATCCCCGGCGATTGCTCCATCGCGGTGACGACATCGTTCAGCGCCAGTGTCTGGTCTTGCAGGTCCTCAATCCCCGCAAGTTTCGCGTCCACGGGCACCAGATAGTTTTGTCCGCTTACCTGAAACCCGTGGCCCGCGTAGTACAACAGGACCACATCCGCCGTTTGTGCCGCCACCTGGAACCGGTCAATCGAGGCGCGCAGGTCTGACTGGCTTTGGTCCGTGCTCAGGATCACCTCAAAGCCAAGGCCCTCCAGCGCGATCGAGATGTCGACCGCATCGTTTTCCGGGTTCTCCAGCGACGAGACATGCGCGTAGTTCGAATTGCCAATCACCAGGGCAACCCGCGTCTCTGCCCACAGCAGCGATGCGCTGAACACCCAAACCAAAACCGCCGCTATCGCCTTGACCATTGCACTGCGTTCCCTTGTTACGTGCATCCTAGTCTAGGCCAAGTCACGCACGGCTGGGTAGGGGTCAGTTCCGACAATCTTGTGAAACGGGGACCCCGCCGCTTAGAGACCCGTTGCCCGTGCCAAGGTCAGCCCGGCATTGTCGACAGCGGCCGCAGCCAGCGAGACGGTCTGGCGCTGCACAGCGGCCAGTTCCGGATCATCCGCACGCACCAGTGTGATCTCTTTGCGGATCTCAGACGATGCGGTCGCCAACGCGCCGCGCGCCTCGTTCACCGCATCCCGGCGGATCGCCTGACGCTCGGCCTCTGTTGTGGCGGTCGCCAAACGCGCTTGCGCCCGGCTGCGCGCCGCGTCTACCTCAACCCGCGCCGTCTGCACGATCTGCGCCACATTGCCCATGCCTGGCGGTAGATCAGTCGCAATCGCGTCCAACTCTCCGGCAAAATCGCTCAACGCATCCGACAAACACGCCAAATACTTGCCCACATCGCCGCCCTCTTGGCCGCACGCGCCCGAGGCATCCTCGAAGCCGCCTGCGATGTCTTCAACCTCCGCCAAGGTCTCCTCCGCCTCGGCCAGGGCCACCGTGTCCCCGCCATCCAGGGCGGCGATCGTGTCATCGTCGCCCTCCAGCTCTGGCAGGCCCAAGTCATCATTCGGGTTGGTTGGCGGCGTGCCATTGAAAATCGGCGGGATCGTCACCTCGTTCTCGACCTCGCCCTCCTCCAGCGTCAGCGTCCCGGTCTCAAA
>CAWUIP010000075.1:0-17065 GCA_963922415.1 uncultured Aliishimia sp. | reverse complement strand
GGCATGGAAGTGGTCGAGGTCGACTTACGCGACGCTTATGCCTTTGGCGGTGGGCTGCATTGCTGCACGGCGGATGTGTATCGCGACGGCGATTGCGAGGATTATTTCCCGGCCTAGGGCGCGAGGCACCCGACAAGGCGGCTTTCTGGATCAAGAAGCGCGTCGATCACGTCGAAATGGTGCCGCTCTGGCGCGATCTCTATGGGCGCGGTCCAGGCGGTGGCCAAGGCTTGCGCCTGTTCCACGAACACGGGCCGCTCTGCCTCGCCGACCCAGACATGCACGGGCGTCGCTGGCTTGGGTTGCAGCACGGGGCTTTCGGCTTCGGCTACGGTCATATCCATCTTGAAATCTGCGTTCATCGAAGTGCGCAACAGGGGGCGCAGGTCGGTAACGGGTGAGATCGCGACAACCTGGTCGATGCGATCCAAGACCTCGGGCGGCAAAACCTCTGGTGCCAGCATACGGCTTACCAGATGACCGCCCGCGGAATGCCCTGACAGCGATATCGGGCCGGCGACGTCTTGGGCGATATGCGTGACGGCGCGGGTGATCTGCTGGGTGATATCCGCGATCCGAACCTCTGGGCACAGGTCGTAACTGGGCATGGCGACGGCGCGGCCTTTGGCCAATGCGCCAGTGGCGAAATGGGACCAATAACTGCGGTCGAATTTCAGCCAGTAACCCCCATGGACGAAGACCATCATACCCTTGGGCGCGGACTCTGGCAGGAACAGGTCCAAAGCTTGGCGCTTGGTGGGGCCATAGGACACCCCAAGCTTCGCGCGACCCTTTGCGAGCAGGTCCTCGCGGAAGGCGCGCGCTTCTAACGCCCACCGTTCGGGATAGGCGTCGGCGCCTGGAATGTAGGGCCCATTGGCGAAAGCATCGTCCAGGTCTGTCACGCGCGGCTCCTAACTGGCTCTAGACATTCGGCATCAGAGCCTATTTCAAGGCGGCTGACAATCTTCGACTGGCTTGCACGGGAGGCACACATGCTTGACGCTCACACAGATCTAAGGGGCCTGCTGAAGGACCCGTCGTTGCTGGAAACGCGGGCCTATGTGAATGGGGCTTGGGTCGAAGGCAAAAGCACCTTTGCGGTGACGAACCCGGCGCGCGGCGACGTGATTGCAGAGGTGGCGGATATGGACCGGGCCGAGGTCGCCGAGGCGATTGCCGCTGCAGAGGCCGCGCAGAAAGACTGGGCCGCATGGACAGGCAAAGAGCGCGCCACTGTGCTGCGGCGGTGGTACGAGTTGATGATGGAAAATGCCGCTGATCTGGGCACGATCCTGACGGCAGAGCAGGGCAAGCCGCTGGCCGAGGCGGTGGGCGAGATCGCGTATGGCGCGTCCTTCATCGAGTTCTTCGCGGAAGAGGCCAAGCGGATCCACGGCGAAACCATTCCCGGCCACCAGCGCGACAAGCGCATCCAGGTGTGGAAGCAGCCGATTGGCGTCGCCGCTTCGATCACGCCGTGGAACTTCCCCAACGCGATGATCACCCGCAAAGTGGGCCCGGCCCTGGCCGCAGGCTGCGCCTTTGTCGCCCGCCCGGCGACCGAGACGCCGCTCTCGGCGCTGGTCTTGGGTGTCTTGGCGGAACGGGCCGGTCTGCCTGCTGGTGTGTTGAACATCGTGCCATCGTCGCGCGCATCTGAGATCGGTAAGGAATTCTGCGAAAACCACGCCGTGCGCAAGCTGACCTTTACCGGCTCGACCGAAGTGGGTCGCATCCTTCTGCGACAGGCGGCGGATCAGGTGATGAAATGCTCCATGGAGCTTGGCGGCAACGCGCCGTTCATCGTCTTTGATGATGCCGATCTGGACGAGGCCGTCGCTGGCGCCATGATGTGCAAGTTCCGCAATGCCGGGCAAACCTGCGTCTGTGCGAACCGGATCTACGTGCAGGCAGGCGTCTATGATGCCTTTGCCGCAAAGCTGAAGGCCGCGACAGAGTCGCTGCAGGTGGGCGATGGCTTGACAGATGGCGTCACGACCGGGCCGCTGATCAGCGCCAAGGCTGTCGATAAGGTCATGGACCACATGCAGGACGCCGTCGCCAAGGGTGGCACGATCCTCACAGGCGGCAAGCCGCACGATCTGGGGGGCACGTTCCTGCAGCCGACCATCGTCACGGGTGTCACGCAAGAGATGAAAGTCGCCAAGGAAGAAACGTTTGGCCCGCTCGCACCCCTCTTCAAATTCGAGACCGAAGACGATGTGATCGCCATGGCCAATGACACGATCTTTGGCCTTGCTGCCTATTTCTATGCACGAGATCTGGGCCGCGTCTATAAAGTGGCCGAGGCGCTGGAATACGGGATTGTGGGCATTAACACAGGCATCATTTCAACCGAGGTTGGCCCCTTTGGCGGGGTCAAGCAGTCCGGTCTGGGCCGGGAAGGCTCACACCATGGGATCGACGAGTTTTTGGAGATGAAATACGTCTGTATGTCCGTCTGACAGTGCTTTATCGCACGTCCAGTTTACATGAAAACAAGTCTTATCGCCAATGTCCCGAGAGCGCGAAGCGCGGCAGGGTATTGGGAGATCCACTATAAACTGGACGTGCTTTAGGCTTTGCGCGGCTTGGCGCGTAAGGTGGGATCGGACTGCGTGGGATCTTCGGGCCAGGGGTGCTTGGGGTAGCGCCCGCGCATGTCCTTGCGCACATCTGCATAGGATGATGTCCAAAACCCCGGCAGATCCGTTGTGGTTTGCACCGGCCGCCCGGCGGGCGACAAAAGGGTGATGCGCAGCGGGGTTTTGCCGACCAGGGGGTGCTGCGTCGTGCCGAACATCTCTTGCAGCCGGACCGAAATCTCTGGCTGCTCAGTTGCGTAGTCGATAGGAACGTTGCGCCCAAGTGGCGTGTGAAACGTCGGCGGGACCGCAGCGTCCAGCGCTTGGCGTCCGGGCCAGTCCAGCAGGCTTTCGAGCGCTGGGAAGAGGTCAAAGGCGAACCAGTCGTCCTTGCTGCGCAGCCCGTCGATGAAGGGGCGCAGCCAGGTGTCGCGCGTCTCCATCAAGGTTTCAGCCTCCATCGACGGCAGATCAAGCCCGGGCGCGCGCGCCAGCGCCACGCGCGCCCGCAAGCGCTCTGCGGCTTTGGAGAACCGCAGGCCCAGGACTTGGACACCCTCCAGAAAAGCGTCTGCGACCGTCTCATCGGGCACGTCTTTCCAGATGCGGTCTTGCAGCACCAGCGCGCCAAAGCGTTCTTGCTGGCGTGCGACCACGCGATCCTCTTGGCGCGACCATGCGCAGACATCGTGCCACGCGATCTGGTCAGGAAACACCGCGCGCAGCGCGCTTTCGGTGATCGGGGCGGCCTGACGGATGCGCGTTTCGCGGGTCTCGCCATCCAGGTCGGTCACCACCAGAAGGCGTTGGCCAGAGAGCTGGTCCCCACCGGCGAAGTAAGCCCCCTTGCCGCCGGACATAAGATAGCGCGGCGCATCACCCTTGCGGCGCAGCGCGACACGGTCGGGATAGGCCAGCGCCGCCATTTCGCCGATGCTCAGAACGTCCGTTGTGGGCTGGGCCAAGGCGGCAAGGCGGTCCGCTTCGCTGCGCAGGTGGGCGAATTTGCCATCCCTTGGTTTGGCTTGAACAAGGGTTTTGACGCGCCGTTCCAGGTCGGACCCCGCCTCACGCATCGGGTCGCGGTCCGACAAAAGGGCGGCTAAGGGCGCGGACTGCCGACCGCTCACCGCCAGCATATGCGCCAGCCGGGGGTGAAGCGGCATTGCCGCGAGGTCGCGCCCATGCGCGGTCAAGCGGTTTTCACGGTCAAGGGCGCCGAGCATCTGCAAAAGCGCCTGGGCCTCGGCGAAGCTGCGCGGGTTCGGTTGGGTCAAAAAGGCCAGATCCCCTGGCGCCGCCCCCCAAGCGGCCAGTTCAAGCGCCAACGGCGCCAGATCGGCTGTTTCGATCTCGGCTGGCGGAAAGGCGGGCAGGGCGCCTTCTTCGCCTTTGCCCCAGAGGCGAAAGGCAATGCCTGACCCAACACGGCCAGCGCGCCCGGTGCGTTGCGCGGCCTCGGCCCGCGAGGCGCGCTCTGTCACCAAGCGCGACATGGCCGAAGCCGGATCAAAACGCGCGCGCCTGGCGCGGCCTGCATCCACAACCACATCGATGTCGGGCAAGGTCAGAGAGGTTTCGGCAATAGAGGTCGCCAAGACCACTTTGCGCCCCTCTGGCAAGGGCTCGGTCGCGCGGCGTTGTTCGCGGAAGGGGAGCCCGCCGTAAAGCGGCATAACCACGCAATCCGTGGGAAGGCGCCCGGCTAAGGCGGCCTGCGCGCGCCGAATCTCTGGCTCTCCTGGCAGGAACACCAAGGTGCCGTGTTGGGCCGATGAGATCGCCTCGCTAACCAAGTCGTGCAGCGCGGGCTCCCATCGTGCTTGGCCTAAGGGCGTGTTTAGGTGCCGCACGTCCACTGGAAAGCTGCGCCCTTCAGATGTCAGGATCGGCGCATCGATCAAATCGGCCACAGGCTGCGCGTCGAGCGTTGCGGACATGACCAAAAGCCGCAGATCGTCGCGCAGCGCGTCGGCGACCTCTAGGCACAATGCGAGGCCCAAATCGGCGGTGAGCGACCGCTCGTGAAATTCATCGAAGATGACAAGGCCGACGCCGGGCAGTTCGGGGTCAGACTGTAGCATCCGCGTGAGGATCCCTTCGGTGATCACCTCGATGCGGGTGGCGCGGGAAGATTTGCTCTCTCCGCGCATGCGGTAGCCGACAACATCGCCCAAAGCGGTGCCATGCAGATGCGCCATGCGGGCCGCCGCGTGCCGGGTGGCGAGGCGGCGCGGCTCTAACATCAGAATGCGGCCCTTTGTCTGGGGCAACAGATGTAGCGGAACCATCGTGGTCTTACCGGCACCAGGCGGGGCCTGCACAACGGCCCGGCCGCGCATAGCCAGGGCGGTTGCGATGTCATCCAGAATTTCAGTGATCGGCAGCGTCGCGGTCATGCCTTCCTATAGTCCTGTTTTTTGTTTCCGAAAACCAAAGCACGGATCGTGATTGCCTTGGCCACGCTGGACAAGCCCGCATCGCTTCGTCATCTAGACCAGCATGGACCTGGACGACATGATACTGCGCCTGTTGGCGGGCGAACGCCGCGCGTTGGCGCGGGCGATCACTTTGGTGGAAAGTGCGCGGTCCGACCACCGGCAACAGACGCTGGACCTGCTGGAGGCACTGCCCAAGGACCGCCAAGCGATCCGCATTGCCCTGTCGGGAACGCCCGGTGTGGGCAAGTCGACCTTTATCGAGAGCTTCGGCAGCCTTTTGACCGCGCGTGGGCTGAAAGTTGCGGTTTTGGCAATTGATCCGTCCTCTGCGCGCACGGGCGGGTCGATCTTGGGCGACAAAACCCGGATGGAGCGGCTGTCGCGTGATCCGAACGCGTTCATACGTCCCTCTCCGTCACAGACCCATCTGGGTGGGGTCGGACGCCGCACGCGCGAGGCGGTCAGCCTGTGCGAGGCGGCTGGCTTTGACGTGATCTTGGTGGAAACTGTTGGTGTCGGGCAGTCCGAAACGGTTGCTGCTCAGTTGTCAGATATCTTTGTGCTCTTGATTGCCCCGGCGGGCGGCGATGAGTTACAGGGCGTGAAGCGCGGCATCATGGAAATGGCGGATCTGATCCTGGTCAACAAGGCGGACGGCGAGTTGAAACCTGCGGCGACGCGTACTTGCGCCGACTATGCTGGCGCTCTGCGCCTGCTCCGCAAGCGGCCTCAAGATCCTGACGGGTTTCCCAAAGCGCTCATGGTATCGGCGCTTGAAGATTCTGGTCTGACCACAGCCTGGGAGGACATCACCACATTGACCGACTGGCGCCGCGCGCAAGGCCATTGGGCGACCGCACGTGGAGCTCAGTCGCGATACTGGCTCTTGGAAGATGTTCGGCAGCGGCTGCTGGCGCCGCTAGACGGCGCGGACGTCCAGGCAGACCTTACAGACTTGGCGCAGTCGGTGTCCGAGGGTGCGCTCTCTCCCAGTTTGGCCGCAGAACGCGTGCTGGACCGGCTTCGCAACGCCCAATAGGGGCTTGACGGGTTAGGCGCTATTGCGTATCCGCAGCGGACCGAGATTCCAGGGCGCCCGGTCGATGGCGCCCTTTGATATTGGCGAGGCCCAGTTCCTTGCCCGAGTTGATGAGGATGAACCGATGTCGCGTGTCTGCGAACTGACCGGAAAAGGTCCGATGACTGGCAACAATGTCAGCCACGCCAACAACAAAACAAAGCGGCGCTTTTTGCCGAACCTCAACGATGTGACGCTGCAGTCCGAAACACTGGGCCGTGGCATCAAATTGCGCATCTCCGCGCACGCGTTGCGGTCGGTCGATCACCGTGGTGGTCTTGATGCGTTTTTGATGAAGGCCAAAGACGCCGAGCTGAGCTCTAACGCGCTGAAAGTCAAAAAAGAGATCAAAAAAGCACAAGCCTAAAGCACATTGCTTTGAGGGACATGAAGCTGGGGCCTCCTGCGAAAGCAGCGAGGCCCCGCGTCGTTTTGGTGGCTTGTTAAACATGTCGCGGTTGCATAGGTCGTCGGTATGAAAACTATACCCTCATTCCTGTGCGCCCTGACATGCAGTGTGACCGCGGTTTTGGCCGATCCCATCGCAGTTGCTGATGCGTATGCGCGGTCCGGTGCGAAAAGTGGCGCTGCCTTTTTTACAATCCTAAACACCGGGACGGTCGACGACCGGTTGGTCGGCGTATCGTCGGACGTGGCCCGCAGAACCGAACTGCACACCCATATAATGAATGATCAGGGTGTGATGCGCATGGTGCATGTGGAAGATGGGTTTGCGATTCCTGCAGGCGGCGAGCACCAGCTTGCCCGTGGCGGTGACCACGTGATGCTGATGGGGTTGGCGACCCCTTTAGAGCAGGGCGGCACAGTCACCATTACGCTGGAATTTGAGGTTGCCGGCGAGATTTCGATCGAAATTCCAGTCGATAATGACCGCAAAGCGTCTCATAAACACAATCACTAACCGCAGCGGCCTAGCTGTCCAATACCCGCTGCACCCAGGCGGGAACGATCTGCGTGGCGGGACCATGCTGAGCGACGTCAAACAATGACGCGCCTTCTGACGGTTCTAAGTTGAGCTCAAGTGTCGAAAGGCCCAGGCCTCGCGCTGCGGCCACAAACCCTGCGGCTGGATACACGTTTCCTGACGTTCCGATTGACACAAAGAGATCAGCTTGCGCCAGCGCGTTTTCGATCCGCTCCATGTGATATGGGATTTCGCCAAACCATACGATGTCGGGACGGGCGGCGGGCGCGTTGCAAGACGGGCAAGCGTCGCCCGGCGCCATGGAAAGCGGTGCTGTCCAGCGATGCCCGCATGCAGCACAAAGCGCTTGATCGAGTTGCCCATGCATGTGCAGAACGTTTCGCGACCCCGCTTTTTCGTGTAGGCCGTCGACGTTCTGCGTCACAATCAAAACAGTGCCAGAGTGTTTCTTTTCGAGATGCGCAAGGCTGATATGCGCCGCGTTTGGTGTCGCTTCGGCCGCTTGCTTTCGTCGTTGGTTGTAAAAATCAACAACCAAGTCCGGGTTTCGCGCGAAAGCCTCTGGCGTGGCCACGTCTTCGATCCGATATTGTGCCCACAAGCCGCCTTCATCGCGAAACGTGCCCAAGCCGCTTTCTGCTGAAACGCCAGCGCCTGTTAAGATCAATATGTTCATGTTGGACGGCGCCCCCCTGCTTCGTGCGCTGCGGCCGGATCCTGACGGTCGAGCACACGGAAGGCACCAGCAAGCCAAGGAAGTTGTTCCAGTGCGGGGTCGATCATCTGGCTTTGCACCAGGCCGCGTACGGTGCGGGCAATGTCTTGCGGTACGGGCCCGGCCCAATCGGCGCCCGCATAAAGCGCAATGGATCGCGAGAAGGGTTCGGTTGGTATTGGGAACGCGACCACGTCATTATGAAAACGACCCGCCCGCATAAACCCAAGTGGTGTCGTGATGGCCCAGCCAATGGCGCGTGCAACCATCGCCATCAATGCAACATGGCTTCCGACTTCAAAACGCTCCGGGAAGTCCAATTGATGCTGAAGCAGATGGCGGTCAATTTGCTGGCCGATCAATTGCGCACGGTCGTAGCGTAGGAACGGCAACGGGGCGAGATCTTCAAGGCTCTTTGGAGCACTCTTCAAATGGCCCCGCGGGGCCACGACAATGAATGGATCGCGGATCAGTGGGTACTCTTTCACCCCCGGCATCACCGTGCCGGACGCGGCTGCGACCGCGATGTGCAGCCGGTTCTCCAAGATCGCCTCGGTGATTTCTAGACTTGGGGCTGTAATCAGCTTGAACCTGCACTTGGTAAGGTTCTTGGCAAGGATCGTGACAAGCCGGGGCGTCAGATCATTGTCAAAGTCATCGATCAAACCCAAGCTCAACGCGCTCAGATGCGTCAGATCCATTGTCGTCAGTTCCGCCTGTGCAAGGCGCAATTGACCCAGCGCGGCCTCCGCGCGGGTCCGAAAGCTCTCTCCTGCCTGGGTTAAGCGCATCGGTCGGCGCCCGTGATCGATCAGATCCAACCCCAAGGACGCCTCAAGATTGCGTATTTGTTGGCTGACAGCGGGTTGCGACAGGCCAGTGAGACCCGCAGCACCTGCAACCGACCCAGTAGACGCAAGCGCTTCGAAAACTTCCAATCCGCGCAAAGTCACGCCTTTCGGCAGCATGTCGCATCCCCTCTATGTTTCGATCTGTTTAATTTTCACATCGCACAAGTCAATGATTCAGGGGTCAAACAGCGCGCCACTTTTCACTTTATGGAATTTACCGCTGCGCACTCTTGCGACTTGTTGTGGGCGAAGCCAACTGGCAGGTTAGGCGCAATTGGCCGGTCGGGGATCCAAGCTATGCAAGTGGCAACCGCAGCATATCCGCTCGACGTTTTGACGTGCTGGGCGCAGTTCGAAGACAAGCTGGCCGCCTGGGTCCGCGATGCGGCTGAAAACGGGTCTTCGCTGCTCGTGTTTCCGGAATACGGCGCGATGGAAGTTGCGACTTTGGCCGGAATGAACGCAGCGGGAGACCTGGAGCAGTCTTTGCACGCTGTCTCGGAGCGTCTGCCGCACGTTGACGACGTGCACCGGCGCCTCGCGGTCGAATTTGACGTACACATTTTGGCAGCGTCCGCGCCGGTTTTTGATGCAAGTGCAACTGATACAGGCCGTCCGGTGAACCGCGCCCGGTTATTCAGCCCAAGCGGCAACATTGGTGTTCAAGACAAGCAGATCATGACGCGTTTTGAAGCTGAAATATGGGATATCGCGCCTGGTCACGGTCTGCAGCTTTTCGACACGAGCCTTGGAAAAATAGGTATCCTGATTTGTTATGATAGCGAGTTTCCACTTCTGGGACGCGCGCTGCGTGAGGCAGACTTGATCCTGGTCCCGTCCGTAACCGAAGCGCTTTCAGGGTACTCGAGAGTCCGCATCGGGTCACAAGCTCGTGCATTAGAAAACCAGTGCGTGACGTTGATGTCCTCTATCGTCGGTGGTGCATACTGGAGCGAAGCCCTGGGCTCGACGATCGGCGCAGGCGGCGTATTTGGCCCACCCGACAAAGGGTTTCCAGAAAGAGGTGTCCTGTCGCTTAGTACGTTGAACCAGCCTGGATGGACCTACGCCGATGTCGACTTGGATGTCATTCAGGAGGTTCGACAAGATGGGGGCGTTCTCAATCGTCGCGATTGGATACAACAAGAAGATCGGTGTGCCCCTGCCTTGCATGTCGCGTTGAACAATTAGTTTTGATTGCCTCCAAGTTAGCGTGTGAGCGTGAAACCCTTACGTCACGGTTCCATGAACGTTCCCAGATTTCCCTTGAAACAGCCCCTGTTTGGGCGCATTTAACTGTCGTCCGCACTGCAGCGGGCGATCAATGAAGGAGAGACCATGGCCAAGGAAGAACTGCTCGAATTTCCCGGTGTCGTAAAGGAACTCCTGCCGAACGCGACATTCAGAGTCGAGCTGGAAAACGGCCATGAGATCATCGCACACACGGCAGGTAAGATGCGCAAAAACCGGATCCGGGTACTTGCGGGCGACAAAGTCCAGGTGGAAATGACCCCATATGATCTGACCAAAGGGCGGATCAACTACCGATTTAAGTAGGGCGGCTGCGCTGACCGCGGGCGGGCCCAAACTGATTCTCGGATCAGGTAGTCCAAGGCGTCTGGAGCTTTTGGCGCAGATCGGTGTTGTGCCTGATGATATTCGCCCACCAGAGATCGACGAAGACCCTTTGCCTAAGGAACTCCCGCGCGCGTATTGCAGCCGCATCGCACGTGAGAAGATGGCTGCAGTCTCTGCGGACGATGATGATGTCGTACTTTGCGCAGACACGACAGTCGCCTTAGGGCGGCGAATTTTGGGCAAGCCTGCCGACGTCGACGAGGCTCGGTCATTTCTGGACTCTTTGTCCGGACGCCGTCACCGCGTGATCACTGCAGTGTGTGTTAGACGGGGCGCTCAGGCATGGCACAAGGACGTAGTCAGTCACGTCAAGATGAAGACCTTGTCAAAATTGGAACGCGAGAGCTATCTCGAGACCCATGACTGGCGCGGCAAGGCTGGCGGATATGCCATTCAGGGCCCAGCCGGCGCTCTAGTACCTTGGATATCTGGCTCTTTTACAGGCATTGTGGGGCTACCATTGGCAGAGACGGCGGGGCTTTTGTTTGCCGCAGGATATCGGACAAGCACATGAAAGGACCTGAAATTCTTTTGGGCGACCTAGCCGGGCGCGAGGCTGCAGCACGGCTGGAAGACGGCATCTTGCAGGATTTGTTGGTCGACAGTACAGCGCCAAGGCCGGGCGCGATCTACCGGGCGAAGGCAACCCGGCCTGTGAAGGGCCAGGGCGGAATGTTTTTCGATACACCTGACGGCAGCGCGTACTTGCGGGGTGCGAAGGGGCTCGCGCCTGGCGACTTACGCCTTGTCCAAGTGTCTGGCTACGCGGATGCGGGTAAAGCAATTCCTGTAACGGACCGGGTGCTGTTCAAAAGCAGATATTCCATTGCAACACCCGGCGCCCCTGGGATTAACATCTCGCGCAGTGTGAAAGATGAAGAGACCCGAGTGAACCTGCGGGCTGTGGCTGATCTTTTCGCGGATATTTTAGGGGAGATGGGTCTGATTATTCGTTCAGCGGCGGCGACGTGTGACTTGCAAGAGTTTGAAGACGACATCGCAGAGACAGTCTCACTGGCCGCTGCAGTGCTCTCGGATACCGCAAGCGGGGTCGAAAAGCTCCTCGAAGGCCCCGGCCCACATCAGCTTGCCTGGCGTGACTGGCCAGACGCGCCGACGCGGTCGGCCGACATTACAGATCACTCTGTTTATGCGCAAAAGACGTTGTTTCCCTTGCCCAATGGTGCGTCGATGTCCATCGAACCCACGCGAGCTTTGATCGCCGTCGATGTGAACTCGGGAACGGACATGTCGCCTGCGGCAGGGCTTAAGGCGAATTTGTCCGCCGCCCGCGATTTGCCAAGGCTGCTGCGCGTTAAAGGGTTGGGCGGCCAGATTGTTGTCGATTTTGCCCCCTGCCCAAAGAAGGACCGCAAAGCGATTGAAACAGCTTTGCGTACGTCGTTCCGCGCTGACGATGTCGAAACCGCTTTGGTCAATTGGACGCAAATGGGCCATTTCGAGTTGAACCGCAAAAGGGCCCGTCCGGCCCTGCATGAGGTGGTGGCATGAGCTGCCCACTATGCAATCAGGACACGGACCCGAAGTTTCGTCCGTTTTGTTCAAAGCGCTGTGCGGATCTTGATCTGGGCCGATGGATGACAGGTCGCTACCGCATCGAGACAGATGATTTGCCTGAAAACACGGATCCTGCGCCAAACATTGACCGCCCAACACATTAACCTGCGCGTTAAGTGCAAAATACCCTTGCGCCGACCGCGCCCAATGCATAGAACGCCGCCACTCTGATCGGTATCAGATCACCCGTGCCCGGGTAGCTCAGGGGTAGAGCAGTGGATTGAAAATCCTCGTGTCGGTGGTTCGATTCCGCCCCCGGGCACCATTAGCCTAACTCATCTTTTCTCATATTTCCGCTAAGAGCCTCTGTTTTTATGGGTTTTTTTGCTTCCCTTTGAACATGCCCGCTCACTGCAGAGCTTCAAATCTCATGTATTGAGGTGGTCTATTGGGTGGGCTAGAGAATTGTGCTAGATGATGCTTCATGACCAATTTCAACATCCTCACACAGATGAAAGCCAAATCACTTGGGCCTGGGAAGCACTTTGATGGGCAGGGTTTGATGCTTGTGAAGTCTCGGAAGGAGGCTGGGAAGTGGATGTTGCGTCTCACTGTTGCTGGAAAACGGCGGGAGATGGGCCTGGGGCGCTGGCCGGATGTGTCGATTGCTGAGGCGCGTCAGCGAGCGTCTGAGGCTCGGCGACAAGTGCGGGATGGGGTTGATCCGATTGAGACCCGGAAGGCGGCTCAGCGGCGAGAGCAGCGGTTGAGTGTAGCGGACGCGATCGAACGGTGCTTTGCCGCGCGGCAGGCAGAGCTGAAGAACGACGGTCAGGCGGGTCGGTGGCTTTCCCCCCTCTTGGTGCATGTGGTGCCAAAGATCGGGACGACGGCAATTGAGGATGTTGATCAACATGTGCTCAAGAAAGTGCTGGAGCCAATCTGGCACGAGAAACCGGATACGGCGCGCAAGGCGATGAACCGGATGAATCTGACGCTGAAACATGCGGCGGCGTTGGGGCTCGACGTCGACATGCAGGCCGTGATGAAGGCGCAGGCTTTGCTTGGAAAACGGCGGCATGAGACCAAGCATATCCCGTCGCTTCCCTACCAAGAGGCTCCCAAGTTTTATCGCTGGCTGTGTGGACAGAACTTTGGCTCCGCACACGGGCTACGGTTTCTGATCCTGACCGTCGCAAGAACGAGCGAGGTGCGGTTCGCGACGTTGGATGAGATCGAAGGTGACGTCTGGACGCTCGATCGGAAGCGCACAAAGACGGCTACGGCGCATCGAGTGCCGCTCTCTGGTGAGGCGCAAAGGGTGATCGACGAGCGGCTGGTGTTTGGCGATACCACCCTCCTCTTCCCTACCCCGAGAGGCAAGGCGATGTCCGATGCGACGATGAGCAAACTGATGCAGCGCGAGAAGATGGCAGCACGTCCGCATGGCTTCCGCGCGACGTTCCGGACTTGGGTTGAAGAGACGACGGATACTCCCTTCGCCGTGAAGGAAACTGCGCTTGGTCACCAGGTTGGGAGCGAAGTTGAGAGGGCTTATCAGCGGAGTGATTTGTTGGAGAAGCGGCGGGTGCTGTTAGAGGATTGGGCGGCCTTTTTGACCTCGGCATAGGAACGATTTCCAAGTTCGTGGTAGACTCCATTCATATGAACGAACCACATCAAGACGCCGGTGCGAACCTGTTCGGACGTGTCCGTACGACCCCTGTTCACGACGAAGGAACCCCCTCGAACGAACCTCAATCGACGGCTCTAACAAAGGACGAACCAGGTGTGCACCCGTCCGAACACAAGGCCGAGGGGGCTGTCGGTTTTGAAACGATCTGGCTGACCGTCGACGAGGCTGTTGCCTACTGCGAAGAGCAAGGACTGTCTCGGACAGCTAAGACAATTCGCAAATGGGCGGAGCGGTCGTTCAACATTCCCGAGGGCGAGGTTGTGTCCCGCAGAGAGGATACGTTGTGGGGTCGCTATCGGTGGAAGATCGAACAGGCTTCCCTCGCCCGTAAAGTGGCCGATGAGCTTTCGCGCGAACCGGTTCAAACCGGTGCGAACGTGAGTGATGATGGTGCGCCCGAGATTTCAGATGTAGCAACATCAAACCCGTCCGAACCTGTTCAAACTGGTGCGACCAAGAGCCAACCAAGGAGCACGTTTTCCAAAGGATCGCACCCTTCGGAACCACCAACAGATGTTCAAACCGGTTCGACCGAATCGAGCGTGACCGATGAGGTGGCAACCCTGCGGGCTGAGAACCGAGAGCTTCGAAAGCAGCAAGATCGGGAGCGAAGCGAGATCGAATTCTTGCGCGAGGAGGTGACGTTCAACCGATCCTTGAAGGGCGACTTTGCCAACAATTCATCGCGGCTTTTGGAGACGCTTGAGACGCTTGCCATCGGCGGCCGCTTGGAGCGAGGGGGAGGGAAGCGCGAAGAGCCTGTGCGTTACCAACAGGGAGAAGTTGAGCGCGGTGAGGTATAATCCGAGCATCATGCCCGAGCAGCCCACAGACCCGTTCCGCGATTTCAAAGGCGCGTTCATCCCGAAAGACATTTGGATCAACCTGGAGCTTTCCGGTGATGAAAAGTTGATGTGGGGCGAGATATTTGCGCTCGACAATGCATTTGGCTGCATCGCGGGCAACGAGCATTTCATGAAGATGTTTGGTTACGCCAACGAGCGAAAACCGCAGAGGCTTATCAAGTCGCTGAAGGAAAAGGGATACATCACGGTCGAAGTCGATAAGTCTGATGATAGCCGAACAATCCGAGTCACCGGTAAGTATCGTCACTTGGACGATGACCACATGCGCGACTTGGCAGCGATGCGGGCAGACTTGATAGGATCGATGCGCAAACGAAAATAGCAGTTGTCGGTAGCCGACGACAAATTTGTCGGGAGCTGGCGACATCAGCGTCGTTACCTGGCGACAAATTTGTCGTTCAGACATATAAGTTTACAAATTAGATATCAGAAAAGATGGCAACTTTTTACGATTAAGAAAAAGTAGTTGGGGTCTGTGATAACCAAGACCGACAAACATCAACCACATCAACAACCAAACACGTCACAAGTGGCCCAAAATTGGCTTGTGCGGAGCTTAAACAGCAAAGGCGATGTGACCCCCATCTTTGCTGAAAAAATCGTGTAGAAGAGCGCACAACGCGTTTCCGGGCAGCGGCTCCGCTCCATGACAAATCCGCGCGTTTGTGCTAAACTTTCGGGATATGAACGCAGTTGCATTAGACACGCTCAAGACCGTCCAGAAACTTCAGACCAAAGGCTTCACGCCCGAGCAGGCGGAGGGGATTGTTGATGCGCTCACGGAAAGTGAGTTGGTGACAAAGCAAGATCTGCGGCTTGGCTTGACGGAGCTTAAATCAGATCTGAAGGTCTGGGTTGCGATGGCGCTTTTGGCACAGGGGGCTTTGGTGGTGACATTGCAGAACTTGTTTGGCGGCTAGTATGGACACCCTCGTTTCAGAAACCGTCGCCGCGTTGCACACCTTGCCGGACGAGGCGAAGCGGCTGATTGCTGTCGGATTGCTCGCCAGCGGCACGATGCCTGTGATCGAGTTCACCGATCCCGCGCTTGACCAAGACAACACAGCCAGTGACACTGCCCAAGCCTAGGTCTTCGCAAACCTGGCGCATCATGATGCTCCATACACGGAGTTTTCGTGATGACTAGACTACTGAGCAAGAAGCAAGTCCGGGAGATTGTAGGGTTCAGCTTGGCCCATATTGATCGCATGGAGACCGAACCTGAATATGCGCATCTTGGGTTTCCTAAGCGCGTTCAGATCGGCTTCAGGGTCTTTTGGGTGGAAGAAGAAATCCACACTTGGGTTGCTGCGCAGATAGCTAAGCGCGATGCCTCCTAGCGGGGCAGGGGATGGTGAGTTTAACGCTTGCCGTCCCCATTTCTTTTGATCGTGCTTGGGTACATGGCGTACATTCCAGGGTACTTTCTGTTTGTACGCTACTAAATCTCACCTGTGAGCGAACATACGGCTTCATTCAATACCATTCCGCATCAACTGGTCGTCAGGCTCACGCCATGACCCAATAACTTTATGGGCACAGAGACCCAAAACCTATTGGGTCATGGCGCTGCCGCCCCAGACGACACAGTTGAGCGGAAACCGTACCGTCGAGTTACAATACTCTACAGATGTCCTTTAACGGTAGTCTGCCTAGCAGCCTGTGACTGTTACAAGCACGGGGCACAGGACTGGTAGGCTACCCTTACTGTGCATCGATACATCATTGGACAATCAGGAGTGGGGAAGACCTCACTACTTAAAGAACTACTTTCGACGGATACGGCCGCAGGCATCTGCGTTTTCGATACCAAAGGAAATTTGAACATTCCCCACGACGTTCTGTTTGAGCCCGTGTCAACAAAATGGAACCCGCTGGCCGAACCCATCAATCCTGACCTGGCGCCCAACTTTTTTGCCCAAACGGTGAAGGACGCTTACGGGTACGATGACCTTACAACTCCAGTCATGAGCATGTATCTGGCCTTCCTTGCAGCAGCTTTGATCGAAAACAGATTTAATCTCGCAGATGCTCCACAGTTCCTGACCGACAAATCGTTCAGGGACAAATGCCATTACACTAACGATTTGGTGGATCAGTTTTGGACGACATTCGAAACGTTGAGTGACAGAGACAGGCGCCAAGAGATCGCCAGCACCCTCAACAAGTTCCTTACCCTTCTGCTTGATAGCAGGGTAAACAGGATGCTTTCTGTCAATCGCGCTCGCTTCAGTCTAGTGCATGTCAAAGACAAGGTGATGTTGGTTCGGTTGCCAATCTCCGAATATGGCAAAGAAACCGTCTCACTAATTGGCTCTCTCGTGCTGTCTTATCTCTACCAACTGATCGACCATGACTATTCGATTTACGTCGAGGACGCCGATCTATTTGCCAGAGGGACACTTATGGAGGTCTTAAGCAAGGGGCAGTTGGACCTCACGCTGTCTAACCAATACACCGACCAATTGGACCCGGCCCTCTTCGCTGCGATCCAGGGAAATTGCAAGGAGCGTTATGTCTTTCGGGTTTCACAGAAAGACGCAGATATCCTGTCCCGTGACCTTCCGCCGATGTCCTCGAAGCCCCGACTCGACGAATTATCGAATTTCACCTACCGTCTGTTCCCATACGATAAGTCTCCAGATTTGGTGACTGTTCCACTGGAGAGATAGATTGTCCGTCGTCAGGGATTTTGGGACAGATTGCGGCGTGATCTGAGAGAGGGTCT
>CAWUIP010000074.1:0-17305 GCA_963922415.1 uncultured Aliishimia sp. | reverse complement strand
GCAACAAGGGCGCGCGGCGGCGCAAGCGACCCGGCCCCAGATTGGGCGCCCCGCACGGTCGCTGCTGGAGCCGACGGACACCTCGGACCTCCCCGTGGAAACTGTAGAACCGGCGCCTGTCTCGGAAGCCGAGGCAGAGGGCGATCCGCGCGCTATCGTGCGCTTTGGTGTCCCGCATAGCGATCCGGACGCCCGGCCGCTTCTATCGATTGTCTTGTTGGACGATGGCCAAGCGCTGGCAGCCACGCCAGCAGGGATCGAGGCTTTGGCAAGTTTTCCCTATCCGATCACATTCGCGGTCGATTCGCAGTTGCCGGATGCGAAAGAGCGCGCTGCGCGCTACCAAAGCCAAGGCTTTGAAGTTCTTGCTTTGATCGATGTTCCAGAGGCGTTTAATGCGACAGATACCGAGACAATTCTGTCTGTCGCACTTGAGGCAGTTCCAAATTCCGTTGGCGTGCTAGAGGGGCTCAAAACGGGACTGCAAAGCAATCGCGCGATCAGTGATCAAGTGACGGCTATCCTGCGCGACAGTGGCCACGGAATCGTTTGGCAGCCAAATGGTCTCGATACTGCCGCTAAGCTTGCGACACGCGAAGGAGTTCCGTCAGAGACTTTGTTTCGCGATTTGGATGCGGCTGGGCAAACCCCGACTGTGATCCGCAGGTTTTTAGACAATGCCGCCTTCCGCGCGGGCCAATTGGGCGGTGTGGTCATGTTGGGACGGATTCGTCCGGACACAATTTCGGCCCTCTTGATTTGGGGGCTTGCAGATCGCGCGGAACGGGTGTCCGTCGCACCTGTATCGGCGGTCCTGATGCGCAGCGAGGACGGATAGCAGGAAATTACCGGTTTCCGGAGCCGTCAAAACGGGCCGCATCGGCGGCGGCGCGCCGGATCGCGTTCGACTTGTGCACAGTTTCCATAAATTCGGCCTCAGGGTCGCTGTCGTAGACAACGCCCCCGCCTGCTTGAATGTAGAGTATTTCGTCTTTGACGATGGCCGTCCGCAGCGCGATGCACATATCCATGTCGCCGCCAGCACTGAAGTAGCCGACGCCGCCACCATAGATGCCGCGTTTTTCGGGCTCTAGCTCGTCGATAATTTCCATCGCCCGCACCTTCGGTGCACCGCTGACAGTTCCGGCTGGCATGCCTGCAAAGAAGGCGTCGAGCGCGTCTTTGCCGTCCTGCAATTCTCCGACAACGTTGGAGACGATGTGCATAACATGGCTGTATCGTTCGACGATGAACTCTTCCGTCGGGCGCACAGTGCCGATCTTGGCGACCCGGCCCACATCGTTGCGACCAAGATCCAGCAGCATCAGGTGCTCGGCCAGTTCCTTTTGATCGGCGAGCAAGTCGGCTTCTAGCGCGCGATCTTCCTCTGGCGTCTCGCCGCGTGGGCGGGTGCCTGCGATGGGCCGCACGGTAACCTCATTGCCAAACACGCGGACCAAAATTTCTGGCGACGCGCCGACAACGTGAAAGCCCCCAAAGTTGAAGTAAAACATGAAGGGGGACGGATTAGTCCTTCGCAGGGAACGGTAAAGTGAAAACGGCGGATAGGGGAACTGTTGCTGCCAACGTTGCGCTGGAACCACCTGAAAGATGTCACCGGCTTTGATGTACTCTTTGGCTGCATCAACTGCGGCCTTATATCCGTCGTGAGTGAAGTTGCTGACCGGATCGCTTTGAGAGCTCTCTTCTCCTAAGTCCCTTTGATTGGCAGGCACGGCACGTTCGAGGTCGCGCACAGCATCCATCACCCGCTCGGCGGCCTGGGCATAGGCCGCGCGGGCCGATTGACCTGACGAGGCCCAAGCCGGCGAAACAACAGTCACTTCGCCTTTCACCCCATCCAAGACTGCGACAACCGACGGGCGCAGCATAATCGCGTCGGGCAGGCCCATGGGGTCCGGGTTAATGTTCGGCAAATGCTCAACGAGGCGCACGGTATCGTAGCCCAGATAGCCAAAGAGCCCGGCCGCGGCCTGCGGAAGGTCGGCCGGAAGTTCGATCTTGGCCTCTTCGATGAGTTCGCGCAGGGCGTCGAGCGGATTGCCGTCCAGCGGCGTAAACGCCTCTGCTTCAAACCGCGCGTTGCGATTGATCTCGGAGGTTTCGCCGCGGCACCGCCAGATCAAGTCCGGCTTCATCCCAATGATCGAATAGCGGCCACGCACTTCACCGCCGGTCACAGATTCAAGCATGAAGCTGTCCTTGGCGGCGGCGGCGAGCTTCAGCATCAGAGACACTGGCGTGTCGAGATCCGCCGCCAAACGGGTGTAGACAACCTGGTTTGCCCCAGAGTCGTAACCTTTTTCAAAGGCCTCAAAGTCAGGTACGAGCGCCATCGTTTATGGGAAGTTCAGATTGACCGCGTTGATCGCGTTTTGATCAAGGCGGGTGCGGGTGCGCAGACCCACATCTGTTGTAAAGATATTGAAGAGATCTTGCGCCAAGGCTTGATCCAGCTGCGTTTGCAGCAGGTCGGTGAGCCGTTGTGCTTCGGGGCTGTCTTCTGCAGGCGCAATGCTGCGAAGTTGCACCAGCGTCACGACACCACCGCCGGGGACGACCTGAACGGCGTTTGGCTCCATCTGAAACACAGCTTCCATGAACCCAGGCGGCGTGCCGGGCACAAAGGCGCCGCGGGTGCGGCTGTCTTCTTCCGTGACAGTAAGGCCTAAAGCACTGATGTCTTTGCCCGCTGCGATCTCGACAGCCAGTGTCTCGGCTTGGGTTTGCAGCGCGTCTTGCGTGCGCTGGATTTCAAGCGCAGCTGAGACATCTTCGCGCGCGTCGACAAACGGGTTGGGGCGCGCCGGTAATTCTTCGTCGAGGCGCATCGCGAACACGCCGCCATCGTCCAAAATTCCAACTTCTGGAAAGTCTTCCGCGGTCAAAGCCTGCGCACCACGCCGAAAATCCTCGTAGGCGGCGATGTCGTCACCGCTGTCTGCGGTCCAGTCAATCTGGCCAAGAACCAGTTCCGTTTCGCCCACAACCTCTTCCAGCGTCGCACCGCCTGCCAAAAGGTCGTCGATGCTGTCCACTTGCGCCTCAATCACGCGGCGCGCTCGGTCAAGCGCCACTGTCTCGCGCAGCATGGATCTTGCTTCCTCAAATGACACTGACTGCGCAGGCAAGATGCCGTTAATCCGGAACAGAGCGGTTCCAAGGTCTGACGGGAGGGGTCCAACGACATCCCCAACCTCGGCGCCGAAAACAGCTTCGCCGGCGGCATCCAACTCTAACCGCCCGACATCGCCCAGATCGACGTCTTCCAGTGCTAGCCCACGGTCTTGGACGAGCGCCTCGAACGTTGTCCCGCCCACATCCAACGCGGCCGCTGCATCATTGGCCGCCGTCTCATCCAGGAAGGCGAGGCGTTCGACCAGGCGGCGTTCGGGCTGCACAAATTCGTCGATCCGGTCTTGATAGGCTTGCTCCAATGCCGCCTCATCGACTTCGACCGTGTCCACAATCATGTCGGGCGTCAGCCACGCATAGGTGATGCGCTTGGTCTCGGGCAGCATGAAGAGATCGGGGTTGTCGTCGTAAAACTGGCGCAAGGCTGCGTCACCTGCGGGGTCCAGCGCTGTCTGAAGCTGCGTGGCGTCCAAGACAGCCCAAGCAAAACTGCGTTGCTCGCCAGCATAGGCCACGAGCGCTTGCGACATGGTCGCGGGCATCGCCAGCCCATTGATCACCGCACCTTGCAGAATGGTGCGGGCCGTTTCTTCACGCAGCGTGGCTTCGAAATCGGCCTCAGTCATGCCCTGTTGATCCAGGGCGAAGCGGTAGGCCTCGCGGTCGAATTGCCCGTCGAGGCCCTGAAAGCCCGGCACGCTCAGGACTTGGTCCCGCACATTGGCGTCACCAATCGACAGGCCCATTTCGGTGGCTTCATTGTCCAGCGCGCGCGCGGTGACAAGCCGGTTCAGCACAACTTGGTCGATCCCAATCGCTTGGGCTTGTTCGAAGGCGAGGGTCTGCCCGGTTTGTTGTTGCAGCGCGCGCAATTCGCTTTGGATGGCCGTAAAATAGGACGTGGTCGAAATCGGCTTGTCGCCGACGGTGCCAATGCTGCGGATGTTGCCGCCCACATTGGTCGCGCCAAAGCCCGCAAGGCCAATGATCAGAAGGCCCAGCAAGATCCAGACCGCGGTGCGCGACAGGTTGGAAGATTTGGCCATGGATCAGTTCCCCTTTGCGGGCGTTTTCAAGGTGGCGAAGTCTTACGGCAGCCCCAAGGGCGGGGCAAGGCGTCAAAGCGCGTGAAGGCGTGCGTACATCTCGGCAATTCCGGCCGCGTCCAGGTTGGCAAAGGCAATCCGCAGAGTTTGGGCACCCTCTGGCGCGGCATCGGGGTAGAACATGGTGCCGGGGAGGCAGAGGATACCAGCCGATTTCACCAGATCTTGGGCAAGTTCGTTTGAAGGCGTGTCAAACGCGTGTTTCATATAGGCGAAATAGGCGCCGACGCCCAAAAGTGACCAGCCCTGGTCGCGCAAAGCTGGAAAGCCGGTTTCAATCGCGGCGCGGCGGGCCAGAATTTCACGGCGTTCGCTCGCGAGCCAGTCTTTGAGGTTGCGCATGCCCCAAAGGGCGGCGGTTTGGCCCAATTGGCTGGGGCAGATCGCGACGGTGTCGAGGAACTTCTCCGCCTCAGCCAGGCGCGCGGGGCTTGCGATCATTGCGCCCACGCGGTGGCCCGTCAGGCGGTAGGCTTTCGAGAAGGAGTATAAATGGATGACCGTGTCGTCCCAATCCGGGTCCTGGAACAGCGCGTGCGGCGCGCCGTCTTGGCTATGAAAGTCGCGATATGTCTCGTCGATGATCAGCGCAATGCCGTGCTGGCGCGCCAGGTCGCGGAAGGCGTCGATCAGCGACGAGGGGTATTCGACACCGCCCGGATTGTTGGGGGTCACCAGCGAGATCGCGCGGGTGCGCGGCGTGATCAGGCCTGCCGCGCGCGTAGGGTCAGGCAAAAGGTCCGCGCCCGTGGGCAGCGGAACGGCCACGGCACCCGCCATATCAAGCCACATTTTATGGTTGAAATACCAGGGCGTTGGGAGGAGAACTTCATCTCCTTCCTCGCAGAGCGTCGCAATCGCGGTCGCAAAAGCTTGGTTGCAGCCCGAGGTGATCGCCACATGCGAGGCCGTCACCGCGCCGCCGTAGTGCTGTGCCGTCTCTGCGGCCAGGTCTGCGCGCAAATCCGGCAGTCCCAGAACGGGCCCATAAAGATGGGTTGCGTCATCTTGCAACAGCGCCTCGGCCATCGCCGCGCGCATGGCAGGCGGCGGCGGATCGACGGGCGCGGCTTGGCTGACATTGATCAGCGGGCGATCCGCCGGAAAGGTCACCCCGTCGAGCCACCGGCGCGCTTCCATCACCGGCGGGGCGAAGGTGGTTGCGGTCCGGCTACCCATCGAGCGTCACCAGCGCATGGCGCTTTTTTCCCGCCGAAAGCTTGATCGGCGCCGACAAGGCGGCTTGATCGATCATCAGCCCGCTATCGGTCAGCGGCGCATCGTCGATCCGCGCGCCGTTTTCCGCAATCAGCCGTTTGGCTTCTTTGCCTGTCTTAGCAAGGCCAGAGCGCACGATAAGCTGCACAATCGAGATGCCATCGCCGACATCCTCTGCACGCAGCGCCAACGTGGGCAGGTCATCCCCCACGCCGCCTTTCTCGAAGACCTCGCGTGCGGTGGCTTCGGCGGCGGCAGCAGCCTCGGCGCCGTGACACAGGGTCGTGACCTCATTGGCGAGGATCACTTTGGAGGCATTGATCTCGGACCCTTCCAGCGTGCCGAGGCGGTCACATTCGTCAACCGGCAATTCGGTGAAGAGTTTCAGGAACTTTCCCGTATCCGCATCGGTCGTGTTGCGCCAGAACTGCCAGAATTCGTAAGGCGAGAGCATATCGGCATTCAGCCACACCGCGCCGCCCTGGCTTTTGCCCATTTTGCGCCCATCCGAAGTTGTCAGAAGCGGCGTGGTGAGGCCATAGATCTCGCTTTCCAGCACGCGCCGTGTGAGGTCGATGCCGTTGACGATATTGCCCCACTGATCCGAGCCGCCCATCTGCAACAAACAGCCATAGCGGCGGTTCAGCTCCAAAAAGTCGTAGGCCTGGAGGATCATGTAGTTGAATTCGAGGAAGGACAGCGATTGCTCGCGGTCGAGGCGCGACTTCACGCTTTCAAAACTCAGCATCCGGTTGACCGAGAAATGCCGCCCGATGTCGCGCAGGAAATCGAGGTAGTTCAGGCCATCAAGCCATTCGGCATTGTTCAGCATCACCGCATCGGTCGCACCGTCGCCATAGCTCAGGTACTTGGCGAAGACCTTCTGCATGCCCGCGATATTGGCGTCGATCGCGGCGCCGTCGAGAAGGGGGCGCTCATCCGCGCGAAAGCTGGGATCGCCCACTTTGGTGGTGCCACCGCCCATCAGCGTGATCGGCTTGCCGCCGGATTTCTGGTACCAGCGCAGCACCATGATATTCATCAAATGGCCCACATGCAGCGATTTCGCCGTCGCGTCATAGCCGATATAGGCAGGCACCCCGGTGGTCAGCAGCGCCGCGTCCAGCGCTTGGAAATCAGTGCAATCGGCCAGAAAGCCGCGCGTCTGCATCAAATGCAGAAACTCAGATTTGGGATGATAGGTCATCTCTTGCCTCATTCGGGGTCGCCGGGCATCTATAGGCGGGGTCGGGCAAAAGGAAAAGGCCATGCAAAAGGGCCAGCGCAGTTGGGTTTTGGGGGCGATGAGCGGGACGTCGTTGGACGGCGTCGATGCGGCCTTGATCGAAACCGATGGGCACCGGGTTTTCGCTTTTGGTGAGACAGGATACCGGCCCTATTCCGATGACGAGCGTGATGTCCTACGCGCCGGGTTGGGGCAATGGACCGGACCTGCGGTGGCAGCGGCAGAGGCCGTCGTGCAAGAGGCCCATAGGTCCGTGTTGGCGCAGTTTGAGGCAGACTTGATCGGGTTTCACGGCCAAACGCTCGCCCATGCGCCGCGCGTGCAGGGCACGTTGCAGGTGGGCGATGGTGCGGCACTGGCAGAGGCGCTGAACACGCCGGTTGTGTGGGATTTTCGGAGTGCTGACGTGCAGTTCGGGGGCGAAGGCGCGCCGCTTGCGCCCTTCTATCACTTTGCTTTGGCGCAGTTTTTGGGGCTGGCAGCGCCTGTGGCCTTTCTGAACCTGGGCGGCGTTGGCAATCTGACCTATGTGGACCCTGCCTTTGACCAGCCAGAGGCGCCAAGCGCGCTTTTGGCCTTCGACACCGGTCCCGCGAACGCGCCCATTAACGATCTGATGACCGCGCGCTGCGGTGAGGCGTTTGACAAGGACGGCGCGCTGGCGGCGCAAGGCACGGTGGAGCAGGGCGCGTTAGAGCTGTTCCTGGCCGAGCCCTATTTCGCGCGCATACCGCCCAAGTCCTTGGACCGCAACGACTTTGGTGAGATGATCGGGCTGGTGGCAGAGTTGAACGATGCAGATGCCGCAGCCACGCTGACGGCAATGTGCGCGGCATCGGTCGTGGCTGGAATGACCCATTGCCCAGAGCCGCCGACCCAAGTGCTGGTGACCGGCGGCGGACGGCGCAATCCAGTTTTGATGCAGATGCTCGATGTCTCGCTGGACTGTGCGGTGGCCCCTGTGGAGCGCGTCGGCCTTGATGGCGATATGCTGGAGGCGCAGGCCTTTGCCTATCTCGCAGCGCGCGTGGCGCAGGGGTTGCCGACCTCGTGTCCGTCGACCACCGGTGTGCGCGCAGCCATCGGGGGTGGCACGGTTAGCGTGCCTCAACCCGGCCAAGCTGCGCCGCGTAGTCCTTAGTAAAGGCCGCGTAGCTTGGCGAGGTGCTCACCAGATCGCGTTGCATGTGCGCGTGCAGATCCGGCAGCTTGTGGAACGGGACGTTGGGGGCGGAGTGATGCTCGATATGGTAGGGCATGTTCCACGCAAGCCAGCGGATCGCGCGGTTGGTATAGGTCGTGCGGGTGTTTTCCAGCATGTTGGCGACCGGCGGGCACAGCCCATGTTCTGCCAGCAGATAGAGCCGCAGGAAAGGTTGCGCGAGCAGGACCGGCACGAGCCAGAGCCAGAGGACCAAGGGCGACCAGATCAGGGTGAGCGCCAGACACCCGTAAAGCGTCAGGATTGCGCGGGCCTCCCACCGGATCGCACGGTGTTTGCGCGCCGGCAGGTACGGCGCGCTAATCTTGCCGCGTGCGTTGTCCCACAGGACCTGACCCATACCGCGCCAATAAGGCCAGCCGCTGAGATAAAGCGCGTAACTGCGCCAGTCTTCGGGGCGCGGGTGGCCTGCGATCTCGGGGTCGCGTTCGGGGTCGTTGGTGAATTTGTGATGCGCCAGATGAAAGTAGCGAAACCAGAGGAAGGGCAGGGCAATCACGGGGGCGATGGCATGGCCCACCGCCTCGTTCAGCCAGCGCGCGGCAAAGGGTGTCTGGTGCGTCGCCTCGTGGCTGAGCGTGAAGAGAAAGACCAAAAGCACCCCATGTGGCAGCAGAAAGAGGCCCCAAAACGGTACTTGAACCGCAATAAGCGTCGTTGTGGTGGCGATCGCCGCCAAGTAACTTGCCAAATGTGCCAAACCCTTGCGGTCCGACCGCGCCATCAGATCGGCTTTTTCGTCGGCGCTCAGCCGCGCGAGGACGGCAAGGTGATCTGTCATGGCGTATTTTTGGGGATGTCAAAGCCAGGGGGCGCCAACTCGAAGCCTTCAAACTGAAAGCCGGGCGAGACTGTGCAACTGACCAGCGTCCAGTCGCCCGTGCTGCGCGCGGCCTGCCAGTGGTTTTCCGGCACGATGCATTGCGGCGCACCTGCGTCAAGGTCGGGGGTCAGCACGTGGTCTGTGGCGGGACCGGCCTCGGTCTCGGCCAGCGACAGAACCAGCGGCGCGCCCGCGTGGTACAGCCAGATCTCGGTCGCATCGACGCGGTGCCAATGGCTGCGTTCCCCCGCCGCGAGCAGGAAATAGATGCAGGTTCCCGAGGGCCGGCCTGGACCGTCCGCAACCCAGGTCTGGCGATAATGCCCGCCCTCGGGATGCGGCTGCAGGCCCAGCCGTGTGATGATCTCATCTGCGGTCATGGCGGCAGGTTAGGCGGGTTTGCCGCGCGCAACAAGCAGCCAGGCGCGGGCCTTACCGCAAGATGCTGCGACCGGCATATTCCGCCGTCTCGCCCAGTGATTCTTCGATGCGGATCAACTGGTTGTATTTGGCCAACCGGTCGGACCGCGCAAGCGAGCCGGTTTTGATCTGACCACAATTGGTGGCGACGGCGAGATCAGAGATCGTGGTGTCCTCGGTCTCGCCCGAGCGGTGCGACATCACATTGGTGTAGCGCGCGCGGTGGGCCATATCCACGGCCTTCAGCGTTTCGGTGAGCGACCCGATCTGGTTCACTTTCACGAGCATCGAGTTGGCGCAGCCCTTCTCGATCCCCATTGCCAACCGCTCGGGGTTGGTCACGAAAAGGTCGTCGCCCACAAGTTGCACTTTGCCGCCCAGAAGGTCGGTGAGGGCCTTCCAGCCCTCCCAATCGTCCTCGGCCATGCCGTCTTCGATGGAGATGATGGGGTAGTCGTTCACAAGTGCCGCAAGGTAGTCTGCGTTCTCCGCGGAACTCAGCGTTTTGCCTTCGCCAGAAAGCACATAGGCGCCGTCCTTAAAGTACTCTGTCGCGGCGCAGTCGAGTGCGAGGTAAATCTCTTCGCCGGGCGTGTAGCCTGCTTTCTCGACAGCCTTCAGAATGAAATCAAGCGCGTCGCGGGTGGAGCTGAGGTTGGGGGCAAAGCCGCCTTCGTCGCCGATCCCGGTCGACAGGCCCGCGCCGGACAGCTCTTTTTTCAGCGTGTGGAACACCTCGGAGCCCATGCGCACAGCGTCGCGGATGTTGTCCGCGGCCACCGGCATGATCATGAATTCTTGGATGTCGATGGGATTATCGGCGTGCTCGCCGCCATTGATGATGTTCATCATCGGCACCGGCAGCACGCGGGCCGAAGTCCCGCCCACATAGCGGTAAAGCGGCAGAGTCGAGAAGTCTGCCGCGGCCTTGGCGGTTGCCAAGGACACACCCAGAATGGCGTTGGCGCCCAGGCGGCCTTTGTTGGCGGTGCCATCAAGCTCGATCATGATCTCGTCAATTTCGACCTGGTCGGTGGCGTCCATGCCAATGAGCGCCTCGGTGATCTCGCCGTTTACGGCGGCACAAGCTTCCAGCACGCCTTTGCCCAAATACCGGCCCTTGTCGCCATCGCGCTTTTCCACTGCCTCGTAGGCGCCGGTGGAGGCCCCCGATGGCACCGCCGCGCGGCCCAGGGTGCCGTCTTCCAGAATGACGTCGACTTCGACGGTGGGGTTGCCCCGGCTGTCCAGAATTTCGCGGGCGTGAATGTCGACGATCGTGCTCATGGAACTATCCTTTGGGAAGCATTTGTCTGTCGCGCGCCTCTTAACCCTGCCGGGAAGGCTTGGGAAGAGCCTAGCGCGCGCGGACCACCTGTTCGCGCCAAATTGTGTAGAGGCCTGAGGCCACGACGATGGCCGCGCCGATATAGGTCAAGGCATCTGGGCGCTCGCCAAAGACAAGACCCGCCAGGATCAAGGCAAAGACAATCCGGGAATAGCGGAAGGGCGTCACGACCGCGACATCGCCCACGCGCATGGCGGCGGTTACGCCCCAATAGCCCACCGGCATCGATAGGATCGTGGTTATGAGTAACAGGAGCTGCTGCGTGTTTGGCGCCACCCATGTGTCACCGCGCAGCGCTGTCAACACAACACCCAAGGGCACCATGAGCGCCACGGCATATGTGGCGGCCTGATGCGTGGTCACTGTGCTGGGCAAACGACGGGTCAAAAGATCGCGCATGGCCAGCGCGACCGTCGCCACGACGCAGAGGAGGGCGGCCACGTCGAAACTGTCCGACCAGGGGCGGATGATCAGCAAAACACCGCACAGGCCCACGACAATCGCGGCCCAACGGCGCGGGCCCACGGGCTCTTTCCACCACAAAGCGGCGCCTAAGGTGACCAGCAGCGGGTTGGCTTGCAGGATAGACGACAGTGTCGAGAGCGGCACCAGCACCAGCGCTGTCAGAAAGCTTGCCGCCGCTGTCATCTCGAAGACATTGCGCCAAATCACGGTGGGCAGGATGAAGTTCTGCACCCAATGGCGGTCGCCTTGCCGCAAGGACAACGCCCCAAAAATCAGCGTCCCACCGATGCCCTGGATGACCATCAATTGCCCAACCGGGATCGCACCGCCCAAGAGTTTCAAGAGCGCATCGGTGACGGCCAAACCGGCCATCCCGAGTATCATCAGCAGAATGCCTTGCAGGTTGGGGGACAGCGTCACAGGGGCCGAACTTTCAGGCCCGTTATCCTGTTCCCGTCACGCCCCATCACTTCAAAGCGGAAGCCGTGAAAACTGAAAACTTGCCCCGTCTCTGGAATCATCTGCGCTTCGTGGATGACCAATCCTGCAACGGTGTTCGCTTCATCATCCGGCAGCGCCCAGTCCTTGGCGCGATTGAGGTCGCGTATGGTCATCGCACCGTCGACAAGAAACGCGCCGTCTCCGGCTTGTTCGACCACCGGATCGGCATCGTCTGGGTCAAATTCGTCGGTGATCTCGCCCACAATCTCTTCGAGGATGTCTTCGAGCGTGATCAAGCCCTGCAGCGAGCCGTATTCATCGACCACCAGTGCAAAATGGCTGCGTTGGCGCAAAAACTGCCGCATTTGATCATCAAGCGTCGTGGTTTCAGGCACGAAATACGGGGGATTGGCCACGTCGGTGATTGAGAAAGACGCAAGCTGCGGCGCGTCGCCGTCGGGGCCACCGACCTGGGCATACATCGCGCGCAAAAGGTCTTTGGCGTGGATCACACCGATGATGTTTTCGGGCTCGTCTTTGAAAACGGGCAGGCGGGTGTGGTTCGACTGGAGGCACTGCTGCAGGATATCGCTGGGATCATCTTCGGAATTGATCATCTCAATCCCGGACCGGTGGAGCATGATTTCCTCAACCGTCCGGTCTGCAAGATCAAGCGCGCCCAAGATCCGGTCGCGATCCTCTTTTTCCACCACGCCTTCGGAATGACCAAGTTGCAGCGCGCCTGCGATCTCTTCGCGCACGGCCATGATGTGGCTGTCGGGATCGGCGTTCACGCCAAACAAGCGCAGGATCGAGCGGACGAGCAAGCGCACCGCCCCCACAATCGGCGACAGGATCGTGACAATCAGCGAAATGGGCCGCGAGACAAGGGATGCGGCGCGTTCCGAATTGGTGATGGCATAGGTTTTGGGCAGCACCTCGGCGAAGATCAGAACCAGCAGCGTCATGATAAGCGTCGCCAACGCCACGCCGCTTTCGCCAAATGCGCGGGTGAAGAGGGCCGTGGCCAAGGACGTGGCCAGGATATTTACAAGGTTGTTGCCCAGCAGGACCGAACCAATGAGCTTTTCGTTGTCTTCGGTAATCTCCAACGCCAGTTCAGCGCCTTTTGAGCCTTTGTCGGCCTGACTGCGGAGCTTCCCGCGCGAGGCGGCTGTGAGCGCGGTCTCCGAGCCTGAGAAAAAGCCAGAACAGACCAGCAGCAACAGGATCACCCCAGCGCTGAGCCAAAAGGCGCTGTCAAGCAAGGTGAGATCAGTTTCCATGGGTCAGGGGGTCCTTTGTCCCTTGGTTATGTGGTGCAAATTGCCGTCTTTCAAGCCGCACTTAGGGCGTGTCTTGGCTTTCTGAGAGCGGATGGTGATCCAGCACCAGTTTTGCCAACCGTTCTTGCAGCACATGGGTGTAAATTTCCGTGGTCGCCACGTCTGCATGCCCCAAAAGCGTCTGGATCGCGCGCAAATCTGCGCCGCCCTCCAAAAGGTGCGTGGCAAATGCGTGGCGGAGCGTGTGGGGGGTCACCTTTTCGGGCGAAACGCCCCCCGCAACGGCTATTTCTTTGATCAATGTGTAAAATCGGTGGCGGGTCAGGTGCCCGGCGGCCCCCCTTGAGGCAAACAGGTACTTTGACGCTGCCCGCCCATTGGCGCGCGCATTCTCTTCTTCGGTTTCGCGGTGGCTCAACCAAGCCGCCAACGCTGCGCGGGCGTCGTTTGAGAGCGGCACCATACGTTCCTTGCCACCCTTCCCCATGACCAGCAAAACGCGCGGGTCGCCTTTGGCCGCAGAGAGCGGCAGGGACACCAACTCTGAAACCCGCAGCCCTGTTGCGTACAGGATTTCCATCAAGCACGTATTGCGCAGGCTGTCTGCCGCTTTGCGGCCAGTGCGACGGGCCGCCGCCAACAACTGGTCGACTTCATCATGGCTTAGTGTTTTGGGCAGGCGCTTCTCTTTGCCCGGACCGGTGATCTGAATTGCTGGGTTGTCGTCGCGCCAGCCTTCCTCAAAGGCAAATCGGTAGATTTGTTTTATCGCGGACAACCGACGGGCGCGCGTTGACTTGGCCAGCCCTTGCGCGGCGCAATCTACCAAAAAGTCTTCGATGGTTTCGCGGCTTGCCGTGTCAAATGTTGCGCCCGATGCGCCGAGCCATTCCGCAAAAATGACCAAATCCCGGCCATAGGCCAGCTGTGTGTTATTCGCCGCTCCCCGTTCGGCCGCTTGTGCGTCGAGAAAAGCAGATATCCAGCGATGCGCGTCCATGGTCCTTACCGCTAGCTTCGTTCCAGCACGATCAGCGCCTGAAGCGCAGTCTGTCGTGCGACGCGATCAAACCCCATACTGCGCAGGTCGATCAAAGCTTGCTGCAGCGCCGCGACATCATTCCGGCCAGCTTGAGCCAAAAGGCCAAGTGTCTTTAGCAGTGCTGCCCCCTGCGAAGCTGCGGCGTTTTGCGCGACCAAAGGCGCGGCGAAGGCCGTCGCAACCGCGTTCTGGATCGGGCTTGTCGCTTGCTTTAGGATCGGCTTTCCTTGCGCGACGCTGTGCAAATATCTGTCCGTGGGTGTCGGTTTGTTGGGCAGTGCCGCTTGCTCAAAGCGACTTGAGAGCAGGGCCAAACGGAAGCGGGCAGCTTGTGCGTCGTCGGCCACGTCCATTGGACGCAAGGCTTCGGCAAACATCTCAGCCAGCGCCGTTTCTAAGCCTGCCGCTTGCGCTGCGCGCCAAAGCGCAGGCAAGGCTGCACCGACCCGGTCGGGATCGCCGTCTTTGAGGCCACGATCGAGCTGCTGCACCAGATCAACGCGATCCCAAATGCCGCCTGACGCCGCAGGATCCCGGTAGGCATAAAGTCCCAAAAGCTGATTAACCGGCAAAACACCTGCACGCGCCAAACGTTCTGCTGCCTCTAGTTGCGCCTTCCATCCGCGATCCGGGGAAAGATCCGTATGCGCAAAAGCAATCGGCAAGGCAAAGGTCGGGATCGGGCGCCCGGCTGCTGCGTGCAATGTAAACGTCAATGGGTCGGGACGCAGTGGCGCGCGTGGCATTGCCGCGTCTTCAAAAAGGTCCGGGTCCAAGTATCGGGCCAACAGCTGTTCATCGTCCTCCGACAGGGTGCTCAGCGCTGCCGATGTTCCAAAGAGTAGTGCCGCGGTGTCAAAATCTCCGTTTCGCGCTGTGCAGTAGATGCGCGTGGCGTCACGTGTGCTCAGCGCGGTTTCGGCAGCCAAGCGCGCGCAGGGCACTGCATCGCGCCCGGCAAGCAGCGCAAACGATAGCCATCTGTCAAAAATTGCAGGTGTGAGACTGGCCTTCGATTGCTCAACCAGAGTTAAGCCGGGATCCACTGCGCCCAGCTCCATCAAGGTGTCGAGCCGCAAAAGCAGCCAGTCCATTTCTGTGCGTGGGTGTGGCAACGGGGCCGCCTCAGCCAGCAGAAGCGACACCAAAAGCTGTTGTCCGGCGGGCAGCCGCTGCTTTTGCGCATCCGCAAGTGCAGCGCGCAGACGTCCCAACGCGGCACCACGCCAAAGGTCAGGCGCGAAGCCACTGACGTCCGGGGGCAACAGGCCAAACCGCCGCTGCGCAGACCCGGTCAGTGGCGCCACGGTGATTGCAGGCGGGCTTGCGGTTTCTGAAATCGGCGGCTCTGTCGGATTTGGTTGCGCCGCAGGTCGGACAAAGCTGGGCGGTTGCTCGGACAGCCACTCAATGGCAGACAGCGGCGTCTCATCTACCTGTGCGCTCACGCTTTGCGCCAAAATGACGCATAGAGCCAAAAGAGGCGCTCTAATCCGTTTCAAGGGTCACTGGCCTACGGATCTCGGTTTGAGGTGCAGAAAAATCGACACCGAAATAGGGGCCCACATAGGCATAGGCTGCAAGGCCCAAAAAGGCCAAAACTGCTAGAAACACCAAGAGTTTGATCAATTGCCACAGCATTCTAAGCGCCACATGCCCCACGTTCTTTTTCGCAACTTATATATGGCCTTTTGCCGAAGTTCACGCCATTGACTGCTTTATGAGCGATATTCGGCAGCCTTCGCCCCCACAAACTTGTGCAGAACCTAACTATGTTTTGCACAAAACTGTGGTCATGGTTGGGATGATGGGTGCTGGGAAGACGGCTGTGGGCCGCGCGTTGGCGGCGCGGTTGGACGTTCCATTCCTGGACAGTGACGCTGAAATCGAACGTGCGGCCAATATGACCATTGCCGAGATTTTCACGCGCTATGGCGAGGACTTCTTTCGCGAAAAAGAAGCGCAAGTTATCGACCGGTTGTTGCACGGCGCACCGTCGGTTCTGTCTACCGGGGGCGGGGCGTTCTTGCGCGCGCAGAACCGGACAGCGATTTCGCGCGACGGCGCATCGATTTGGCTGGATGCGGATGTGGACCTGCTTTGGTCGCGAGTGAAATCAAAGAACACGCGCCCGCTGTTGCGCACCGATAACCCTTTTGAAACGCTGCGATCTTTGTTCGAAGAGCGCGTTCCGGTCTACGCCTTGGCGGATCTGCGGGCGAAGGCGGACCCGGCCTATTCGATCGAGGACATGGTGGATCAGGTGATCGCTGTGCTGTGCGCAGATCCAACCATTTTAGAGGAAACACCCGATGCGTGAATGCGTGCGCGTCCCGCTGCCGGGGCGTGAATACGATGTATTGATTGGTCCGGGCCTTTTGGCCGAAGCAGGCGCGTTAATCGCGCCGCTTTTGCAGCGGCCTCGCGTCGCGGTTGTCGCGGATGCACGGGTGGCGGACCTGCATTTAGAGGCACTGCGCGGTGGTTTGTCCGCCGAAGGCATCGATCTTGACGTGATGACCTTGCCGCCAGGCGAGGCGACCAAGTCTTGGGCACACCTGACAGACGTGGTTGAGTGGCTGCTCGACCAGAAGATCGAGCGGCGGGATGTGGTGATTGCTTTGGGCGGCGGCGTTGTCGGCGACTTGGTCGGCTTCGCGGCAGCGATTATGCGGCGCGGTGTGCGCTTTGTGCAGGTGCCGACCTCACTTTTGGCGCAAGTTGATAGCTCGGTCGGGGGGAAAACAGCCATCAACACGCGCCACGGCAAGAACCTTGTGGGTGCGTTTCACCAACCGTCTTTCGTGCTCGCAGATACAGACTGTCTCGCGACATTGACTGAGCGTGATTTTCTGGCGGGCTATGGCGAGGTTGCAAAGTATGGACTGCTTGGAAGTTCTGAATTCTTCGAGTGGCTTGAAGGTCTCGGCTCAAGTGATGCCTTAAGAAAAGAAGCGGCTCTTGTGGCAGCCGTGAAACAGTCGGTCGCGATGAAGGCCGAGATCGTGCTGCGGGACGAGACGGAAACTGGCGACCGTGCCCTTTTGAACCTCGGTCACACGTTCGGTCACGCGCTGGAGGCCGCGACGGGCTATTCTGACCGGCTTTTGCATGGCGAGGGTGTCTCGATCGGGTGCGCCTTGGCGTTTGAGCTGTCTTCGCGATTGGGCCTTTGTGCGCAGGAAGCGCCCAGCCGGGTCCGTGCGCATTTCAAAGCGATGGGGATGAAAACAGATCTGCGCGATATCGCTGGCGACTTGCCAGATGCCGCTGATCTGTTGGGCTTAATGGGCCAGGACAAGAAAGTCATCGACGGCCAGTTGCGCTTTATCCTTGCGCGCGGAATCGGTGATGCCTTTGTGACATCAGAGGTGCCAAAAGCCGAAGTTTTGCGGCTTTTGGAAGATGCGTTGTCCTACTAGAGGTCTGACTTAAAACGGAATTTCATCGTCTAGGTCGCGAGAGGGGGCTGGGCTTGGCGCGCCGCCGCCGAAGCTGCCGCCGCGATCATCATAGCCCATCGACCCGCCGC
>CAWUIP010000073.1:0-17570 GCA_963922415.1 uncultured Aliishimia sp. | reverse complement strand
ACGCGCACGCCGTTGCGGTCGCTTTCATCCTGTACATGGGCGATGCCGTCGATCTTCTTTTCGCGCGCGGCTTCGGCGATCTTTTCGATCATCGAGGCTTTGTTCACCTGATAGGGGATCTCGTCGATGATGATGGCCCACCGGTCGCGGCGGATTTCTTCGACGCGGGTCTTGGCCCGGATGATCACCGATCCGCGCCCCTCCAGGTAGGCTTTGCGCGCGCCAGACCGTCCAAGCATCATGCCGCCCGTTGGGAAATCGGGCCCCGGCACATAGTCGATAAGCTGTTCGGAGCTCAGGTCCGGCTCTTCGATGAGGGCGAGCGTGGCATCACAGACCTCGCCTAAGTTATGGGGTGGGATATTGGTCGCCATGCCCACCGCGATGCCGCCTGCGCCATTGACCAGCATATTGGGAAAGCGCGCGGGCAGGACCGTGGGCTCTTGATCCTTGCCGTCGTAATTGTCTTGGAAATCAACGGTGTCTTTGTCGATATCCGCCAACAGATAGGCGGCGGGCTTGTCCATGCGCACTTCGGTATAGCGCATGGCCGCCGGGTTATCGCCGTCCATAGAGCCGAAGTTGCCTTGCCCATCCAACAGGGGCAGAGACATCGAGAAATCCTGCGCCATCCGCACCAAAGCGTCGTAGATCGCGCTGTCCCCATGCGGGTGGTACTTACCCATCACGTCGCCAACGGGGCGCGCGGACTTGCGATACGACTTGTCGTGGGTGTTCCCGGACTCGTGCATCGCGTAAAGAATGCGCCGGTGCACAGGCTTCAATCCATCCCGCAAATCGGGGATGGCGCGGCTGACAATGACCGACATCGCATAGTCAAGATACGATGACCGCATCTCTTGTTCGATGGAGACCGTAGGCCCGTCATAGGCGGGGCGCTCTGGGCGGTCGTCGTCGTCGGTGTCCGGTGTTTCTGGTGTGTCGGTCACGTGCTTTTGCCTGTTTTTTCTGTGCCGCTATATCTTGCGGAGCACTCTAACAGAAAGCCGATATCCTGTGCAATCAAAGAGCACGTCTGCGCGCGGCTTATTGACAGAAGATGCGGCGCGCAGCGCGTTGTTTACTGTTTGCGGCTGGTGAAGGTGCAGCCTTGCGAGGCGCTGCCCGAAAGGGACCGCCCGCTTGTCGCAAGTGTCGAATTTGTGCGGATGCGCGTCCAGCCAAAGTTCTGCGACTCGGAGATTGACCGCCCAGACAGCGTGGCACTCAAGCGGGCCGATTGGCCTAAACTATCGCGCAATGTGCCGGTAAATTTGCCGCCCCCTTGGGCCGTATAGGTGCTGGTGCCTGTGACTTTCCCGACAACGGGGCAATTTGCGGTCCAGGACCATGTTCCGGCCAAGGAATAAGTTGGTGTCGCAGGGGCGGGCGCGGGTGTCGTCGTGTTGGACTGCCCAGACGACGGCGCCGGGGCAGGGGCCGCGGCCACAACTGCGGTGCAGATCGTCCCGCTGCGCCGATTGAGCGCGTCGAGCACTTCTTGGCTGCCAAGGTCACCCGGCTCAAACGCCAAACCTGTCGAGGCCACAAAATTCGCGAAAGCGGACTGGGTGCGCCGCCCGGAGATCCCGTCGGCGACACCAGCTTTGCACCCAAGAGCATTCAACTGTTCCTGCGACGCTCTGATGATGGCGCGGCGGTCGAGCGGTTGGGATGTGTCACCCGGCGTCTCGACAGGTTTTGGCGCCTGGGCGCGCTCTGCCGGCTTCTGGCTTTTGCCGGTTTGGGCCTCTTTCTTCAAAAGAAGGGCCATTGTGACTGGAAAGGCGTCCTTTTGATCACCGTACTTCTGCAAAAACGCGTCATATCCCTCAACAGTGTTCAATGTACGCGCCAGTTCAAAATCCGCCCGCAAGTCGGCATCACCGGGGAGGGGGGCCTTGGCTTGAGGCTCAGTTATCCGGCCGCGCGCCGCGACGGGCGTAAAGTAGAACTGACCCAAAAGCTCATCGTAATAGGCTGGGAATTGATCGTGACCGACCGTGCGCGCAAGATCTCGCACATCATTGCGCAAACCCGCCATCATTGAGCGCAGTTCCAATCCAGGTTCGCTGAGGCGCGGCAGAAGGAGCCGGGTGAAGACCGAGTTTCGCTCTCCATCATTGTCATCGAGACGGTCCAGCGCCAGCTGGCCCGCCCCGGCCGAGAAAATCACAAAGGTGCCTTCCGGCGCCGTCAACCGGCCCAAGCCGCGCGCATTGCCAATCGAACGCCCGTTCGTCGCGGCGAAGGGGTTTTCTCGGCAGGCGTCGATGATCGCCAGTGTCGTACGCGCCCCGGTCGCTCGGACGCGGTCCAAGAGCTGCGAGAGCGCGATGGATTCTGACTTGATAAAGTCCCGCGCCCCGCTTTGGGGTGCCAAAATATCTGTCGGTAGTAAGAAATTCTCGCCATCAATCTCCACACCGTGGCCCGCATAAAACACCATCGCTGTGTCGCCGGGTTGCAATTGGCCCGTGAACCTCGAGATCGCCTGGTTCATCGTCCGGCGGTTGCCGTCAAGGACCAGCGACGTTTTCACGCCCTGACCGGAAAGCGTCTCGGCCACCGCTTCGGCATCGGCGCGCGCCTTCTGCAGGTCAAGGACGACGTCGTAATTGTCGTTGCCAATGATCAGTGCATACCGCTGGCTGGCACTGGCCATGGCCGCAAAGACGACGAAAAGGAAGATCAGAGCTATCTGTTTCATACCCGAAATGTAGCAATCCTCGGGCCTTAAGCCTATCGCCTATCTGTAAAAAAAATTGGCCTCATTTGTGTTCCAGACTTGATTGCGACCTTCAGAAGGCGTCACCTCCTTGCATACACTTGGGAGGAACGGGCATGAAACAACTGCTGGTGCGCCGCGATGCAATCACCGAAACGCGCATTGAAGATGTTCCTCATGACGCCCTCGGGGCGGGACAGGTGCGGTGCAAGATCGTGCGGTTTGCGTTGACAGCCAACAATGTGACCTATGCTGCGGCGGGGGACTTTCTCAAGTACTGGGCGTTTTTCCCGACAACGACGCCTGGCCAAGGCTTGGTGCCCGTTTGGGGTGTTGCCGATGTGGTCGAAACGGCGACCACGGATCTGGCGCTTGGCACACGGCTTTATGGCTATTGGCCGATGGCCGAAGAGCTTGTGATGACACCGCAACGCACGAGCTCTGGAACGATCTTGGACGCAGCGCCCCATCGTGCGGATTTGCCGCCGGTCTATAACCGTTATGTTGTGGCCGAGCCACAAGACGCGGATGCAGAAGGGCTGCGCGCGCTTCTGAGCCCGCTTTTGGCGACGTCTTATCTGCTGTGTGACTGGCTGGAGGACAACGCGTTTTTTGGCGCCGAGCAAGTCATCATTGGCAGTTCGTCCTCAAAAACAGGGCTGGGTTTGTGCAAGTATTTGGCGGAGCTTACTGATCACCCCGTCGACATTATTGGTCTCACGTCCCCGCAAAATGCGCAGTTTGTTGAGGCGTTGGGCGCGTGCAATGAGGTTCTGACCTATGATGCCCTTGAGGATCTGACGCAAAAGCCGTCCGTTTACGTCGATATGGCCGGAAACGCCGAAGTGAAGTCGCGTCTGCATGCACATTTGGAAGCCGTACTGACGCAGTCGGTCGCCGTGGGCACATCGCATTGGGATCAGTTTCGCCCTGTGCAGGACCTTGCCGGACCCAAACCACAGTTCTTCTTCGCGCCCGCACAGATCCAAAAACGGCGCGCTGACTGGGGCGCAGGCGAAGTGGAGCGGCGTATCGAGGCCGCTTGGACGCGGCTAGCAGCGGACGCAGCGTCTTGGCTCACGCTGCGCCATCATAATGGGCTGGATGCGGCGCAAGGCGTCTACGACCGGCTGGCGCGTGGCGCAGCAGACCCGCGCGACGGGCATGTTGTGACGCTAGGCTGAGCAGGACGCGCCGCCCAAAACGCAGAACTTAGCGCAGTGGGGATGATTGAGGCGAACCGGCTGTTCCGCTTCCTCAAGCGTTGCGCCCAATTCAAACTGCGGATCATAGGGAAGAAGCGTGCAGGCCAGCACGGCGGGGCGGTCCGCTCCTTTGCGTTTGACCACCATCCGCGAGGAGGCGCACATCACAGCGTCAGGTGACTTCTGTAAGATCCCCCAGCACGCCGTCGTAATCTCTGGCACATCGACCGTTTCATCCATTTCGGGAAAAATCACCGTGTCTCCCGGAGCATAGGCATCGATCTTGAAGTCGTTCGCTGCGAAAAGGTTGGCGAAACCGTCGCGCGCCTTGGCCTCGGGTTCGTCCCACATGGATCGTCCAGCCACTGCCATTTTAATCCCAGTGTCCCGCAGCCATTTCATGCCGGTCAGTGTCTTGTCAAAGCTGCCTTTGCCTCGTTCTTCGTCATGTAAAGCGGCTGAGTGGTGGTCCACAGAAATCCGGAGTGTCAGCTTGTCGCCATATGCCGCGTGCAGGGCTTTCAGACCCTTTTGCACACTTGGCCGCATCATGGGGCGCATCGCATTGGTCAGGATCAAAACTTCGTAGCCCCGCGCAAGAGCCGCTTCGGCCAGCTCGATCATCGCAGGGTTCATAAAGGGCTCGCCGCCTGTAAACCCGATCTCGCGAACACCCCAGCGACGCGCCTCCAATTGATCTAGGTAGTTCGTCACGTCCGCAAGGGTCAGGTAAACCAGCGCATCATTGGTGGGTGAGCTCTCAATATAGCAATTGGCGCATTCGATATTGCAAAGCGTGCCAGTGTTGAACCAAAGCGTGTCTGGGTTCGACAATGCCACGTGCGCGCGCTCTTCACCCTTTGCGGTGATCTGGGCATCTTCAAATTTTCCAACCGTTGCGGGCGTTAAGTCTTTCATTTGGTCCGGTGCTCGTAAGTCTGATCGTATCGGCGTAGCAGTAGAGCCGCAGGGGGCGATAAGAAACCTCATCCGCGGCGCATTGACGGCTTTGTGATGCTGCGGCAACTGTAGTAGAGAACTGTTAACGCTAACAGAACGTGAATCGCATAAAGGTCCGATCGGTGGCATTTGCCTTGGTGAAGTCGCGCCATGGTGGCCAAAGTGCCGTAGGATAAAGAAGGAGTGACAGGCTTGGTTTCCTTAGCATCACGCGTCATCCCAGTAAGCCCGTTTGATTTGGTGATTTTCGGCGGCACGGGAGATCTCGCACGCCGCAAAATTCTGCCCGGGCTTTTCCGCCGCTACTGCGCAGGTCAGATGCCCAAGGGCTCGCGTGTCATTGGCGCGGCGCGCAGTGACATGGACGTGGCCGCCTATCGTGAGTTTGTGGGCGAGGCGATATTGCAGTTCGGCGGTGGGCGAACCTGCGCAGATGGCACTTTGCAGGAGTTCTTGGAAGTTATCGATTACCAACCCATCGATGCGCGTGGAGAAGGCGGATGGGACGCCTTAAAGTCAAAGATGTCTCGCGACAGCCGCATTGTTGCCTACTACTTTTCTGTCGCGCCCGCGCTCTTTGGAGACCTGGCCGAACGGCTCAAGCATTACGGGATGGCCGATCCCGCTTCGCGCATTGTGGTGGAAAAGCCTTTTGGCCGGGATCTCGACTCCGCGAAAGCCTTGAACGCGACCCTCGCTGCCTATTTCGATGAAAAGCAGATCTACCGGATTGACCACTACCTGGGCAAAGAGACGGTCCAGAACTTGATGGCGGTGCGCTTTGGCAATGTGCTGTTCGAGCCGCTGTGGAATTCGCAATATGTCGATCACATTCAGATCACGGTTGCGGAGACCGTAGGGGTTGGCGGGCGCGGTGAATACTACGACAAGTCCGGCGCGATGCGCGACATGGTGCAAAACCACCTCATGCAGCTTCTGTGCCTCATCGCGATGGAGCCGCCTGCGCGGTTTGACCCCGACGCGGTGCGTGACGAGAAGTTGAAAGTGATCCGCGCGCTCGAACCGGTCGAGCCGCATCACATCGTGCGCGGCCAGTACGAGGCGGGCGAGGATGAAAGCCATCCCGACTACCGCACGGCGGTGGGCAATGATCGGTCGTTCACAGAGAGTTTTGTGGCGATGAAGACCCACATCTCGAACTGGCGGTGGGCGGGCACGCCTTTCTATCTGCGCACCGGCAAGCGCATGAAGGCGCGGTCGTCCGAGATTGCGGTGGTCTTCAAGCCTTTGCCGCACAATATTTTCGACGTGGACACTGCAGACCACCGCAATGTCTTGTCGATCCAGTTGCAGCCCAACGAAGGCATCACAATGGATATGACCATCAAAGAGCCGGGGCCAGGGGGGATGCGGCTTGTTGACGTGCCGCTTGATATGACCTTCGCCGAGGCGCTGGGGGCCGAAGGCGGCGATCCGCCCGACGCGTATGAGCGGCTGATTATGGATGTGATCCGGGGCAACCAGACGCTCTTTATGCGCGGGGACGAGGTGGAGGCGGCTTGGGCCTGGACCGACCCGATCATTGAAGGCTGGCAGGCGCGCAACGACGTGCCCAAACCCTATCCCAGCGGCACCTCTGGTCCTGGGGATGCCCATGACCTGATGCTGCGCGATGGGCGCAGCTGGCGGACGATCCGCGCATGAAAATCACCGAGTATCCCGACCGCGAGATGATGGCCATGGATGTGGCCGATCAATTGGCCAGCGAACTCGAAGCGTGCTTGCTGCATCAAGATCACGCCTCTTTTGCCGTGCCGGGGGGGACCACGCCCGGGCCAATCTTTGATGTGCTGTCCGGTGTTGGGCGGCTTGATTGGTCGCGCATCCACGTGATGCTGACAGATGAACGATGGGTGCCCGAGGGGCACGCGCGGTCCAACACAACCCTAGTAAAAGAGCGTCTGTTGTCCGGGCCTGCGGCTGCGGCCACGTTCATTCCGTTCTACGCGGACGGTGCCGCAGAGGAAGAAGTGCCCGCGTTAAGTGCCGCGCTCGCGCCTGAGTTGCCGCTGTCGCTGCTTGTCTTGGGGATGGGCGGTGACATGCACACTGCGTCGCTGTTCCCCGGCGCGCCAGGGTTAGAGGCGGCGTTGGCGCCAGATGCGCCTGCGCTGAACATCCTGCGCCCCGAAAGCCAGCCGGACCTGCGCGTGAGCCTAGCGGGGCACGTGCTCGCCGGCGCGATGTCGAAGCATTTGGTGATCACAGGGGCCGATAAGCGCGCAGCACTCGAAGCGGCTGCCGGGCAGTCCCCGTTGACCGCGCCGATCAAAGTGGCAATGACAGATCTGAACGTACACTGGGTGGAGTGACAACCATGTGGCAGGCTTTGCAAACTCTTGCAAATCGCGATTTGCAAATCTCTAACCTCCTGGCAGAAGACGAAAAACGGGCGTCTGCGTTTTCGGCTGCGGCGTGTGGCATGCTCTTTGATTATTCCAAGACTGCCATCGACGCCGAGGCACGCGACGCGCTTCTGCACCTCGCCGACGGCGCAGACTGGACCGCCCGCCGCGATGCGATGTTCACGGGCGCAAAGATCAACGAAACCGAAGGCCGCGCGGTCTTGCATACGGCGCTGCGCAACCTCGACGGCAACCCGGTTCTGGTGGACGGATCGGACGTCATGCCCGGCGTTCTGGAGACGCTGCGGCGGATGGAGGCCTATGCGGCGCAAGTTCGAAAATCTGCGATCACAGATGTGGTGAATATCGGGATCGGCGGCTCTGACCTTGGCCCTGTCATGGCGGTGCGGGCGCTGTCGCCCTATCATGACGGGCCGCGCGTGCATTTCGTGTCGAATGTGGACGGCGCGCATATCTCGGATGTGCTGCGCGGGCTTAACGCCAAGACGACCCTGGTTATCGTCGCGTCAAAGACCTTCACGACGATTGAAACCATGACGAACGCGCGCACCGCGAAGGCGTGGATGTTGGACCAGGGCGGCGATCCGGCCACGCAGTTTGCAGCCCTGTCAACGGCGCTAGAGAAAACGTCGGATTTTGGCATCCCGGCGGAGCGTGTCTTTGGGTTCGAAGATTGGGTCGGCGGGCGTTACTCGCTTTGGGGTCCGATTGGGATGAGCATTATGCTCGCCATCGGGGCGGAGGCCTTCCGCGCGTTTCTGTCTGGCGCCCAAGCGATGGATCTGCACTTTCACAGCGCTGAAGGAGCCGAGAATATGCCGCTGATGCTGGCTTTGGTCGGTATTTGGCACCGCCAAGGCTGCGGCTATGCCTCCCGCGCGGTGTTGCCGTATGAAGAACGGCTGGGGCGGCTGCCCGCCTATCTGCAGCAGCTTGAGATGGAAAGTAACGGCAAATCCGTCGCGATGGACGGGACCTCCCTTCAGACCGCCTCAGGACCCGTCGTCTGGGGAGAGCCCGGAACCAACGGCCAGCACGCGTTTTATCAGCTCATCCATCAGGGCACAGATGTGATACCGTGTGAGTTCATGGTTGGTGCAAATAGCCACGAGCCTGACCTCCAGCACCACCATGATTTGCTGATCGCCAACTGTCTGGCGCAATCCGAAGCGCTGATGCACGGGCGCAGCCTTGATGCCGCGCGCGCCAAGATCGCCGACAGGTTCGACGGGGTCGAGCTGGAACGCCAAGCCGCGCATCGCGTTTTCGCGGGGAACCGGCCCTCCACCACGCTGGTCTATCCCAAGCTTGATCCGTTTACGCTGGGTGCGGTCATCGCGCTTTATGAGCACCGCGTCTTTGTCGAGGGCGTCCTGTTGGGGATCAACTCTTACGACCAGTGGGGCGTCGAGTTGGGCAAAGAGCTTGCGACGGCATTGGGGCCCATTGTCGCCGGCGATGCGAGTGCCGCCAGCAAAGACGGCTCCACCCAGGCGCTGGTGGCGTTTATCGCCAAAAACCGCAGCTAGGGCGCCTCTGCCACGGCACCGTCAACAGACAAAAACCGGTCGCGCACGGCCTTGGGTACGGGGCGCTTGGCCGCGCCATCCGGTGTCAGGTTCACCAAGACGCAGTCAAACGTCGCGCGCAGCGTGCCGCCCGCCCAAAGCTGCTGCGCCAGCGTGTAGGAACTTGTGCGAAACGCGGCACAGCGGCAAGTCACGACATAGTCTTCATCGTGGCGCATCTCTTGCCGGTAGTGGATCGTGCCCGACCGGATCACAATGCGCGGATTGTCGGCGCCGCCGTCATAGCGCGAAATGCCCCAGTCTTGAGTGTAGCGGACGCGAAGCCGTTCAAACCACGTCATATAGACCGCATTGTTGACATGGTTCAGCACGTCCAACTCCGAAAATCGAACCTGGTCCGCCATCGCCAGGGGTTGCGGATCGGGCAGTCCAAACCTGCGCTGCGCGTCGGCGCTTAACGGGGTGTGATAGACGAGTGTCATGGGACGCCGCGTAATCGGATGCAAATGGTGTTGCAAGGGGGGACGGGGTTGCAAGGGGGAACGGGCCTTGGCACTCTGTTGGTCAAAACAGCGGGAGGAGAGGCTATGCTGGGCCAAATGATGTCGGGCGAGTTGTTGATCTCGTCCCTAGTTGCCCATGCGGCGCGGTATCACGGGGATACAGAAGTTTACTCCGTCAGCACGTCCGGCGCACCGGAGATCACGACCTGGCGGGCCGTCGAGGCCAATGCGCGCGCTTTGGCCAAGGCGCTGACGTCGTTGGGGCTGGACCCGCAAGCACGCTGCGGCACCATCGCTTGGAACAACCGCCGCCATCTTGAGATTTACTTTGGCACGTCGGGCGGCGGATTTGTCTGCCACACCATCAACCCGCGCCTGCACCCCGAGCAATTGGCCTATATCGTCAATCATGCCGAGGACAAGATCCTGTTCATCGACCGGACCTTTGTGCCGCTTGTGGCAGCGGTACGCGACAAGCTGACCTCGGTGGAACATATCGTTTTGATGGATGCCAGCGATGATGGCGCATCAGAGCAACTGCCGGGTCTCATCCTTTATGATGATCTCATCGCGGGCGGTGCCGAAGACTATGCATGGCCCGAATTTGATGAAAAGACGGCCTCGTCGCTCTGCTATACCTCTGGAACGACGGGAAACCCCAAAGGGGTTCTTTATTCCCACCGGTCCACACTTCTTCATACCATGGCGTGCGGCACGCCTGACTGTCTTGGCCTCGCAGCAAGAGATGTCGTTTTGCCTGTCGTGCCGATGTTCCACGTCAATGCCTGGGGCACGCCCTATATCTGCGCCATGGTCGGGGCGCGGCTTGTTCTGCCGGGACCGGGCCTTGATGGTGCGTCTTTGGTCAATTTGATCGAGACGTACAACGTGACCATTGCCCTCGGCGTGCCGACCATTTGGCTGGGGCTTTTGACCGAAGCCCGTGCGCGCAACGCGACGCTCGAGAGCCTCAAGCGCACGGTCGTCGGTGGGTCGGCCTGTCCGCCCTCGATGATCGACGAATTCCGCGAGAGTTACGGCGTTGACACGATCCACGCCTGGGGCATGACCGAGATGAGCCCGCTGGGCTCCGCCAATTTACCTTTGGCGAAGCATGGGGCGCTGGACCTGTCCGAGCAACGCGCGCTGCGCGAAAACCAAGGCCGCCCGCCCTTCGGTGTTGAGCTTGAGATCTGGGACGAAACCGGCGCGCCGATGCCCCACGACGGCACCGCGCAGGGGGATCTTGTGGTGCGCGGCCCCTGGATCCTCGACAGCTATTTCAAAACAGAGCCCGGCGCCGCCCTTGAAAACGGCTGGTTCCACACTGGCGACGTAGCGACCCTGGACCCCGATGGCTACTTGTCGATCAAAGACCGCTCGAAGGATATCATCAAATCGGGGGGCGAGTGGATAAGTTCCGTTGACCTTGAAAATCTCGCCGTCGGCCACCCCGATCTGGCCAATGCCGCCGTCATCGGTGTGCCCCATCCCAAATGGGACGAGCGCCCGGTGCTTATCGCGGTTAAGGCCGAGGGCGCCGATCCCACCGATACCGCGATTTTGAGCTATTTTGAGGATAAAGTTGCCAAATGGCAGATCCCCGACAAGGTCGTCTTTGTCGACGCGCTACCACTCGGCGCAACCGGTAAAGTTCTGAAACGCAAGCTGCGCGAAGAGATGGGCGATCTTCTAAGTAGTTGATCTGGAAAGGTATATTTCAGAGTTGGAGCGGGTAACGGGAATCGAACCCGTAACTTAAGCTTGGGAAGCTCGCGTGATACCTTTTCACCATACCCGCCCAGTGCGCTTATATGCTGGGAAATGAAGTAAAGCGTCAAGCTGACAACTGAATTTTAAATTTTCGTCCGTACCACGCCATCCAAGTTTACTTTGGGAGACTTGGTTATGACGATCAAGCAACGCGTTTTTGCCGGTGTTGGCGTTCTGCTGCTCATTTTGTTGATCACGGGGGCATTTGCCGCCCTAGCAACACGAAATTTGGCACAAACATTTACGGAATACCGGGGGGTTGCAGTTGGTAACCTCAAAAACGGAAAGTTCGTTGAAAGTCTTCTGGAAGGGCGTCTGGCGGCCGTAAAATTTCGTGACAATCGGTCCGCTGCCGAGGTTGAAGCGCTGCAAGAACACTTAGAAGGAATGCGCGCAGTTCAGGGCGACGTTGTGCAATTGGCGGTTGGCACCGAGTTTGAGGAGCAAATCACTGGCCTGGATGACATGATTTCGGCCTATGAGGCTGAGTTCGCAGCGACCGTCGAGCTTGACGCCCAGATGAAAGAAAACGAGGCGTTGAAACTCACCGCCACCGAACAGATTGATACGTCGCTCACCGAACTCTTGAATCGGGTAAATGTTGGGTTCGTCACGGCGACCGGGACAAAGGTGCTGTCTGCACAACGTGACTTCTTCGAAGCAAAGCTTGCGGGCGAGCAGTTCATTCTAAACGAGACGGATACGGCCTTTCTGGCTGCTGTTGAAGCCATCGCCGCAGTGCGTAAGGATATGCAGGTTTTACTCGAGGAAGAGGGCGCCTCTCACAGTGATCTGATTCAAGCGGCATTGGACGGCATTACATCGTTCGAGGCATCTATAACAGGCTTCCGGGATATTAGCGGCGCGCTAGACGCTCGTTTTGCAAACATGGATCGATTAGGACCGGAAATGGCAACGATCACCGCGGCTTTTATTGAGGCATTGGCCGCGCGCCAAAATACACTTGGGCCACAGGCAGCGCAAACCATGTCGAACACGATTATGATCGTCATAGCGGTGGCTGGTGTTGGCTTGGTTTTGGGAATCATTTTGGCTTTTGCAACGGCGCGGGCCATCGTCACGCCAATCACTGCCATGACGGACACGATGGGCGAGATGGCAGACGGCAACATGGAAGTTGAGGTTCCGGCAGGCGATGAAAAGACGGAACTGGGGCGCATGGCTTTGTCGCTTGGCGTGTTCCAAAAAACCGCATTAGAAGCACGCGCGCTTGACGAAGAGAAGCGGCGTATGGAGAAGGCGCAGGCCGAAGAAAAGGCGAAGGCCGAAGAAGAACGTCGCCGCGCTGAGGAAGAGAAGTCTCGCATCGCGCGAGAAGAAGCTGCAAAAGACCGGGCACAGGCGCAGATCTTTGAAAAGTTCCGGGCTGATATTCAAACGGCACTTGGTTCGGCTGCAGCCGGTGACTTTTCGGGCCGCTTGTCGCAAGATGTTGAAAATCCAGAACTTCAGGCGTTGTCCGGCATCGTCAATCAACTTTTGACTTCCGTCGAGGCGAACTTTTCCGAGATTCAAGCATGTATGTCTGAGCTGGCCTCAGGACGGTTGGATGCACGCATTGATGGTGTCAAAGAAGGCGCGTTTGAAGATCTCCAGACACGCTTCAATGTCGCGGTTGAGGCTTTGGCGACCACGATGCGGTCCGTCACAGGCACGAGCGTGTCGGTGTCGACAACGGCCGCGGAACTGGATGCGGCGTCGCGCGAAATGGCGCGCAGGTCCGAAAAGAACGCAGCCGCCCTGGAAGAGACCTCTGCTGCTGTCGAAGAGATTACGGCAAGTATCGCGAGCGTGGTGAAGAATGCACAGACCGCCGATAACTCCACCGTGCAAGCGCGAAATGATGCGGAGGCCACACGCGACGTTACCGCAGCAGCGCAATCGGCCATGAGCGAAATGACAGATGCGTCGAAAAAGATCGAAAAGGTCATGGGCGTCATCGAAGACATTGCTTTCCAGATTAACCTTTTGGCTTTGAATGCGGGTGTCGAAGCCGCGCGTGCCGGCGAGGCTGGTCGCGGCTTTTCTGTCGTCGCGTCGGAAGTCCGTGCATTGGCGCAGCGGTCGCATGACGCTGTGCAGGAAATCAACAAAGTGATCAGCTTTAACGTACAATCTGTAGATGCCGGGGTCGAAGCTGTGACCCGGTCTCAAGACGCGCTGGAGAAAATTATTTCTTCTGTCACAGATGTTTCTGAGCAAATCTCTGAGATTACCGTATCGGTCAAACAGCAATCGACAGGGCTCAACGAAATCAGCAAGTCCATCGCCTCATTGGATGCGGATGCCCAAACCAATGCCGCTGCCATCGAAGAATTGAGTGCTTCTAGCGCTCTGCTGACGAATGAGGCGTCTTCGTTGGACAGCTCCTTGGCGAGTTTTGAGGGGCTCGAAGCGCAGGCTTCTGAAGCCGCGCCGCTCAGCGACTCAGAAGCTGCCTGAGGGGAGGCAAGACTGTGTAAGCGTGGCTGCTGCGATGTTCACGCAGCCATGTCGAAGTACACCGCAGGCCGCCGCTAGGTTCCCCGACACAAGCAGCTTGCGCGAATTTTGATGTCTGCTCGAGCAAGAGCTTGATCTAACTGCAGTTTGATATGCTTGAGCTCAACACTGTCGCCTCGCCGTTCCAAACACTCCGCGAGACCGTGCAGGGCCCAAACATTGCGGGGATGTTGGCTGGGGCGCGGCAGAGTTGGATCCAGGCCCAGGTCTGCCCGCAGCACCTTCTCTGCCTCGTCAAAGCGCCCATCTGCCATCAACAACGCGGCCAACGCATGTCGCGTGGGTTGTGGCCATGCCCAAGGTTCTTCGTAAGAGAGCGCGTCATCCCGTTCGACCGCCGTGCGAAGATGCGTTAGCCCTAGTTCGCGATCGCCAGACTTGAAGGCGACCTCGCCTTCCATCATCGCCTTTGCAACACCGAGCACATCGCGCGCCTTGTTTTGAAACAAGTAGCGTGTTTCCGGTACCGCATCGAATGCCGCATAAAACTTTTGCGCTTCCTGTTCTGCCGCGTCATGGCGTCCGAGGTTCGCAAATGCGATAGTTCGGGCATACAAGATCAGGGCATCTGTGACCACATAGAGTGCTTTATCCTCCGGCAGCGGCGTATCTAAGATCTCCTCCCACATCCCAAACCGCACCAAAACATGTGGACGCGACGCCACAAAGGTCTCAAACAAATCTGGATAGACGCGCACAACCTCGTCCGGCACCTCAGCCAACAACAAGTCCGCCACCTCCAGCGCTCTTTGCTTTTGACCCAGAAACATTGCGCCGTAGAGGGCAAAGTGGAGATTGTGAATGCGATAAAGCGCGTAGAAATTCGCCGCTCCAGCATAGGCCTTGAACTTCGCGTCCACGTTGACCGCCGCCAGATTCCGTTCGACAACCGATTGATAATCGCCGCACAGAACATCGATATGCGTTCCCATGTGCACAAGATGACCCGCGTCTGGTACAAGTTTGGTCAAGACATCCCCATGGCGCAGCGCTTTTTCGGGGTGCGGCGACATCTCCATCAAGTGGATATACATGTGCAAAAGTCCCGGATGCACCCAAGCCTCGGGGCGCTGAAATGCCCGTTCTAAAATTCGGACCACTTCAACTGTCGACGCGTCAGGATTTGGGATGCCTTGCCAGAAATCCCACAACTGCCACGGCGTCCGGTTCATCAATGCCTCGGCGAAAATAAATGTAACATCCAAATCATCCGGAAACGCTTCATAAACAGGACGCATCGCGGCCGAAAAACCATCATTGAATGGATCAAAATCCTCGATGGCTGGGTCCGTTGGGTATCGCTCGGCCAAGGCTGTTAAAATCGCTGCCTCAACTGGGTGCGCGTCCGCTAGAGCCCGCCCACGCCGAAGCGCGTCATGCGCACGGGCTAACGCGGGGCCTTTTTCCTCAGGACTGAACACGTCCCAAGGTTTGTTGTAATTCGGACCAATTGCATAAGCGATGCCCCAATAGGCCAAGGCACATGCAGCGTCCGCGTCCAATGCCCGTTGGAAACAGACTATGGCCTCCTCATGATTGTACCCAAAGAGCCATACCATGCCGCGATCTGACCACTCTTGAGCCGCGGCGATGTCACTGGCTGGCCTTGAGTAGCTCCCCAAATCAAAAGGATACTCCATAGCGTCCTCCGTATATGGTTCACACGAAACAGCGCGTCACAAAAAGCGCTCGCTGTTACTCTGCGGCGATTTTGATGACTGGCTCCATCTTGTCGAGCACCTCTGACGACAGGTGGCACTTGATCTGATGCCCGTCCGCCAACGTGCGAATGGGGGGCACGTCCTTCTCACATAGCCCGCCCGCGACCTCGGACTTCCAGCGGCACCGAGTTTGGAACGGGCATCCCGGCGGCGGGTTCATCGCGGACGGGATGTCTCCTTCCAAAACGATGTGCTGCTTTTCGATGGACGTGTCTGCAATCGGAACCGCCGACAACAGCGCCTCGGTGTAGGGGTGGTAGGGCGGCGCGAAGACCTGTTCGGTATCGCCCAACTCGACCACATGCCCCAGATACATCACCATCACGCGGTCACTGAGATAGCGCACGATGGATAAGTCGTGACTGATGAAAAGAAGCGTCGTCTTTTCGGTCCGCTGAATTTCCATCAAAAGATCGGTGACCGCCGCCTGAACCGACACATCCAGAGCCGAGACAGGTTCATCGGCCACAACAATCCGCGCGCCCCCCGCAAAGGCCCGCGCAATACCGACCCGCTGCTTTTGCCCGCCCGACAATTGCCGGGGCATCCGATCTGCAAACGCGCGCGGGAGCTTGACCAGATCCAAAAGCTCCAACATGCGCGTGCGGCGGTCCGCGTCATTTTCCCCAAATTTGAAGATCTCCAAGGCCCGCACGATTTGGCGCCCGACCGTCATGGACGGGTTCAGCGTGTCAAACGGGTTCTGAAACACCATCTGCACGTCGGCAACGGTGTTCGTGTCCCGCTGTTCAATCGGAACGGCTTCAATCGACTGATTGTCGAGTAAGATCTGCCCGTCCGTCGCGGTCTCAAGCCCCATAAGCACCTTCGCAAAGGTGGACTTGCCGCAGCCGGATTCGCCCACAATGGCCAGCGTCTCCGATTCGCGGGCCTCAAAGCTCAGTGTCTCGTTCGCCTTCACAACCTTCTTCGCGCCGCCCCCAAAGAGCGCGTTGGCCGCGACCTCGTAGTACTTCTTGAGGTTGTCCATCTTCAGAACAACACGACCAGGCTCGGTCTTTTCAAACGTCTTGTCGACCTGAATGGGCGCGTTCCAATCGATCTCGCCAAACTTCAAACACCGCGAGAAATGTCGGTCATCGCCCTCGATCTGCTCCATCGGCACGCGCTGGTCTACATTGCAGCGCCCCTCTTCGAAATAGTCGCAGCGGGGGCCAAAGTTACAGCCGGGCGGACGTTCATGCGGCAGCGGGAAGTTTCCTGGGATTGCCACCAAGGGACGCGCATTTTTGTCCGCGCCGGGCAGGGGGATCGACCGAAAAAGCGCCTGCGTATAGGGGTGCTGCATCTTGTCAAACACATCTTCGATAGAGCCGGTCTCCACCGCCTCACCCGAATACATCACACAAATCCGGTCGCAGGTTTCCAAAACCAGGCCAAGGTTGTGGCTGATAAACAGCATTGATGTCCCGTATTTCTTGCCAAGGTCCTTCACCAACTCGACCACGGCCGCCTCAACCGTCACATCAAGCGCCGTTGTCGGCTCGTCCAAGATCAACAGCGACGGCTCGGACATCAGCGCCATGGCGATCACAATCCGCTGCTGCTGACCGCCTGAAAGCTGGTGCGGGAAACTCTCAAGGATCCGCTTGGGGTCCGGCAGTTTCACGTCGGTGACGACCTGCAGCGCGCGCTCATATGCGGCCTCCGCCGACAGCCCCTGGTGGATCATCGGCACTTCCATCAACTGCTTGCCGATCTTCATCGCCGGGTTCAGCGAGGCCATGGGCTCCTGGTAGATCATCGCAATTTCCGAGCCGCGAATGTCGCGCAGCTCTTCCATCGACATTTGACCCAGATCGCGGCCCTTAAACTTGATCGAGCCGCCGACGATCCGCCCATTGACGCCCAGGTCCTGCATGACCCCCAAAGCCACCGTAGATTTCCCGCACCCGGACTCGCCAACAAGGCCAACCGCCTCGCCCGGCTGAACCGTGACCGAAAAATCCATGACAGCCGGAATCTCGCGCAGTCGTGTAAAAAAGGAGATCGACAGTTGGTCAATTTCCAAAATGGGGCCGTCATAATCAGGCTGCGGCATGTTTTACTCTCCCACCGGGACCCACGCGCCCCTTTTCATTGTTCTTCAAACGCTCCGGGGGTCCGGGGGCAGGGCCCCCGGGCCCCGGGCCCACAACAATACAGGGGGGGTTGTTGCCGCCCCCCCACGGGCCCCCAGGTGAACCCCCCAACCAACGGCCGCCCCGCCCCCCCGGGGGG
>CAWUIP010000072.1:0-17971 GCA_963922415.1 uncultured Aliishimia sp. | reverse complement strand
GCGCCGGGTCCCCGACTGCGTGAGCCGTTCCACCGGGGCGATGGCCGCGCGCGCCGACAGGATCGCAAGCCCGGCGGCGGCCACGAAAAAGCCCAAGCCAAGGGCTGCGGCAGAGCGCGAAATGCGCAAAAGCGTGACGCGTTGGCCCGACCGGGTTTGCCCCAAAGTGGCGGTCAAGACGATCAACGCCTCGCCGGTGGCCAAGGCCCGCTGGGCGGTCACCACGCGCAATTCTTGCGCTTGGAAGGCGACAGTTTCAAAGCCCATCGCATCTGGCGACTCTGGGCGCGCCTGGGGAAGATCCTTGTACCCGGTTTGAAAAACGTCATCGGCGTGAATGGCGTAATAGACCGCGTCATCATGCAGGTTCGCGAGCATCGAAAAGGCGGAATAAGGGATATCCAGCGCCAAGGCGCCGTTTTCGACGGTCGCGGCATCGAGGATAGAGGTGACGGAGGCCGCCAGGATGTTGTCTTGGCTTTCCTCCGCCAATTGGCGCGCAAAGCTTTGCACAATGACGTAGAGCGCGAAGGCCATGACAGCCGATCCGATCAACAGCTGAACCAACAGTTGCCGCCGGATTGAGCCGCGCGCGGTCGGCGTCTGGGTCATGCGGCGGCCAAGCGGTAGCCAAGCCCGCGCTCTGTCACGATCTCGACCGTTGCCCCGTCCAAGTGCCGCCGCAGACGCGCGACATAAACCTCTATCGCGTTTTCGGTGACCGGATCGTCGTAGGAAAAGAGCCGGTCCACCAGCTTGGCTTTGGAAAAGATGTGGTTCGGCGCGCCGATGAAAATCTCAAAAAGGCGCAGTTCGCGGTTGCGCAGATGAATGGTTTTATCACCGATGGAGAGCGTGCCTGCCAGCGAATCGAAGGTCAGATTGCCCAAGGTGCGCAGGTTGACCGCCCGCCCCCCGCGCCGCCGCAGCACGGCCCGGCAGCGCGCCTCAAGTTCGGCAAAATCGAAAGGTTTTGTCAGATAATCGTCAGCCCCAAGATCCAGGACGCCCACCCGGTCGGACACTTCCGACCGCGCCGTCAGCACGATCACCGGTGTGGCGTCGGTGCGCCGGCGGTGGCTGTCCAGAAAGCTGCGGCCATCGCCATCGGGCAGCATTATATCAAGCAAAATAAGATCATAGGTGGTGGTCGAGACGTAATGCGCTGCCTCTTCCAGGGTGGGGGCGTGGTCGACAACATGGCCATCCAGCGACAGGCGGGCGAGCACCGCTTCGGCCAATTTCTGATTGTCTTCGACCAAAAGGTAGCGCATCGACCCAGGCTCCTCCCAAAGCCGCGTGTCAGGTTCGTGTCAGCTTTGTAAGCTTTCCTTATGACATGCGCGGCCTGTCAAGCCGCGTCAACCGGGAGGAACCACATGACAAAATTGACACTGGGCCGTCGGGTCCTGATTGCGGCTGCGACCGCGGCAATGGCTTTGGGAACACCAGTCTTGGCGGGCGGGCATCAGGTCCTCGACAAGATCCACTTCCTGATCCCAGGTGGTGCAGGCGGCGGCTGGGACGGCACCGCGCGCGGCACGGGCGAGGCGCTGACGAAGGCGGGCATCGTTGGGTCCGCAAGCTATGAAAACATGTCGGGCGGCGGCGGCGGTAAGGCCATCGGGTACATGATTGAAAACGCCGACAGCCTGCATGACACGCTGATGGTGAACTCGACCCCGATCGTGATCCGTTCGCTCACGGGCGTCTTTCCACATAACTTCCGCGATCTGACGCTGGTGTCTGGCACCATTGGCGACTACGCGGCCTTGGTTGTGGGCAAGGACAGTCCGCTGAACTCGATGGCGGACCTGTTGGCCGCTTACGATGCGGATCCGAATGGAACAGCGATCGGCGGCGGTTCGGTGCCGGGCGGTATGGACCACCTGGTGGCGGCGATGGTGATGGAAGCGGCCGGCAAAGATGCGCTGGGCGTGAAATACATCCCCTATGACGCGGGCGGCAAAGCGATGGCGGCCCTTCTGTCGGGCGAGATCAAGGCGCTGTCGACCGGCTTTTCCGAAGCGGTTGCTCTGGCCCAAGCGGGCGAGGTGAAAATCCTGGGCGTGACATCTGACGCGCGCGTTGACGCCTATGCTGACGCGCCAACCATGGCCGAGCAGGGCATCGACACGACATTCGTCAACTGGCGTGGGTTCTTTGCGGCCCCCGGTCTGCCTGCAGACAAGCTGGCGATGTACCAAGACGCGGTCGACAAGATGTACAGCACCGACGAGTGGGAAGAGGTCCGCGCGCGCAACGGTTGGGTCAACATCCACAACCCTGGCGACGACTTCAAAACCTTCCTGGAAAACCAGGAGAAGGTCATTGGCGACCTGATGAAGAAGCTCGGCTTCTTGTAATCAGACGCATTTCACAAAACTCATAGCGTCCGACCACGTGTTGGTCGGGCGCACCCCAGCACCCGCAAGGACATTCCCATGGCTCTTGACCGATGGATTGCCTTGGTCATCCTGATGATGGCCCTGGCCTATGGCTATGCCGCCTTTTTCACGATGGACCAGCTTTTGCCGCCCTTTATGCAGCGCAACCCGATCTGGCCCAGCACTTTCCCCAAGGTCCTTGCGATCCTCGCGATTGGCACGTCGTTGATCATTCTGTTGGGGTTGGAGAAGTCCTCGGGCGAGCCCAAAGAGGGCGATATCGATTACCGGCGTTTGACCGATTACAATCTGGGCCAGGCGCTGTTGCTGCTGGGGTTGATGGTGGCTTATGCGCTGCTCTTGCGTCCGGCGGGATTCTTGCTGTCCACGGCGGGGTTCCTGTGCGTGGGCGCCTACATCCTGGGCGAGCGTAAGTTTCACATCCTTGTTCCCATAGCCGCCGTCGCCACAGGGGCCGTTTGGTACCTAGTCGAGGGTGTCTTGGGCATCTTTCTGCGCCCGCTGCCGGCGTTTTTCTAGGAGGGTCCTGAGATGATTGAAGGTCTGCTCATTGGTCTCTCCACCGCGTTCTCGCTGACCAATCTGTTGATGGTGATCGGTGGCTGCTTGATCGGTACGTTCATCGGCATGCTGCCGGGTCTTGGGCCCATGTCGATTATCGCGATCATGATCCCTGTCGCGATCACCATCGGAGATCCGTCGGCCGCGTTGATCCTTTTGGCGGGCGTTTACTATGGCGCGATCTTTGGCGGGTCGACCTCCTCCATCTTGCTGAATGCGCCGGGCGTCGCGGGCACGGTGGCCACCAGCTTTGACGGCTATCCGATGGCGCGGTCCGGCCAGGCGGGCAAGGCGCTGACCATCGCCGCCATCGCCTCTTTCGCGGGGGGCACAATTGGCGCGGTCTTGCTGATGGTTTTCGCACCGATGCTGTCGACGGTCGCGTTGCTCTTCCATTCGGCGGAGTATTTCGCGCTGATGGTCTTGGGCCTGTCGGCAATTGCGGCCTTTGCGGGCACCGGGAACGTGGCCAAGGCTGTTCTGATGACACTTCTTGGCCTGATCCTAGCGACCGTGGGTGAAGGTGCGCTTTTCAACATGCCGCGTTTTACGATGGGGATTATGGATCTGCAGTCGGGCTTCAGCTTTATCACGCTGGCGATGGCGATGTTTGCCCTGCCCGAGGCGCTGTTTCTGGTGCTGAACCCCGGGCGGTCGGTGCAAGGGTCTGGCGAAGGCGGCAAGATCGACAATCTGCGCATAACGGGCGCCGAGGCGCGCAGTATTGTGCCGGTGATTGGGCGGCAGTCGTTGCAAGGGTTCTTCATCGGGGTTCTGCCGGGGGCGGGCGCGACCATCGCCTCTTTCCTGGGCTACGCGGTGGAGCGCAACATCGCCACCAAGGAAGAGCAAGAGCAGTTTGGCAAAGGCTCTGTCAAAGGGTTGGCAGCGCCTGAGACAGCGAACAATGCCGCCTGTACCGGGTCCTTCGTGCCGCTTCTTACGCTGGGCATTCCAGGGTCAGGGACCACGGCGATCTTGCTGGGCGCGCTGATTGCGCTGAACGTGACGCCGGGGCCACGGCTGATGTTGGACGATCCGCAGATCTTCTGGGCGGTCATCATCTCGATGTATATCGGCAATCTGGTGCTGTTGGTCCTGAACCTGCCTTTGATCCCCTACATTGCCAAGATCCTCGCGATTCCGCGCAACTACCTGATCCCGTTCATTTTGTTCTTTACGCTGATGGGCAGCTATATCGGGCAGAACAACGCGACAGAGCTGTTGATCCTGGTGGGTCTCGGCGTGTGCGCCACCATCCTGCGCTTTGCCGACTATCCGCTGGCGCCCTTGTTGATCGGCTTCATCCTGGGTTCGATGCTGGAGGATAACTTCGCGCGCTCTATGCAGCTTTATGACGGGATCAGATTTATCTTGGACCGGCCTATGACGTTGGGGCTGTTGGTGATCGCGGTCCTGCTGGTCCTTGTGCCAAGCTACCGCGCGCGGCGTGCCAAGGCCCGTGCGGCGGGAACGGCAGATGGGGACTAAACCCCTGCACGGCGTCCGGGTCTTGGACCTGACAAACGTGCTGGCGGGCCCTTACTGTTGCTACCAGCTTGCGCTGATGGGGGCCGAGGTCATCAAGGTCGAGCGCCCGGACAGCGGCGACCTGGCGCGCCAGTTGGGGGCAGATCCAGTGCGCAATCGCGCAGGCATGGGGATTAGCTTTCTGGCGCAGAATGCGCAGAAGCAGTCCGTCACGCTGAACATGAAAGACCTGCGCGGCAAGGCGTTGCTGCGCCACTTGGTGCAAAGCGCGGATGTGCTGGTGGAGAATTTTCGCCCTGGTGTGATGGACCGCCTTGGCCTGGGCTATGGGGCGCTGAAGGGCCAGAACCCCAACCTGATATACTGCGCGATCTCGGGCTTTGGCCAAGATGGCCCGTGGAAGGATGATCCGGCCTATGACCAGATCGTGCAGGGGATCAGCGGCGTGATGTCGATCACCGGCGATGCCGACAGCGCGCCGCTGCGCGTGGGCTATCCGCTGGCGGATACGGCGGGTGGCATGGCGGCGGCCTTTGCGATTGCCGCCGCGTTGAACCAAGATCCAAGGGGCGGATTTTTGGACATGTCGATGACCGATGCGGTCCTGTCGGCGATGGGCTGGGTCGTGTCCAATCATCTGATTGGTGGCGTCACACCGCAGGCCCAGGGCAATGAGAACACAACTTCGGCGCCGTCGGGCACGTTTCGCACTGCGGATCAGCCGATCAATATTGCCGCCAATCGCGACGCACAGTGGGAGACGCTGGCCCGGCATTTGGGCCGCGCTGATCTGCTGACGCATCCAGATTATGCCACGCGCGAGGATCGCAAGCGCAACCGAGTGGCCCTGCGCGCGGCGTTGGAAGAGGTGCTGCAAACACGCAATGCCGCCGACTGGGTCCGCGAACTGAGTGCAAAGGGGGTGCCGGCGGGCCCAGTTTTGACCGTGCCGCAGGTTTTGAAGGCGCCCCAGGTGCGCGACCGTGGGCTGGTGGCCCAGGTGCCGTGTGACGGTGAAACGCTGCCTGTCACGGCCTCGCCTGTGATGGTCGATGGTCGGCGTCCCGCGCCAGACCTGCCGCCACCCGCGCTGGGCCAAGACAATGCCGCGATCTACGGTGCCTTTGGCGTGACCGCCGAGGATCTCGCCACGCTGGCGCGGGACGGTGTGGTATGAGCGACGTTTCTGATTGGTGGCGCACCGCGATTATCGACATGGAGCCCGGGCGGATCGACATACGGGGCCGTCCGATAGAAGACCTGATCGGTGCTTTGACCTTCCCGCAGATGATCTGGCTGATGGTGCGCGGCGATGTGCCCACCGAGGGGCAAACGCGCCTTTTTGAGGCAGCGCTTGTGGCGGCGGTTGATCACGGGCCGCAAGCGCCCTCCATCGCCACGGCGCGCATGGCGGTCACCTGCGGTTTGCCGTTGAACAATGCGATGGCGAGTGCGGTGAACCTGTTGGGCGATGTGCATGGGGGTGCAGGCGAGCAGGCGGTTGAACTTTATCACTTCGTACAGGGCCATGAAGGCGATCTGCCGAGTGCTTTGGACGCCTGGCGCGATCTGCACGGCGCTATTCTGCCTGGCTTTGGGCACCGTTTTCACAAACCCACCGATCCGCGGGCGCCACGCCTGATGGGACTGGTTCAAGAGGCGCAGCGTGACGGCATCTGCAGTGGCGCCTTTGCGGAGACCGCGCGTGCCATCGAAGCCCAGATAAGCGCTGAGAAGGGCCGCCCGATCCCGATGAATATCGACGGCGCGACCGCCGTGATCTATGCCGAGTTAGGCTTTGCCCCACCCCTGGCGCGCGGTCTTTTCTGCCTGTCCCGCTCGGTCGGAATCTTGGCCCATGCCTGGGAGCAGATGCAGCAGGGTGGGCGGAACAAAGGCCCAACGCCGCCCGCGTATCGGTGGACCTATGATCCAGGGGATCAAGGTTCGGGCGGGGGTTGAAGGTTGCCAGCGTCGTTGACGTGACTACAGCGTTTGACGAAATACATGAAGCATCAGGCATCATCTAACGCGTTGAAATCTATGATTTCAGGCAGCGTTAGATGATTCAGGTTTTTCGCATAACGCTTTAGGGCTTAGGCGTCTTCAAAGGTGGCGGGGCCGGTCACGGGCTGGCCCGCCGTGCGATCAGCGCGATGTGCTCGTTCAGGCTGGTCCAAGGACCCGGGCCAAAGGGGGCAAGTGCCGCGCGCAAAGCGGTCTCCATCTCGGCGCGTTGCGTGCCCAGCAGCGCTTCGGTCGTTGCGGACCGCGATAGGGTGTTCCGCAGAAATGTCTCGTAGGTCCAGACATGTGTCTGAAACACAGAGATACGCCGCAGGTGAGAGAAGGCGGACCCGATCAACATCTCTTCATGGGGCACCCAATCGTCGGAGGTGCGGTGTTTATTGTAATCGTCGCGCACGGCGAAGCTTTTGGCGACGGTGTTCGCGGCGCGCCACCATGCGTTCATTGGCACATCGACCGCGCGATCGTTGATCAGCGCAATCGCGCCGTCTGGGGCGATCAGCGGGTCCAAATCCGCGACAGTTTGCGTGCGATCCATCCAGTGGAAGGACCGGCCCATGGTCACAAGTTGGACGGGCGCCGTGACCGTGCTCAGATCCTCGGAACTGCCAACAGCGAATTGCGCGTTTGGGGCAGCGGTCTGCATCGCGGCGGCGATCATATTTGGGCTGGGGTCCAGGCCCAGAACCGACCCTGCCTGCGGCGCGATGGCATTGGCGATAAAGCCCGGCCCACAGCCCAGATCGAGCACGGCTTTGCCCGCGACACCGACATCCCGCGCCAGCCAGGCGATGAGGTCAGGCGCATAGCGCACCCGCGCGGCCACATAGTGATCGACAGCTTGATCAAAACGATTGGGGTCGTAAGGGGCGATCTTCATGCGCCTGTCTCCTATTTGAGTGCGCGGGGCCGTGGGCGCAGTTCTAACCACAAAAAGAGCGGAACTTGCGTCCAGTCGGGGTGCTTTGCGGTAACTGGATGATTGGAGTCAGGCAGCGGTTCGTGCATCCGTTCGATAAACAGCCCCGCCGCAGTGCAGGCATTGACATAGTCGCTGAGCGGGCGTTGCCAGCCGCGAAACCGCATCGTGGGACCGTCGCCCGTGATTTCCACATCAAAAGCGGTCTTGCCAAAGTATGGCGTTACCGCATGCCCGCGGTTCTGCGTGGAATAAATGTCAAATATCGGGTGAACGATGCCAACGATCATGCGACCTTGCGGGCGTAAGACGCGTGCCGCTTCGTTCACAGCGCTATCAAGGTCGTCGACGTCCATTAAGACATTGTAGAGGACGACCAGATCAAAGGTGTCGTCTGCCACGGGCACGTGCGATGCTGGCGCTTCGATGTAAGCCTCTGCCGAGCCGCTATCGCGCGCAGCCTTCAATAGGGCGGGAACCGGTTCAAGGGCCGTCATCCTGTAACCCAGCGCTTGCAAGGTCCGGCAGATCCGCCCCTCTCCTGCGCCGATCTCTAGAGCTTTGCCGCTGCTTTCGCCGACGAACGCCTCGAATTCGGAGCGGTAGGCCCAAAAGGCGTCATGGTTCTCTGCCCGCACCCATGCAATCCACTGATCTGCGGCATCGGACCAATTGGCCACATCACTTGGCGCCATGACTGTTCCCTTTTGTTAGGCCTTTGGCAGCAGTCGCGTTTACGGGCGAACGTCACTTTTCTGTTGATAGATCACATTCAGCCAAAGGTTTTGTGTCAGGGCATAGATCACTGGCGGGGCCACTCGGGGGCATGCGCGACAACGCGCCATGTGATGTGGCGGCTCCTGTTACGAAACTGTCTGCAAAAACCGCTAGGCCTGAGCCAAGGCCGCATTGGCCTCGGCACTCGACCAAAAGGAAGTTCGCATGACCCCGCTTAAGATTGGCGCCGCGCTGATGATCGACACCATCGATGTCCATCGCGACTGGCTTTATTCCGACCATCGTGACCTGGAAATTCAAGACTTTGCTCTGCCGCAAACCTACCAGTCAGGTTGGCAGGACGTGGTGGCACACGCCAAAGCGGCCACGCAAGGTTTTGAAGGGCGTCTTGGCATACACGGGCCGTTCTTTGGGCTCGATATTGCCAACCCCGAGCCCGATATGGCCAAGCATATCGGCGAGAAATACGCGCAAGCCGTTGAGGCCGCCGCAGCATTGGGTGCTGTGCAGATGGTCATCCATTCGCCCTTCAATAACTGGCACGAGTACAATCGGTTCAATTTCGTCAAAGAGGGCTTTTCCACGCTGGTGGAGCAAGTCGCGGCAGACGTCCAAAATGTTATGGGCCCCGCGTTGAAGCTGGGTGAAGCGCATGGCGTTCAGATGGTTTTGGAAAACATCCAAGATATCACGCCGCAAATCCGCCGCGAGATGGTAGAACTGATCGGGTCGCCCGCGCTTGCGCTGTCGATTGATACTGGCCATGCGCAGATCGCACAGCGCGCATCAGACGCGCCGCCAGTCGATGTGTATGTTCGGGATGCCGGAAACCTGCTCAAACACGTTCATATCCAAGACACGGATGGATATGCTGATCGCCATTGGGCACCGGGTGAGGGCCATATCGAGTGGATCGAAGTGTTCCGTGGCTTGGCAGAGTTGGACAGCGCGCCACATCTGGTGTTGGAACTCAAACGCCATGAGGACATCCCACAAGGCTTCGCCTACCTACAAAGCATTGGCGCGGCGATCTAAGGTTGGCGGCGCGCGGGGTCGATCCTGTCGTACTTGGCGCGTCGCTTTACGCTCAGCAGCTGATCTGAGTTTATGCCTCAGCCATGGTTTCTGTGGGAATGGTCACTTGGGTCGGCCGGGCTTTGTCTTGGGGCAATATGGTCATTTTCACAGGCGTCCACCGGCTGGGCCCCACGCGCGGGTAGGGCAAAACACCCGTGCGTGGATGTCTGTTGGTCGGGGCCGCGCGCATACGAGGCTGGTCTATTGCGGTACACTTCATGCGTGAATTTTTGCGATGATGCGGCTTTCGGAAATTCGATAGTCGTGCAAAGCTAGCGCTGTCTTTGATCGGACCGATGTGTGACTCAGCTAACCGAAAACCAACGCGCTTTTCTGAAGCGTTATATCGGCGCTCCTGCTCTTGGCCAAAGCGGGCCTGTGCAGCAACCGCCTGTTATTGCAGTGAATGCGCACGCCAACGAAGAGCTTTCGCAGCTTGCGGTGCAAGACCTGATCGAAACTGACCTGACGCAGGCAGACCCCAATGCCTTGTTTGAAGACGACTATATGCTGTCACTGACGGACACGGTCTTTAAAGGGGAAGGCGACCCAAAGTTAAAAGACCTGATGCGTGCCATCAGGCGTGGCGTCGGTGGGTCCGAGCGGGAAAGCACCATGGTGTCATTGGCACAGATCGTGGGAATTCCCCCGACTGCCGAAGCGTTAGACGTCGACTATGGGCGGTTTTTGGTGGTCCAGAAACAACAGCAGGCCATCGCAGTCGGCAAGGACGATTCCGCACCAGATTTGGATGAAGATCGGCATCCCGACTTCATGGCCTCGCGCGGGCAACTCATGTTTGGCAAGGTTCTTGGGGACGCGTTTGGTATTCACGAAGTTTTTGGCTCGCTTCTAAGCCCAACCGGAGGGCTTGTGGGGGCCAACAACAACTTTGCGCCGGGGTTTGGCACGGCACTGCATCTTGATCCAGACAATCCCATCGCACTGCACGGCGTCGTGCACGATGCTGCGGGGTATTTGAACACGTTTCACAATCAGGGTCCTGGATACAACTACTTGGACAACAAGCTTGAGATTTTGGGCCCAGATAGTCCGTTTTCCGGCCAGGTTAGCGGTGTGCTCTTTTGGATCAAAGAGGTGGGGGACGATTACCTCGTGCGCAAACTCGATGACGCGTTTGTTGCGGTTGATAAGAAGCTAAAGTCCGTGCGCGATGCGATCTCGAAACGCATTGATGGTTTTTTGGGGAAGTTTGGGCGGTCGTCAAAGACACAGGATAGCGAGGAGGCTGCAGGCCTTCGTGTTGCAGCGGTCATTGACTCTGCGCGCCAAAGCCTCGCAACGGTCGCGCCGGAACCCGACGCATTGCCCCAAGACCCCTTGGGGTCCACGACAAACACAACCGCAAAAGAGACGTCAGCGCGCACCTCGCGCTTTGTTTGGAGGTAACTGCAGTGGACGCGCCGCTTCATCCGTCGGAACTCGCCTATGCGTTCGCTTTTTCGCGGACGGAGACTGTCATCGGTTGGGGAGATACGTTCACGGCGTCGCCGGAATACGCGGAGGATTGGCTGGCTGGCGGTGAAGCTCGGCTGATAGAGGCTGGCCGCCTCATCGGGGATCCTGCAACGGGTCTCAATTTCACCGAAGACATGACTGCTTTTGTCCTGGCATTGGCTAACCCAGCGCTGGTGCTTGTGGCCGAACGCAAGGCCGATACCGGACTATACCGGCTGACCGTTCATGGCGCGGGCGACACCTTTTTCGCGCTTTCGCGCCGCCCCGATGGGATGTTTGATGTGATGCGATACGACGACGTGATGACTGCGGCAGGGGCATGCGCAGGGTTTCTTGGGGCGTCGCTAGAGCCGGTGGAGAGCGACCATCGCATCGAAGCAAAAGACGATGTGTTTGCCAAAATTCAAAGCGCCGGTGACGCCCAACGCGATACGGCGGTGAGAGCCATGCAGGCTTTGGGATTAGAGAACGGCGTCGCCGGTTCTGCCGTGGACGCGCTTTCTGCGCCCGCAGCTGCCGGGGTGCATCGAACGCTTCATTGTGCGCACAACACAGTTCAAGAAGCCGATGTGATCAGCGTGCTGACAACGGCCGAAGACGACACGTGGCTGTTGTTTTTTCCCGGCAGTCCTGAGGGGCCGATGATCCTTGAACAAAGCTCGGCCAGTGCGTTGACGGCCCGCATTGCTGTCGGTGTGATGGCCCGACGAAGCGCAGCCGACTAAGTCAGCGATTTTCCACAGAGGGGGACTGGCGAAGATGGGAAGGAGACAACACGTGCCGCGAGCGGCGGCTCGGACGGGCCGCAGCAAAGTATTGCTCGTCATCGGGCAACGGCAGCAAAGGGCCAAAACGCAGAGGACTTACCCGGACAAAACGCGACACCCGTCGGCGATATCAGGTTTCAGGAAAAGACCATACCGCCATTGATATCCATGTTCGCTCCCGTAATGAATGCACTGTCGTCGCAGGCAAGAAAGAGAACTAGGTTGGCAACGTCTTCGGTTGTGCCTTGCCGCTTGACAGGCGCGTTGGCTTCAAAACCGCGGCGGCCGGCATCTGGCGTATGAATGTTGTGAAAGTCGGTGTCGATCATGCCAGGGCACAACGCGTTGACGCGGATATCAGGGCCAAGCTCTTTGGCCAGGCCGCGCGTCATCGTCATGATCGCCCCTTTAGAGGTGGCATAGGGGACGGAGCCCGGGCCACCACCATCGCGCGCGGCCTGACTTGCAATGTTTACGATTGCACCGGTTTTCATATGGGCAAGGCATGCCTTGATCATCATAAAAGTGCTGGTGAGGTTGAGATCCATCACTGTGCGCCAATGTTCCAATGAACAGTCCGCTATGGTTTTGCGCGCCACCAAGCCGCCAGCGTTGTTCACCAGTACGTCGATCTTGCCGTATTCGGATAGAGTTCGTTCAACCAACGCCGACACATCCTCAGGCTTGGTCAGATCGCCTTGCATCGCAAATGCCTGCCCTCCACCGGCCTTGATGTGCCCGACGACCTCATCTGCACCTGCGCTGCTGGCGAAGTAGTTGATGGCTATCTTCGCGCCCTGAGAGGCCAGTTTGATGGCTGCGGCGGCGCCAATATCACGGCCTGCTCCGGTGACGATGGCGGTATGTCCTGCAAGTTTCATGTGGGGGTCCTTCAAAGCTGAAATCATTGCACAAGACAAAGCATGGCAAGTGCGGCGCAGTTATTCATCTCGTTGCAAAAACAAATCATAGATTTCAGGGACATTGCCATCGCCCATGCCTGCCTCGAGCGCGGCGGCAAGGTTGGCGGCAGTACCTTCCGCGATCTCGGATTGGGTGCACATGTCTTGTGTCATTTGCACAAAATAGCCGATGTCCTTGGCAGCGTTCGCGATTGAAAAGCCAAGATCGCTGACATTGTCGACCGCGTAGTTCTTGCAAAATTGCATAAAGGGCGAATTGGACGGGCCCGCAGACATGATGTCGAAGAGCTGCTGTGTCTCAATTCCGGCGCGTTTGGCGACTGCGAAAGCCTGACTCATCGTACATACGGTTGTCATGCCCATGAAGTTATTGATCAGCTTTGTTACATGGCCAGACCCGAGCGGACCAAGGTGAAAGACGTTTTCACCAAGCACGTCGAGCACTGGTTTCATCTTTTCAAAGGTGTCCATGTCGCCCGCGGCCATGATGTTCAGCAATCCGTCCTTAGCGTGTGCAGGCGTGCGCCCCAGCGGCGCGTCGATCATGCCCGCACCTTTTGCAGCCAGATCTGCCCCGATCTTTTGGGTCGATGCCGGAATGGAGGTGCCAAAATCGATAACCGTGGCACCCGGTTTGATACCCGCGAGGATGCCTAGGTCGCCGTAGATCAAGCTTTCGACAGCGTTCGAAGTGGTGACGCAGAGCATGACGATGTCACTTGCTTCTGCGAGCTCTTTCGGCGTGCTGGCCTCAACTGCGCCTCGCGCGAGTGCAGGCTCAACGGCGCTACGTTTCCTGCCCATTACCACGAGGTCATATCCGTTGTTTTGTAGGCACTCGGCCATGTTTCCGCCCATGAGGCCCAGACCAATGAATCCAATTTTTGGGGCTGTCATATCTCGCTCCTTTATACTGTCACGCGGGCATGCTTTCGAATGCAGTAGCGCCCGCTTGCGCCACTTCGAAATCCTGTGCGGGCGATCCGGAACTCACGCCGATGCCACCGACGACGGAACCGTCTGACATGATTGGCAGACCGCCCGCAACAGCAACCATGCGCCCGCCCAGAGCAGACGAGATTCCATGGGCGGGCATGCCGGGCTGGTTTACAGCGCCCAAAGCATCAGTGCCCTTTTGGATCCCGGTTGCGGTAAAGCTTTTGTCGATGGCCAGTTGAATGCTGGTGGTCTTACCACCGTTCATCCGCTCAAAAGCGATGAGGTTGCCGCTTTCGTCAGTGACGGCGATGCACATTGGCACGCCGATTTCTTCCGCTTTGGCACGCGCACCTGCGATCAAGCGGTGGGCGTCGCTGATGTCCAGTCTCTTGATCGTTAACACGCGCCGTGCACTCCGTCGGTCATTTGCCAATCACCAAGTTTGGTAATGTGAGCGAGATAGAGGGTATGAAGGTGATCAGCATGAGCGCTGCAAAGATTGCGAGGTAGAACGGCCAGATCGTCTTGACGGCTTTCTCCATCGGCAGCTTGCCAACGGCGCACCCCACAAACAGACAGGTGCCGACCGGTGGTGTGCACAGGCCCAAGCCGAGGTTCACCAAAAGGATCATGCCAAATTGTACCGGATCGATGCCGAGCATGTTCATGACTGGCAGGAAGATCGGTGTGCAGATTAGGATCAGCGCCGCCATGTCCATGATCATACCCAAAAGCAGCAGAACCGCGTTGATCATCAAAAGGATCAGGATCGGGTTTTCGGTGATGCCGAGCAGGAACTCGACCGTTTTGGTCGGCACGCGGTTGAACGTTAACATGTAGGCAAACGCAGCCGCACAGGCGATCAGGATCATGACCATTGATGTGGTCCGTACCGAAGAGATCACCGCCTCTTTGAAGCCTTCCCAACTGAGGCTGCGGTAAACAACAAGTGTCACGATGAAAGCATACATGGCGCCAAAAGCGCCGGACTCGGTCACCGTAAAGACGCCGGACAGCACTCCGCCGACGATAATCACCGCTGTCAGTAGGCCGGGTATTGAGCCGACAAAGGCAATGGCCAAGGCCGTCCAACCCGGGAATTGTTCGGCTTTGTAGCCGCGCTTGACGGCCACCACATAGGCCGCAATCGCAAGGCAGCAGCACATCAGTACACCCGGCACGACGCCTGCCAGAAACAGCTTGGAGATCGAAACCGCGCCGCCCGTGGCCAGCGCAAAGATGATCATGTTGTGGCTGGGCGGTATGATGATCCCGGCGATGGAGGATGTGACCGTGACGTTGACCGCGTAGTCGGCATCATAGCCTTTGTCCTTCATCACAGGCACCAGGATCGATCCGAGCGCTGAGATGTCCGCGATGGCAGATCCCGAGATCCCGCCAAATAGCATGGACGAGAAAACATTGACGATCCCCAGACCACCGCGCACCGCGCCAACTGCGGCTTGAGCGAACTTGACCAGTCGCATGGCGATCCCGCCATGAAACATCAACTCGCCTGCGAAGATGAAAAACGGGATCGCCATGAGGGAAAATACGTTGACCCCCGAAACGATCCTTTGAAACCCGACAAAGAGCGGCAGACCTTCGTACCAGAACGCCGCCAAAGCCGAGATGCCGAGGGCAAAAGCCACTGGCGTGCCGATGACAACGCACAGGGCAAACACGCCAAGAAGTAGCATCAGTCCCATGACTAGCCCTGATCTATATTGTCTTGGCGCTCATCCCGGCCAAGAAACAGGCGAATGAGGTGACCAACGGAAAAGAGAAACAGAAGAGCGCCGCAGAGTGTCAGTGGGAGTGAGCGCAGACCTTCTGACCACTGGATCAAAGGGATAAGGGTGTTCCATTTGAACTTGGTCAGTTCGATCCCGTACCAGAACATCATCCCGCCGAACCCGGCCATCAGGATGTCCGAGACAGCGACGAACATCGTACGCACTGGCGTCGGGACAATATTGCGAAAGATCACAACAGAAAGATGCGTATGGTTGTGCACACCGGCGGCGGCCCCCAGAAATGCAATGACCATGACCAAAAGGAGCGAGACTTGCTCGACCCATGTCGGCGTGTTGTTCAGCACATACCGTCCAAAGACCAGCCATGCGAAGATCGCGGTCATAAAGACAAGCGCGATCCCGGCGACAAGGACGCAAGCCTTAGACAAAACATCAAAGGTTTTGTCCATTGGTCGCAAAAACGCCGGTCCGTCTTTGTGCTCGCTCATGAGCCTCTCCTTAGAAAAGGCGCCCGGCCGCCTTAGTAAGGGCCGGACGCTTGTTCTTAACTGCGCGGATCAGGTTAGTCGGTGGCTTTCGCCATATCGACGAGGGCCTGCATGTCGGGGTTCGCCGCCAAGTAGTCGGCGTAAACGGTATCCATCGCCGCCTGGAAAGGTGCCTTATCAGCAATCTCATTCACGGCGATCCCGGCGGCTTCCACGTCCTTGCGCGCCTGCTCTGATCCGACGGCCCAAAGCTCACGCTGAACAAGAGCGGCTTCTTGCGCGGCGCCGCGGACAGCTTCCTGCATCTCTGAAGACAAAGCGTTGAACTTGGCTGTGTTCACGCAAATACACTCTGGAATGATCAGGTGCTCGGACAGCGAATAGTGGGTGGTCACTTCGTAGTGGCCAACGTTCTTGAAAGAAGGGAAGTTGTTTTCAGCACCGTCCACAACGCCTGTCTTCAACGCTTGCTGCACCTCGGCAAATGCCATCGGGGATGGATTGCCGCCCATGGCGGAGATCATGGATGTGTAGAGATCGTTGTTCATCACTCGGATCTTCAAGCCTTGAACATCCGTTGGCGTGTTGATCGGCTTTTGGCTGTAGAAGGACCGCGCGCCCGCGTCAAACCAAGCAAGGGGCAACACGCCTGCCTCGCCCATCGCGGCTGCTACTGTTTGGCCTGCTTCACCTTCCATGACACGGAACATGTGCGGCACGCTCTTGAAGATGAACGGCAAGGACACAAGGTTCGCCTCTTTGACCATTGGCCCAATGGGGCCAAGATTAAAGTTGCCGATTTCAATGGCACCGATGCGGACTTGCTCCAGCGCGTCAGGCTGTGAGCCCAGAACCCCGCCGTGGAACACGTCAACAGTGATCTCGCCACCTGTGGCGGCATCGACAAGCTCAGCGAACTTGTCCATTGCGGCCGTATTCGGGTGGCCGTCGTTGTGAATGTTCCAGGCGCGCCAGCTTTCCGCGGACGCCGAAGTTGCGATGAGAGCAACAGCAGTGGCAGCCGTAAACAGCGATTTCGTAAAAGTCATGGGTTCTCCTCCCCGTTGAATTTTTGACAGGACCTGGCGTTTCGAAGGTGAGGAGATCGACAGAAGCGACGCTTCCTGCTTCCTCCCAGAGCCGGAATCACTGCCTCTATACTGAGTACTAGTATCCAAGATTTGTCAACAATCGTCACCTAGTATCCCAGTTTGCTTGACTCTGACGGTGTCCGCACCCTTCATAAGGTTCAGGATCTGCAGTGGTTTGCGACCTTTGAAAAAGGATGTATATCGACGCGGTTTCAGATACTTAGTGACGCAAAAGCAGAAACTTGTCTGCGAACGCCCCAAGGATGCGAGAGAGGATTCGTGGAAGATATAGTCAGACGAACCAGTACCGATGCAGTCTATGAAAAGCTGCATGACGAAATAATCTCGCTCGAAATTCTTCCCGGTACAAAACTATCTGAGACCGAAGTCGCGCGCCGATTTGGCGTTTCGCGCCAGCCCGTCAGGAATGCATTCACACGGCTTGGAAATGACGATCTGTTGTTGATCAGGCCGCAGAAAGCAACCGAAGTTCGCGGTTTTTCCATGGAACGCGTGGAGCTTGCCCGACTGGTCCGTAGGGCCGTCGAACTGGAAATCGTTTATCGAGCCGTCCAAGTCTGGAATGCAGATTGCCAAGCAAAGCTGGCCGCAAATATTGAGCAGCAGGAAAAAGCCCTCACACTTGGCGACCTGACAAAGTTCCACGCATTAGATTATGATTTTCACAAGTTGATTTACGTTTTGAGTGGCAACCCTGCAGCCTTCGAAGTCATGCTTGACTGCAAGCAGAAGGTAGATCGCCTTTGCCTTTTGAGCCTCGAAAAATCCAGCGAAGCCACGTCGATATTGGCAGACCATCGCAGGATCGCTGACTGTTTGTCCTCAAGAGATCTTGGCGCTGCTCAGGACGCGGTCCGGGCACATCTGTCGCGACTGGATGAGACAATTGAGTTCATTCACAAGACCCATCCGAACTTTTTCGAGTGACTAAGGCCGCGCAGATACCCTACCGTGCATCGCCCGCCAGTTTGGCGCCATTGGCAGCGCGTCCGCTTTGGCGTTCAAGACTCCTCCGACCACACTGTCCCAACTGATTTCGCCACGGCCGCAAAGCGCCAGAGCAACCTTGGCGCTAATAAGTCGAAAAAGCATTTCTATCAAAAGACTATGAAGTTCGCGCACCACAAGATTGCGCAGCTGCAGCGTATGACCGCAAACCGGGCTGCAAGCGCAGCAGTCTGTCCATGACTGAGCGACCGGTCAGGGCCGTCAACGACGACGCTCCTGCTGTCCGCCAAATCAGGTGCTGCATTAGCTCCGATGGCGGTTCAGAGCCCAAAGTGC
>CAWUIP010000071.1:0-18011 GCA_963922415.1 uncultured Aliishimia sp. | reverse complement strand
CTTTATGTGGTGCGCAGGCACCATAGCCTGCGAACAATTGCCAGAGTCTTAGTATTGCCCATAAGGGGCTGCAAGGGGGCCGACCGACTGGAAGGCGCTGTTCATTGAACCGGTGGCGAAAATTCAGACCCACCGCAAGGCGACCAATAGAGATTTAAAGATTTACCTGGTTTCTTGGGCACGCATTGATCCCCACCCGGTCCGCGATACCTCCCAGGCATGACAGACGCCTTGACCCATTTCCCTCCCAACCGCACCGAGGCTTTGACGCGGCTGCGCGCGTTCCTCCCAAAATGCGGCAAGACCTACGCGGCGCGGCGGAACTACGACATGGGCCCTGGCGCGCACACGGACGTCTCGACCCTGTCGCCCTATATCCGCACCCGGCTTTTGACCGAGGAAGAGGTGTTGCAGACCGTCCTTGCCCGATATTCAGTCTCGACGGCCGAAAAATTTATCCAAGAGGTGTTTTGGCGCACCTATTGGAAGGGTTGGCTTGAAATGCGCCCCGCGGTTTGGCGCAGCTACCAACGAGATCTCCGCCACGCTTTGAATGATGTGCAAACGCAGTCTGGTTTGCGCAATGAATGGCAGGCCGCGTGCAAAGGCGAAACAGGTATCGATTGCTTTGACGCTTGGGCAAAGGAACTGGTTGCCACCGGATATCTACACAATCACGCACGCATGTGGTTTGCTTCAATCTGGACCTTTACGCTACGCCTGCCATGGGCATTGGGTGCCGATTTTTTCCTTCGGCAGCTTCTTGATGGTGATCCTGCCTCCAACACGCTCAGTTGGCGTTGGGTCGCCGGGCTTCAAACGCCGGGAAAAACCTATTTGGCACGGACGTCGAACATTTCGAAATACACGGAAGGGCGCTTTCATCCCAAATGGCAATTGGCCACCTCGGCTCCGGCGTTGACAGGTCCTGACGTACCAAAGCCAGAGGCGATCGCGCCGCAAGTCATGGCCCAGACAGGGCGGCGTACGGGGTTGATCCTGCATGCCGAAGATCTGTCGCCAGGGTTCTTGACGTCGGAAGTCGACATCACGTCTGTCGCCGTCCTGCGCGCTGAACGCGATCTAAGCCGCCTTGCCATCGCGCCGCACCAAACGGCGTTTCTGGACGCGGCGTTTGTGGATACGTTGCATCGGCACCAGATTACCCCAGAGGTGACCGCCGATACCGCAGATGCATTGGTGCATTGGGCACAAGCTGCAGGTCTTGAACAGATCGTCACAGCCTACGCGCCGGTCGGTCCCGTTGCCGATCAGCTGGCGGCCCTAGCGGCGCGCGTCGACATTCCAATTGTGCGCCGCAGGCGGGCCTATGACACGGCATGTTGGCCGCGGGCCACACATGGGTTCTTTCGTTTTAAAGAGCACATTCCACGGCTCTTGAACGACCTGTTCGAGGTCTCAGCCGCCTAGGTGACCGCCGCGCGGATTTGAAACCGCGCCTCTTGCCAGGCACGCGTTTCAAAGACTGCGCCGATGTGATCGACAGCCCTGCGCACGTCCTCCACGTCGATGTAAAGCGGCGTGAACCCAAAACGCATGATGTTTGGCGCACGGAAGTCACCAATCACACCACGCTCAATCAGCGCCTGCATCGCAGCATACCCCTCGGGATGCGCAAAACTGACCTGGCTGCCGCGCTGCGATGCGTTCCGGGGACTGGCCAGCTTAAGGTCGGGAACACGGGCCTCAACCTCTGCGATGAACACCTCCTGTAACGCTATGGAAGCTTCACGCAACTCGAACATATCGACACCGTTCCACACATCGAGGGCAGCATCGAGCGCAGTCATCTGCATCACAGGCGGCGTGCCGACACGCATGCGCTCAATCCCCGGCGCGGGTCGATATTCCAAATCAAAGGCGAACGGCGCGGCATGGCCCAACCACCCTGCCAATGCGGGCTCGACCTCATCCGCCAAATCCGGGCGCACATAGATAAATGCCGGGGCGCCTGGCCCACCATTGAGGTACTTGTAGGTGCATCCTACGGCAAACTCGCACTGTGCGCGTCCCAGGTCGACCGGCAAAGCGCCGGCTGAATGCGCCAAATCCCAGATCATGATAGCCCCCGCCGCATGGGCGGCTTGTGTCATCGTCGCCATGTCATGCAAACGTCCGGTCCGGTAGTCGACTTGCGTCAGCATAACCGCCGCGACGTCTTCAGAGATATGGTCCAAAACGTCTTCTGGCGCGACAACCGCCAATTCATGCCCCTGATCCAAGCTCCGGATGAGCCCGTCTGCCATATAAAGATCGGTGGGGAAATTTCCGGTATCACTGAGGATTTTGCGTCTGCCTGGCTTTAACTTCAGCGCTGACGCCAGGGCTTGATAAACCTTAATGGACAACGTGTCGCCCATGACCACTGAGCCTGTTGGTGCACCAATTAGCTGTGCGACCCGGTCCCCCACACGCGACGGCTGCGCCATCCAACCGGCCCGGTTCCAGCCACGGATCACCATCTGGCCCCATTCATCTTGGATCATTTTGCCCACACGCTCCGTTGCTCCTTTGGGCAGCGGGCCAAGCGAGTTCCCATCCAGATAGATGAGGTCCTCCGGCAAATCGAATAGCTCTTTGCGCAATACAGTCATAGCACGCCCCTTACCGCCCAAAGCTCCGGAAACAGTTCCACCTCTAACATCTTGCGAAGATAGCCGACGCCCGCAGTGCCGCCAGTGCCGCGTTTGAAGCCGATAATCCGTTCGACTGTCGTGACATGGTTGAACCGCCAACGGCGGAAGTAATCTTCAAGGTCGACCAGTTTTTCGGCAAGTTCGTAGTATTGCCAATGGAGTGTAGGACTTTCATAAACTGTTTTCCACATGTCCCGGATGGCGTCTTGCGCCACCCAAGGCTCTGACGCTGGCGCACTCGTGACAATATTGGTGTCCAAACGCGCCGCAACGACGTGCAGCACCGTTTGATAGAGGCTTGGCGTCGCCATTTCGGTCTGCAGCGCATCCCAAGCAGATGGCACGTGCGCGTGTACTTTCATAAGCGTTGCCTGCCGGTTGCCCAAAATGAACTCGATCATCCGGTATTGGTGGGATTGAAACCCGGAAGAGTTGCCCAGGTCGGGGCGGAATGTTGTGTATTCACTCGGTGTCATGGTCCGAAGAACATCCCAAGCGCCATTCAATTGTTCGAAGATCCGCGCAACCCGCGTTAACATTTTGAAGGCAGGTTGCATTTCACCGTTTGCAATTGCAGTGCGTGCAGCCTTTAGTTCGTGGATCGCCAACCGCATCCAAAGTTCTGATGTCTGGTGCTGGATAATGAACAACATCTCATCATGCGCGTCTGAGCGTGGATGCTGCGCGGTGAGTATGTGCTCTAGGCGAAGGTAATCGCCATAGGCCATGTCCTCGCTGAAGTCGAGCTTCCCGCCATAGTGATCAAGGTCCGACATAGATCTGCCTGTTTTCTGAGACTGCACAATCAAAACAGCGGTGCACTGTAAGATCCAGGCGTATCCAGTCGGCGTCGCAAAAGAAACTATAAAGACGCCATCGTATAAACCTTGTCTGGCGCGCGTTATTGGTCGTTAGGCGCTTCGGGCCGACAAATTCGCCTCGTGAACAGCGATGGCCTCATCCAAATCGTCGTAAAACCGAAGCGATCCTGCCTCTAAGACTGCGCCGCAATCGCAAATCCGACGTAACAAGCCCACCCCGTGCGACACCACGATTGCACCGCTATGTTGCAAACGGTCTTGCAAAAAGGCAGTGCTTTTTCGCTTAAAGGCCGCGTCACCGACCGAGGTGACTTCATCAATTAGGTAGGTGTCGAAAGCGATGCCCATGGAGACGCCAAAAGCAAAGCGCGATCGCATACCGGACGAGTACGACTTAAACGGCTGGTGGAAGTCGCGCCCCAATTCGGCGAATGATCTCACAAAGTCAACGAGTTGATCCGTTTCAACGCCATAGGCGCGTGCGATAAAACGCACATTCTGCGCACCCGTTAGATCGCCATGAAAAGATCCCAAAAAGCCAACGGGCCAAGAGACACGCCCGTGTCTACGGATGGTGCCGGCGTCAGGATCAAGCGTTCCTGCGATCATTCGCAACAGGGTGGATTTCCCGGCACCATTGCGGCCAAGAAGAGCCACAGAGCGCGCCTTTGGAAAGCGTTGGGTCACATCGGCGACCACGGTCTTGCGATGTCGCCCGCGGCCAAAACTCTTGGAAATGTTTTCGACCTCGATCATCGCTGAACTGTGATCTATGCGCGGTCGCGCAAGCTGTAGTAGATCAAGCACAACATCCCCCAAACTAAACTGCAAAACAGGGCAACGAGACCAAGCGTCATCGCTTTTTGCGGAAACTCAGCGCGTTCCGGCAGTGTTGGGTTCACATAGGCCGCTAGGTATCGACTTTGCTTTTGGGCGTCGCGCCGCGCGGCATCATAATTCGCCAAAGCACTCAGGTAGGCGGATTGGGCGAACTCAAGATCCACGCGCAGCTCTTCAAATTGCGTGAGAATTTGGGAGAACGTGCCGGACTGATCGGACCCTAGGCCAAACTTCTCACGCTCAGTTTCAATTCGAGCATCGATAACATTGATTTCACGCATCAAATTCACAAGTCGCGGATCATCAACCCGGCTCGTTTCCGCCAAAAGATCGTGCTGAATGTAGGTTTCAGCCAACGTCTGCTGCAGCGAGATCAAAACGGTCATATGCCCTTGAATATCGGCCTGCGGATCAATCATTTGCGTCGTCGCGCGGAACTCTGTCAAAGCCTGGCGCGCGCCTTTCAAACGCGCCACCGCAGCATCGCGCTCGGCGCGGGCATATCCGGTCACATCATCTCGGGCGATTGCGCTAAGACGATTGATCATCACACTCGACTGATCCAAGATTTCCTGAGCAATATCAGCCGCATCATCGGGCGTGAACGCGCGCACCTCCAGCTCAATCAGCCCGGTGCCGGTGTCGTATCGCACGTCCACCATCGAGCGCCAATAGCGTGCCAAATCCTCCACCGGCGCGGTTGGGTCAAACGCGAAAACCGGGTCATTTGACGGCAGGCTAAACCGGCTGCGCAAATCCAGGCGCGCGTCGATGAGTTCAACCATTTCTTGGCTTCGGATAAACGCATTCAAGATATCTGTGTCCGTCGCCGCGCTGTTCCCGACCGTCCCTAGCCCCTCCAAAAAACCAACGGGCATTGCGGGCTCTTGCGCACGCACAGAAAACCCTGCGCGGCTTACAAACTGGTCGGCTGCACGCGTTTCTAAGTACCATCCAACCAACGCGATGGGCGCTAGGACGAGGAGAACGAAGCTTGAAATCACGCCATAATGCCGCGCCCCCTGCCGCACAGCACCCTGCTCTTGTGGCTGGGGTATCTGTGGCGCAAAGGCCAAGGTATCAAATTCTGTCAGGTCCTTCATCGTGGGAATCGCCTCATAAAGATAGCGCTTCCTTAACCCTACTTTGGTAGACACCGCGTTAATCAGAGCAGGTAAAACATGGCAGCAGATTTTTCGGTCCAGCCACACTGGATCGCGCAGAGTACGCGCAGTATTGGCGCGCTCATCTTACGCGAGATTTCGAGCAGTTACGGAAGAACTGCGGGTGGATATCTGTGGGCAATTCTTGAACCTTTGGCCGGCATCGCCCTGCTGACCTTTTTGTTTTCGCTCGCCTTTGATGCGCCGCCCCTGGGCGATAATTTTGCGATTTTTTACGCCACAGGCATTCTACCTTTTACCATGTACACGCAGGTCTATGTAAAGTTGATGGTTGCCATCTGGTATTCAAAGCCGTTGCTCCAGTACCCGGTCATTACCTTTATGGATGCGCTCATCGGCCGCTTTGTTCTGACGTTTTTGACACAAGTCCTGGTATTTTGTTTGATTTTTACAGGTGTGCTTTGGATCTACGACCCTCAGGTGTCACTGGATTTAGAACTGATTGCGCTGGCAATTGCCATGACGGCGGTGCTTGGCGCGGGCATCGGCATACTAAACTGTCTTATGATTTCGGTTCTGCCCAGTTGGCAACGGCTTTGGAACATCGCGCACAAACCGATGTTCATTATCTCTAGCATATTCTACATTTTCGAAGCGGTGCCAGAGCCTTACAGGTCGATCTTGTGGTATAATCCACTCATCCACATCGTCGGAACTCTGCGTCAAGCGACCTTTTCAAGCTACCACGCATCCTACGCCTCACCGGCCTATGTTTTCGCCATCGGCCTGACATGCCTCGTTGTGGGTTTGTTTTTTCTGCGACGCTGGCACAAAGACTTTCTTTACCTTTAAGGTCGAAATTCGACAACATGAGTTTTCTTCACGTTCACGCAGACGTTCTTAAGGTCCCAGGCCGCATGGACCTGGACGAACTCGCGTTTTTGGCAGCCTTGGCGAAGGCAGTCCCAGACGGCGGCCAAATCGTAGAGGTCGGTGCTTTCTACGGTCGCTCGACAACGGCAATGGCGCGGGCGAACCCAAGCGTTGCGATTACGTCTATCGACACCTTCGAAGACGTGGCTTGGACGGCAAGATATGCCGCGCAATACAAGAACATTCCGCGCTTCAGCCGTGCGGCTTTCGAAGCCTACACACATGAGTGCCCAAATGTTCAAGCATTACAGGGGCCTTCACCGGAGATCGCAACGGATTGGGCGACACCAATCGATCTATATTTTGAGGACGCAGTGCATGGCAATCCAGGCCTCAAAGCCAACTTGGACTTTTGGACAGCGCGTTTAAAACCAGGCGGAATCGCCTGTGGGCACGACTACAACCGTCGGTTTCCAGACGTAAAGTCAGAAGTAGATGCGCTAGCACTGCGGTGGAACACTTCCGTTTCTATCGTGGGCTCGCTTTGGGCCGTTCAAAAGCCGCGCCATTTCGCACAAACACAGTCAACAACACCGATGCCGCGACTGTCGCACCAGCCCAGATTGACTCTACGCAGTTTTAGTCAGCGCGGAGGACGACGTGTTTCGCGGGATGGGTACTGGTGTGGGCCGCATTTGGAAACAGATCGGCTAAAGTGGGTGCGCATCGATGACATCGCTGCTCGGACGGGTCTGCGCATAGAGTATCGCATCAGCCACCCGTTGAGCGGGACAACCCCTTGGGTCCCTGCCGGTGCGCGCGCCAGTCTGCATGGCCAAAACGGCATCCTGCCATTCACGCGGCTCGCAGTGCGGATCCACGGTCAGAAAAATGATCGTACGCCACATGTAATCTATCGCGTATCGGCTCGCCAGAAAGGGCGTGGCGGCACGGCGCGCAGCGGCACATCCCCTTGGGCTATGGACGGCGCTTGGACCACGTTGCCAAGTGCGAGCGTTCCCATCAACGCTTTCTGCGTCGCACTTGTAGACGCACCGCTTCCGCACCAGCAGGCTGAGTTTCACCCCAGTTTACGCACCCAGCTGCGTTACGCCCAAAAGAGCGTTGCCCGCAAACTGGCGTCGCTTACGCACGGATGACACCGCGCAAGCCGATGCAAAATCGGCCGGTTACACACCCAAAAAACGGCCATTTTGTCGCGATCAACTGCCATCCGTTTCATCAATTGGATCACGTCAAATCAGCGCTGAGCAGCCTTTGCGTGGCCCTGGAGAGCTTTCGAAACAGCACGAGAGTCCGAATTGCGGCTTTTCTGTTTTGGCACAACGCTGTGGCGCCCCCGCGCGAGATTGCTGAAATATGCGTGGCGCATCGCATTGACTGTGTGCACCTCCCGCATAGCAGCAACGGCGAAAACCTAAATGCGCAAATTTTGGCCGCATTGGGGTCGGGGTTTGCCTATTTCTACCGGGTGGACGGCGATGACATTGTCTTTGATCAGCGCTTTCAACGTCAGGCCGCAGCGCTGGCCTCTGAGGCATGTGATATTTGTGGCGCAGCGCTTCGCTACGAACCCCAGGGCCGACCTACGTTTGTGAGCCAACCGCCTGAACACCCGGGTGCACGCGCATATCTTGAAAACCGCTATCTGCTGCATCCAACACTGGCCATGTCGCTAGAAGCCGTAGAACGAACGGGTTTGAGTTATTGGCCCAAACGACTTGAAGACAAGGCGTTACTTCTAGAGGCCATCGATCGCGGTCTGCGGATCTACAATCTGCAAGACGTGGCAGGCAATTACCGGATCTTGCCTGGCGCCAGGGAAAGAATCGCTCAGAAGTGGCTCGCGCTAAAACTCAACTTACTTTTTCTGCGCAACAACCAGGAATTGTATCTCATGCCATACGCTGTTGCTTTATTTCTCGGGCAACTGCTCATTGGGTCAAGAAACATGCGCAAAATCAGATACCTAGCGTATCGGCACTCTACCGTCGAAGCCAACTCCAAAGGCTCGAAAGCAACGGCCTTCACTTAAATCGATTTTAAGTTTTCTGGGCCAGAAACAAGCTGTGCAGGATGAAGTATTACCTTCAGCGCCGCACAAATTTAGGCGACCAGAATGGTCACGGGGATAGCATGAAAATAGCAGTACTAGGGGGCGATGGGTTTTGCGGATGGCCAAGTGCTTTGCACCTTGCCGCAGACGGTCACGACGTCACCATCATCGATAACCTGTCACGGCGTGGAATTGCTGAGAAGATATCAGCACCCTCGCTTACGCCAATCAAGTCAATTTCAGAGCGTATTGAAGCCGCGCAGCGAATTGGGGATGTCAAATTTGAATACTGTGATATCGCCGAGGACTATCAATCGTTCAAAGCGCTTCTGGGACAACTTGCGCCAGATGCGATCGTTCACTTCGCTGAACAAAGATCCGCGCCGTACTCAATGCTGGGCGACGATGAGCGCGCCTACACAGTTGATAACAATGTCAGCGGAACGAACAATCTTCTGTCGAGCTTGGTAAGCCTTGGATTGCGCCCACACATTGTTCATTTGGGCACCATGGGTGTATATGGGTACAATGATGATTTAGGCGAGATTCCAGAAGGTTACCTAGATGTAATGGTCTCGCAGACGAACAAGCATTTATCGATACCATACCCTGGAAACCCTGGATCCATTTACCACCTCACGAAGGTGCTGGATCATCAAATCATGCAGTTTTACGCCAAGAATTGGGGATTTCAGATAACGGACCTGCATCAAGGCATCGTGTGGGGCACACAGACGCAACTGACGAAATCCGATCCGGCGCTTGTAAACCGGTTTGACTATGACGGTGAATACGGGACTGTTCTGAACCGATTGATCAGCCAAGCTCAAGTTGGCTTTCCACTTACAGTCTACGGAACGGGTGGGCAGTCACGGGCCTTCATCCATATTGAAGATACCGCGCGCTGTGTGGCGCTCGCGGTCGCCAATCCGCCGGAGGCGGGGAATAGAGTTCAAGTGTTTAACCAGGTTGCGGAAGTGCACAGCATCGGTGAGCTGGCGCAGAAGATCTCCGACAAAACTGGCACTGAAATTGGCTACCTCGACAACCCGCGCAAGGAGTTGCCCCGCAACAACTTGCGGGTGTCAAACCAAGGCCTCAGATCGTTGGGCTTTGATCCCATCACCTTGGATGATGCGCTGATGGGCGAGATCGAGGAAACTGTTGTGCGCTATGCGGATCAACTAGATCAGTCAGTGATCCTCTCAAACGCGCGGTGGTGATATGAAGATCGTTGTGACCGGCGGGCTTGGGTTCATCGGGAAAAACTTTGCCCGTTACGTCCGCGGGATTCCGAAAAGGGCCTCAATTCACGCAGTTGACTGGTTTGGGTCGGCGCCACCGCAGGATCACGAAATCTTTGACAGTTCGACCGTTGCTTGTTTTGCGTCGGAAACGGCCAAAAAGGTCTACGCTGGCGCAGATGTAATTGTGCACCTTGCTGCGACCACAACGGTTCAAGACAGTCTGCGCGATCCCAAATCAAGTTTCGAAAACAATGTTGTCAAAACCCAGCGTTTGCTGGACCACGTTCTTGATGTCGCACCGCGCGCGCATTTTGTGTTTGCCTCTACCGGCGGCGCCATCATCGGAGACTACAGCGGGCCAATACATGAAGGCGTTGCCCCGCGGCCAGTGTCGCCTTATGGCGCTACGAAATTGGCCGTGGAAGGTTTACTCTCCGCGTATTCAGGCAGCTTCGGCTTATCCAGCGCAGCCTTGCGATTTTCAAACGTTTACGGGCCCAACTCGGAACGAAAGTCGTCAGTTGTCGCGAAATTTTGCCAGGAATACTTGGTTTCACGTCATCTCAAAATCAACGGCGATGGGCAGCAAACCAGAGACTATATCTATGTCGATGACATCTGCAAAGCGATCTGGCTGACCATCGATACGCGTGCGAACGGTGTGTTTCAGTTGGGCACCGGTGTCGGCACGTCCATCTTGGATTTGGTCGACATCATTCAGGCAGTTGACCCCTTGTCACCTATCACAGTGTCACATGGGCCGGGCTTGCGTGGCGAAGTGAAACATAATGTTTGCAACATCACACGGGCACGTGACGAACTAGGATTTCTGCCCGAATTCGACCTGAAGCGCGGGGTCGATAAGACTTTGGCATGGTTCCAAGCCAGACACGCCTAATGCCATCCGCGAAAACGCCAAAATGAAGACGCCGACACGCATTCTTTATGTAACGTCCTGGGTGCTTGGAGATGCAGGCGCGAATGCTGCAGACATTTTTCCGCGCTTGGCCGCGGAACATCCATCAATCGAAAGGGTAATTGTCGCAGACTTTCCCCGAAACAAGCACCACATCCTGACCCGCCAGCATGCGGAATACCTTCGTTTGGAGTGGGACAGGTCCTGGTTTCGTCTCGCGGCGCGGATCGCACGAAAAGCCAAGCGCGAAGACATGGATGTGATCCACGTTTTTTACCGCCAGCAGAACGCGGTATTGCTGATCTTAATCCGGATTTGGCTGATGATATTGGGTGGCAGAGCCCGCCTTGTGATGGACCATCGCTCTGTCAACTTGGCGCGAGGCTGGCGACGTTGGCCAAAACTGGCGCTGAATACGCTTATGCAGCTTTTTGCGCATCATTTGGCGGGCAATCCGTGGGCGGTCGAGACCAACCATCTGATGGTCTTTCGACCCAAGCAGATCATTGATTTGGGCTACGACACACTTCCTGACACGCGCGAAGTTGCTGTCGCCAACCGCGACGATGACAGCGTAAACGTTTGGTTCATCGGATCATTAAAGCCCCGAAACCGAAAGTCGCAGTTTCTGCTCGACACGCTCGACGCCGTGGCGGCCCAACCATCTGAGAAAAAACGTATTCGTTTTCACCTGGCAGGCCCAGCCAGCGACGCGCAGGTGCGGCGGCTCACGGCCAATCCGCTGGTCACATATCATGGGCAGTTGAAGCGCGCAGATCTTTACCGGAAGCTACAACAGTTTTCGGGCCTCGGATTAGCCTACATGAATTTGGAGTTTCACGCACACGCTCCGTCTTTGAAGTTCGCCGAATACGCTATTATGCGGTACCGAATTTTGGCGTCAGATACGCCTGGTTTGCGCACGCAAGGCGAAAGGATGAAACTCTCCCGCGTCCAATATATTCCAGAAACGGTCGCCGCGTGGTCCCGCGCAATCCGTGAAGCCGCCGAGGCCTATGAAGGAGCAGACCCTCAATGGGGCGACGCAGCCAATTGGTCATACCCGGCTATTTTTGAGGCTCAGGTTCTGCCGCTTTACCAAAAACTGACCAGAACCCGGTCGCATGGGACCGAACTGAGCACGCACGGATCCCCAAACACGGGCCGCTCTGTTACACGAATATGAAGTCGGCCGCGTCAAATTCGGCGATCAGCATGTTTTCCACATAAATGACGTCGCCAGATCCGAAGTTTACCCTGGTATGGGCACCGCGAGCTTCAAGTGTCAAATCGCCAAAGCCAGTGAGCCCCCAAGAGCTTACGTCGAAGCGGTCCAGCCCGTTCTCAAAGTCCAAAACGCGGTCGAACCCGTAGCCTAAGGCAAATACGAATGTGTCGACACCGCCGCCACCGGTAAGTGCGTCACGGTCCGTGCCGCCGTCCAAGGTGTCGTTACCGCCCTCTCCGTATAGGTAGTCTTGGCCAGTACCGCCAAAGATCAGATCATACCCCAAACCACCAAAGATGTGATCGGTATCAGCGCCGCCATAGAGCGTGTCGTCATCGCGATTGCCCCGAATGCGGTCTTCGCCGTCGCCGCCATAGACCAGGTCAGCGCCTTGACCTGCGTAGATGAAATCGTTGTTGTCGTCGCCGTTGATCGTATCATCCCCTGCGAGCCCTGAGATCGTATCCGACCCAAGCCCGCCAGTTATGAGATCGTTTCCGGTGTCTGAGCCGCGAATGTTGTCGTCGCCCCCCTCACCGTTCAACTCATTTGACCCTGACTTGCCGCGTAAAATATCGTTACCCTCGCCGCCATTCAGCGTGTCATTGCCTTCATTGCCCACCAAACGGTCATGTCCCGCGCCGCCATTCACGCTGTCGTCGCCGCCGCCAGCATACACCTCGTCAGCGCCATTGTTCGCGTTGATCGTGTTTGCAACATCGTTGCCAAAGACTGTATCAGCGCCGCTGCCGCCTTCGAAGTTCTCGAGCGTGGTGCCGCGCGCGATGGCCAAATTGCCTGTCTCGCCAAAGATGTCCGAATAGGTTTCGGCTTCCATGCGGACGGTTTGCGTGCCGGAATAGGTCGATGTGTCGAGCGTGTCGGTCCCGCCGTCATCAAGGATCGTAAAGGCAGTGTTGCTGAGCACGCTGATCTGGTCATAGTACCCGCCGACCGATGAATTCGCGCCGTAGGTGGTGTCGCCGGTGCGGATTGTACCCGCCACCCCGTAGAGTTCCTGCGCGGCTAAGATATCCGCCATTTGAGGCGTGATGACATAGGCGAAAGATGCGTCGACATAGGTGTTTTCGTTCTGGCTGAAGTACGACATGATCGATTGCTGCCAGCTGTCGTTCAGGTAGTGGTTGTCGACCCCGTAGTCGGCGCTGCCGTTGTAGTTGCCACCATGCGCAAGCCCGAGCGCATGTCCGACCTCATGGATGTAGGTTTGAAATGAATACCCATTTAGATTTGTGCCATAGGCTGCGATCCAACTTGTGCTGACGTTGATCGACGCCGAAGAGATGTATCCGCCCGAAACGCTGAAACTCGCATAGGCCCCACTGTTGTTGTCATCGAAGGTGATCTGCCCCCCCAACGAAACTTCCGTGAAGTTGATCCCCAGAACGGCGGTCCACGCCTCCAGAGCGTAGCGCGCGAGGCTCTGACCTTCTGCCGTGAGCCCCACAAGGTTGACAGTCAGGCTTTGACCCGGGGACACATTCCAAGCGTAGCTTTGATTGCCCCACCCGCCGTAATTCAACTGGTCGGCAATTTGATCTAGCGTGAAGGCCGTCATTGGCGCAGCCTGGCCCACCACCGCTGTGTCCAGCGTATAGTAGCCGACATCGTCGGGGGCGCTTGTGACGGCATAGGTTGTTTTGTAGGTCGAAATTTCCAGGTAGTAGGTGCCGCTCGTCGTCGCTGTGAAGCTCAGCGACGAATAAAGGTTGCCGCCGGCATAATTGACGTCATCGTTTCCGGTGATGTAGCTGCCGTTGCTGTCGAGAAGACCCAAGAACGTATCTTGGACGTCGTTTGACTGGCTGACGGAAGCGCCGAGGTCGAACGTGTAGGTTTGTCCGGCGACCAATTCGATTGCGACAAGATCCGTGTCGTCGGCACTCAAAAAACCGTCGAAGCTATCGCCAACGTCGATTGAATAGTTGACCCCAGCGACCGCAACGGACCCAACGGCGTCCGTAGTTTCGGTGATCGTTTGCCAGGACGTTGCGCCACCGGCCTCATGGGTCAAAAAGCAGTCAGGTTCGAAAGGATTGAAGCTTTGACACGTTCCACACATCGGTCAGGACCACCTATACGTCACATCCACTACGCCACAAGCGGGTAGTGGACAGGAGGTACGATACTTCGACCAGACTATGGCGAAAGGAAGACGCGCGCGCGCCAGTCAAATCAGCAAAGACGCGCGCGTGAACCGGTTTCTTTGCGCAATATTAAGCGCTTACAAGTGCTTCAACGCCAGTGGCATGGAAACCTTGTACGTTTTCGCTCAAATTGTCCGTATTGTGGCGAACTTTGGCCTGCTCCGGACTCCGGTCTTGGCAACGCCGCCTTGTGACCTACCGGACCTCGTCACGGCACCCACACTTTTTCCGATCAGCCACAGATCAAACCAAATCCCGCCGCGCTGTGCTTGGCCGTTTTGGTAAAGCAGATCGAGCTTGATCTTTTTGGGAAGACATCGCCGCATGTAGACCAATTCCGTGGCGTGCCGCGTCGCACAGCCTTGCAGAACGCGATCTTCGTAACGGTGCAAAACGAGCGTCGCGAGGCCCGTCAGACCAGGTCGCGATCTTAAAACGCGGGCAAAGTCCTGGGGGCACATCGCGACATGCGCGGGATCCGGTGGACGCGGCCCGACCCAGCTCATCTCACCGCGCAAGATATTGATCAGTTGTGGCAACTCATCTAAGCGGCTGCGGCGCAACATCCTGGCAAACTTGGAGATGCCTTTGGTCTTATAGCCGCCAGATACCCCCTGCTGGTCCGTTGCCTGCGCCGGTAAAGTTCGAAACTTTAGCTGCTGAAAATGCCGGCCGTTTTGGCCGGCACGGGTGGCGCGATAGATGAGCGGACGTCCTTCCAGGATCAAGTGACCAAGCGTCACCACGATCGCCAGCGGCACCATCAAGGGCAGTGACAGGAGCAAAAACCCAATGTCGAATGCACGCTTAACTGGGGTCATTGCCAAGACTGATCTGAACTCTTCGAAGGTGTGGCCGACACGAGTTGCCCTTTCGCGCTTGTCAGCGATGGCTAGCAAACCCGAGTTAAATGTTTCAAAACTTCAGCGACGCGCGATACGCAGGATACGAAAAACCTGGCAGCCGTCTGTTGGAGGAAACAATGACCGATCATTGGCACGTCTACGCCGTCAAATATGCGGAACGGAACGCGCGTGTCCGCGCCGACAGCTTCCTTATGGATGACCATCCCAGCGCGGCCCACGGCATGGATTACTATGTCTGGGTTCTCGATAATGGGACGCAACAGATTGTGGTCGATACGGGTTATGATCAGGCCGAAGCATCGCGCAGGAACCGCCCGATTGAGCAGGATCCCTGCCGCGCCATTGAGGCTTTGGGGATCAAGGCCGAGACTGTGGAAACCGTCATTTTGACACACCTGCACTATGATCACGCGGGCAGTCTCGATCAGTTTCCAGCGGCGACCTTTCATGTTCAAGCCGCCGAGATGGCGTATGTGACCGGCCCTTGTATGTGTCATGGCACGCTGCGGATGCCCTATACGGCCGATCACATCTGCACCATGGTGCAACGGATCTATTCTGGGCGCGTCGTGTTTCACGATGGATCGGGCCAAGTGGCGCCTGGCGTGCGGGTCCACTGTGTTGGGGGGCACGCGCGCGGTCTACAGGTGGTCGAAGTCGATACGCCTTCGGGTCCTTTGTGCCTCGCATCCGATGCCACGCACTACTACGAAAACTTCATGACCGGGAAGCTCTTTCCCATCGTCGTAGACGCGGCGGACATGCTCGACGGATTTCAGACGATCCAGCGACTGGCAGGCGGCCCCCAGCGCGTCATCCCCGGGCACGATCCTCTGGTCCGGCAACTCTATGACGCGCACGGCACATCTGGGTTCGTCTGGCGCTTGGACCCGGGGCCAAAGCAGTGGCTGTAACACCCTGCGCGCGCCTTAGGCGGCGCGTTTAACACCCTGATATTGATCAAGCCGACCTGGCAAGCGATCCACAAAGGCGGTGAGCGCGGGATCAAGTGTTGCCGCAGCTTCACGCAAAAGCGCCAGTCGATCCTGCAATTCAGCCGCAGACGCGCCTGCGCGCACCGCGCGCATCCAATCGTCCAGCAAGCGTTCCGCCTCTCGAAAAGCAGGCTTGGCGGCCACTTTGTCATCGCCCACCAACACCCAAGCAGGCACGGCCGCGGACACGCCCTTCAGCTCCAGCGCGCCCGCATAAAGACAGGCAAACTTATCCGGATCGGCATGGGTCGCATTGGCCACCAGGATGTCACAGCCCACTTCACGGCAAGCTGACTCGAGCCGTGCCGTGACATTCACGTTGTCGCCGATGACTGAGTAATCAAATCGGTCTGCCGAGCCGATGTTCCCAACGCAGACCTCTCCTGTCGCGATGCCAATCGCAACCCGCACAGGCGGATCGTCGCGTTCCTGGTTGAAGGTGTTCAGAGCCTGGCGCATCCCCAGCGCGGCCTGCATCGCTTGTGCCGGGTGGTCCTCGACCGGCAGCGGCGCGTTCCAGAAGGCCATGATGTTGTCGCCGATGAATTTATCAATGGTCCCTTGTGCGGTTAGAATTTGCGCGCTGAGGCGATCAAAGAGCGTGTTGAGAAAGCTCACCAATTCGGTGGCGGTGTAGCGTTCGCTGATCGGCGTGAAATCTCGGATATCGCAGAACATCACGGTCATCGGGCGCATCTCGCCACCAAGTTCGAGGGCATAGCCGCTTTCTTCGATCTTCTGCAAAACAGTTGGCGCGACGTACCGCGAGAACGACCGGCGCAACTCGCGCTTGTCACGATCTGCGACGATGAACTGATAGCCCGCCACAATCGAAAACGCCAAAAAGCCACCCACCAAGGGGAAGGACGCGTCAATCAGCAAGTTATAGTTCGAAAACGCGATCCACGACCCGGCGGCGGTCAGGACGGCACACGCAAAACCCGTGGCAAATGACAAAAGCGGACCAGACCGCAGCATACGATGCCCAATCAAGAGCCCCATCAAAAGGAGGGTCAACACCTCGACCCCATTTGTCCAATCGGCACGCGTTAGGAAATCGCCGGTAAAGATCTGCTCGATCATCTGGGCATGGATGGACACTCCGGGCACCGTTTCGCCCAGCGCGGTGGTTCGAATGTCGTATAGGCCGGCCGCAGACGTGCCCACCAACACCACATGCCCTTCCAGTTTTGCGCGCAGATCGGGATCCGTGCCCGGATTATTGATCACATCGACAGCCGAGACATAAAGACCGGGATGCGCATCGTTTTCGCGAAACCGAAGCCACATCTGACCATCGCGTGACGTCGGGATATCCACCTGACCCAGGCCGACCGCATCGATAATGCCCGCGCTGCCTTCGGCCTCAAAAAGGATCATCGATTGTTCAGCGAAGGCCACCCGCAACGTCTCTGCGACAAAGGACGGCATCGCGCCGTCGGGCGTTTTCCACAACAGGGGAACAGTTCGCACAATCGACGCGTCGCGTCCGGGATCTGTATTGATGCTGCCAATTCCCGCCGCCGCGTCGCGCAAGACGGGGACCAAGGGTGTGGTCTCGACCAACGGGGGAAGTGCGTCAATCAGGCCGTCGCCAAACTCGATCACCTCGACGACTGCAGACTCGTGGGCGTCGTTTTGTTCCGTGCCGCGCGCAATTCCAAGAACCACAGGCATGTCTTCAAAGGCGCTTGCTAAATCTTCATCAAAGTCAACGCCTTGAAGTGCATTTTTGACCCCATCCGGCAGCCCCATAGAGGCAAGCGACGTCCGCTCTACCAAATTCGCAGGCGAATAGCGGTCCGGCTCAGAAAAGAGCACATCGAATGCCACCACAGCGGCTCCATTGGCCTGCAGACTGCGGACCATATCCGCTACAATGTCGCGCGGCCAGGGCCACTGGCCAACCTCGCGCAAGGACTTTTCGTCGATATCAACAACCCGCACCGGGGTTTCTTGATGGTCTCGTGGTGAGATCTGTTGCAGCGCGTCGAAATACATCAGGCGCATTTCTTGCATTGGGTACGGATCCCACTTCAGCCGGACAACCACCAGCAGAGCGAGCACCAACACGCCTAATAGCAGTTGCCGCCTATCCAAACCTCTCCCCCTCTCTGCGCCACCTGTAAGCGGCTGGCCGCCCGAAACCGGGCGCCTCAAATTCCCGAAGCAGCATCGCCCCCGGTGCTCGCGGGGGTG
>CAWUIP010000070.1:0-18044 GCA_963922415.1 uncultured Aliishimia sp. | reverse complement strand
GGCGTCGGCGTTTGGGGCGTCAGCAGCTTTCGCGCCCACGCGGCAGAGCATGACCTCAGCCGGATCGGCCAGGGCCAACCGGCGGTGGTGCAAATCCACGATCCGACCTGCTCGATGTGCACGGCCCTGCAACGCCAAACGCGCCGGGCGCTGCGCTGTGACTTCGCTCAAGCGCCCGTCTACCTTGTGGCCAATATCCGGTCAGACGACGGCGCGGCCTTTGCCACGCGCCACCGCGTGCCGCATGTGACGCTGATGATCATGGATGGCGACGGCGCGGTCCAAGAGGTGTTGAACGGCGTCCGCCAACGCGACGAACTCAAAACCATCTTCGAGGGGCATTTCGGCACCGAAGTCTAGGTGTGCGTCGGCGTCCAAGCGGCAAGGGCCTCGTTGAACTTCTCCGCCTCGCCGGGCCGCATTGATACATTGGTGGCAGGGTAAGGAAAGGCGCCCGCCGCAACCTCGCTGTTGAACTGAGACAGCGCCGCGACCCGCTCCTGGTGGATTTGCTTGTGCAGGCGTCCCACATTGCCGAAGGCATGGGCGTGCTTGGGCGGAGTGTCTTCCTCGCTGGCCTCGCCACACACATCCGCGACAAAGGAAAACACTGCGTCGCCGGCCCGGCCCGAGCCTAGCGAAAAGGTGATGATGGACGTCTTGAGGTTCACCGCAGCCAGAACCTCCTCGGCGATGCACTCCGCCTCGACGGCCACGACGCCTACGTCTTCCATGCGCTTAAGCGTGGTAAAGATCTGCATCGCTTCGTCTGCTGTGCGCCCCCAAGCCCGCAAACCGCCACAATAATGGCTGAAGGTGGGGATGAGCCCGATATGGCTTTGCACCGGGATGCCTTCGCGGGCCAAGACCTCCATCGTTTCAAAGGACCGCAAGGTGTAGTAAAGATCGCCGCCCCGGCGCATTGCGTCAAAGGCATGATCAAGGATCTCCGCCGTGGAGCCAAACTGTGCCCAGGTCGAGCCGAGCCCGGTGAAATGGTAAGGCGCGATCTCGCGGACCTCTTCGATCTGTTCGGTGCCAACCACAAAAAGGTCAATCCCCGCCTCGACGCAGGCGCGCAGCTCTGCCGCGTTTGCGGGATTGGACATCGACAGCTTCGTGTCCGTCCCTTTCAGCGCCTGCAAGTCCGCAATGGTATAGTTCCGCTCGGCCGGATTGCGGCTGAAATCATAGATGCGCTTCATTAGCTCCCCCCTTTGGTCTTACGACTTTGGCGGTAAAGCTGACGCCACGAAACGCGCAGGTCTGTCGCAAGACCGACATCACGCTGCATCGGAGCCGTTTTCTTTTGCGCAGGGTATCGGGCCAGTCAGGTCACCGTGAACTGGCCCATCATGCCGCAATCTTCGTGCTCTAGGATGTGGCAGTGGTACATATAGGGCGCGTGCTCGGGCGCTTCATAGTTGAAGGTCATCAGGATCTCGGACCAACCATCCTCCACATGCACCATGTCTTTCCATCCTTGCGCATAGGACGGCGGCGGCGCGCCGTTCTGGCTGAGAATGCGGAACGAGCATCCGTGGACGTGGAACGGGTGGAGTTGATCGTCGACTGTGATCCGCCAAAGCTCGGTATCGCCCTTGGTCACCTCTTCGTCGATGCGGTCCATATTCATCGGCTGCCCGTTGATGCCCATGCCGCCCGCACCGCAGACATTGCCCCAAGCTGCCGCCAGGGCGGCAAGCTCCTCGCCATTGCCCATGGTCAACTCAAACGACCGTGTCACCGTGGCGGTGGCCGGATCGGGTGCGTCCATATTGGCGAGCGCATCGGGGAGCGCGCCGTCGAACCCTTGGGCCCCGGTTCGGGTGAGCGTCAGCGCCTCGGTCGCGCCGCCGCCAAAGAGGCTGCCTAGGAACCCAAAGAAGCCTTCATCGCCCAGATCGACCATGAGGCTGTTGCTTTCAAGACTGTGCATATCAACGAGGATCTCGTAGCGTTCGCCCGGCGAGAATGTCAGGCTTTCGGTTTCGACCAGCGCCCCCAGAAACCCACCATCCGAGGCGATGACGCGCACGGGGCCCGTGGCCATCGACAGCGTCAAGAAGCGCGCGTTGCAGGCGTTCAAGATCCGCAACCGCACAAGGCCCGTTGGCACGGTCTGACCCACCGGCGCGATGGTGCCGTTGACCACCAGGGTGTCGCCCATGAACCCGTCCTCGAACACTGGGCCGCTGAGCGCATAGGTCAGCTTGCCTGCAGTGTCGAAGGCCTTGTCCTGGAGGACCAATGTGAAGTCATCGACGCCGTAGGTCTTGGGCAGGTCCGCCGACAGGCTCGCGTCATCTTCCACCAAGAGGATCCCTGCGAGGCCGCGATAGGTCTGCTCGGACGTCTTGCCGTGGGTGTGCGAATGAAACCAATTCATCGACGCCTGCTGCACGATGTCGAGGTCGGGTGACCAGGTCGCGCCGGGCGCAATCTCTTGATGCGGGCCGCCATCCACATCGCCGGGGATATGCAGCCCGTGCCAATGGAGCGTTGTGACATCGCCAATGGCGTTTGTCGCGTCAATGCCCAGCGTTTGCCCTTGCTTTACGCGAAGAACGGGACCCAAGTAGCTGTTATTGATGCCAAACGTTTCACTGGCGGCCCCGTTCCCAAAGTCGTGCGTTGCTGGGTTCAGGGCCAGGGCAACACGGTCTTCGGCGCCCTGGGTCACATCTGTGAGCGGCAAGATCGGCAGGGGGCGTCTGCCTGCCTGCGCCCAGCTTGCCCCGGCTCCAGCAACGACGGCGCTTGCCCCTGCCGATGACAAAAATCCACGTCTATCCATTGAATCACCCGCCATTCGTCAACTAAGGTTGATAAATGAAACGTGGAACAGTTTGTCAACCATGATTGATAAAAAAGACGACAGCTTTCTAGAGCACAATCTCAAAGGCATGATGATGACGCTCTTGGGGGCTTGGAATGCCGAGATGGATGCAGGCCGCGCAGAGACGGAGTTCGCCGATATCCGGCCCTCGGATATGCGCGTCTTCGGGCAGTTGCGGGGACGTGCGGTGCCCCTGTCGGTCATTCACCGGGAGCTGGGGTTTTCGCGGCAAGCGGCCCAGCAGGCGGTGGACCGGCTGGTGGCGCATGGTGTGGTTCGGGTGGACATGGTGGAAGGTCAAAGGCGCGATAAGGTCGTGTCGGTCACCGAGAAAGGCCAGGGCCTGCGCAGTTTGGCCGCGCGCCAAATCCGTGGGTTTGAAGAGCGTTGCGCCGACGTGCTGGGCGCGGAGGCCCGTGAAGCGCTGCGCCACGCGTTGATAGATTTGGTGCGCGACGCGCAAAACCGGTCGTGACCGGCAGAGGCCGGGGGGAAGGGCCTCTGCCGCTGCGTTAAGCTGCCTTAGTCGTCGGCGTCGGACAGCTTCATCGGTTTGGTGACGCGCTTTTTCATCACGGCACGGCGCAGCGCATCCATCATTCCCAGGACCAAGTGCTTGCCATGCTTCACTTTGGGCTTCTTTTTCTTCTTCTTGGATGAGGCCAGCAGGTCCTTGGCGGATTTGAGCGTGGCGGGATCCTCGGTTCCCTTTTTCACAATCGACTTGGTGAGCGCGGTCAGCGCGTCTGTGTCGTCCTCGTCAAAGCCGTAGACATCTGCAACAGTCTTAAAATCGACCTTCTTGATATCAGCAAGCTTTACTGGGACGGACTCGTCGTCCTGCACGTCGGCCGTCTTGGGGCCACCTGCGCGTTTGGCGGCTTCATCCAACATGCGGCGCACGGCTTTCTTGGCCTCGACACGGTTCTTGCCGCTTTTGACCAGTTCCTCGATCGACCAGCCGGTGGCGTCTTCGACCTTTTGCCGGTCACCAGAGCGCCAGCCCTGCAACAACTCCTTGAAGATGATCTGGTTCAATTCATGCCGGCTTTCCGTGCCAAACTTCTGAACCTGGCGCTTTGTCTGTTCCTTTGGAGCGCTCTTGTCCGACGCGCGCCGCTTCTTGGCCTCGCTGGCCGCCTTTTTGATCAAGTACTGCGAAAGATCACTTTCGGACTTGTCCCAAAACCCTTTGTTGACGCTGTCTTTGGCAAAGCTGCTGGCCAGCGACCGGCCACCGTCGATATCGCCGCTGCCGAACAACTCCACCATACGGTCCTCGGTCGCAGACATGCGCATCGCGAAGGTTTTGCTCCCGTCGTCGGAGCCAAAGAAACTAGACACATCATCGTCGAAAAAGACATGCTCGTCGTTCTCGTAGGCTTCGGGCTGGAATGCACGGTCCAGCGCGTCGTATTCGGCGGCGATGGCCTCACCAAAGCGCGACAGCGTTTTCGGATCGTTTACTTGCTCGGTCCCGGCGAACCGAAGGCGCGCCAACCGATACGCGGCCATTTTGTAGTCTGCTTCCTTGCGGTCGCGGCTGGCAAAATCAAGCGACATCACCAATGACATGGCATTGCCTTCTTCGGTGATGCCCATGTTCTTCAGCAGCCTGCGCATCTCTTTGCTGCCCCACGGTGTTTTGCGGTCGTTCCGGCCTGACATTGAATTGGTATCCTCTGCAGCTTGCACTCTGAAGTTGCAGGATCAACGCACGAGGCGTGCCAAATATTCTCTGCTGCGCGCTTTTTTTGCCGCGGGCTGCTTAGTCCTTGGCGCGTGCCGCGTCCATGGCGGGGCCAATGCGCGGATGCGTGCCGGGGACAACGCGGCTGCGGGTCTTGGTTACGGGGCGGTTTTCGGACGGGCCTTTGGCCTCGCGGAAGAGGATGTAAAGACCGCTGCCGATGACAACTGCGGCCCCCAAGGCCGTGTTCCAATTGGGAAGTTCGTCAAAGAAAACAAAGCCAAAAATTGTGGCCCAGATGATCTGCGAGTATTGCATCGGTGCCACCACCGACGCCTCGGCAATTTGGTAAGCGCGGATCGTGATACGCATTGCGATATGTCCAAAAATTGCGACAAGCGCGACCATCGCCAGGGCGACCGGTTCCATCGGGACATAGACCCAAGGCATCACCAGCGACATTAAGACAAACTGCCCCAGCATTGGGTAAATCAGCAGAACGACAGGCCGTTCCTCGTTGCCGATCTTGCGCACAATGACCGACGCGAGAGCGGCGCCGATGGCGGCCACCAGCCCCGCTGCGTGCCCCCATCCAAGTTCGAGTGAGCCGGGTTGCAGCACGATCAAAACGCCGCCCAGGCCCACGAGCACGGCGATCCACCGGCGCAAGCGCACGGTTTCGCCCAAGATCGGCACCGACAGGGCCGTGATCAGCAGAGGCACCGCAAAAAGGATCGCATAGACCTGCGCCAAAGGCAGGACCGAGAACGCGTAAAAGGCGCAGGTGCCCGCGACGACGACGGCGCCGGTGCGGGCAAAAGTCCAGCCAGGGCGGTGGGGGTAGAGCGTATCGGACGTGCGGTCTTGCACCAGCATCAGCGTCGTCAACGGAAACGAGAAGAGGACCGCGTAAAAGATGATCTGAAACGAAGTATAAGTCTCGCCCAGTGCCTTGATCAAAGCGTCATGGGTCGCGAAAATGCCAAATGCTGCCAATGCCAGCAGGGCGCCTTTTGAAGCAGGTGTCACGGGTCCAGATCCTCTTGGCGCAAATCAGATCGCGCGCCGGTATGGTCTCGATGTTAGCGCTAAGAAATCGGTGGGCGGTTGTAAAGGGCGCGCGACCCGACACCCTTAGCTCGACCACAGTTGCAGAAGATGCGTGGCCATTTCGGACTTCCCGTCCGCATAGACGGCCACGTCGAGCGGGACTTTGCCCAAGGATTGGGCAAGTGACACCAAGCGCCCGCTTTCGATGTCCTGATAGGCCATGCTGAAGGGCACCCATCCGACGCCTAAGCCCATTCCCACGAGTTCCAGAATGCCGCTGGAAAACGCCGTCGTGCACACTGAGTTGGCGCTGAACTCGGCCGTGCCAAACGCCCGCTCCGCTGTATGCAGAACCTCGCCGAAATAGCTGCTCGCGGGATAGGTGACCGCTGGCGTTTCGGCAGCGATCGCGCCGTCGTCGCGCACCGCGTACCGCAAAGCACCTCCGACGACTGGCACCAGGACGTCGGTGCCCCACCGCGCGCGCTCCACTTTCGCGCCGAAGGCCAAGGGGCCGTTTGCCTCCGCCTCATAGCACAAAAGCATGTTGGCATCGCCGCGCACAAACATCGCCACACAGTCGTTCAGGTTTCCAGCCCGCAGGCGAAAGTTGAGTCTGGGGTGCGCATCTTTGGCCCGTAGCGCCAAGTCGGGGAACACCGATTGCGCGGGTGCATGCTGCGCGGCGATCGTCACGACGGAGCGCGCGGGTTCATAGTTTGCAACTTTTGTGCGCAGTTCTTTTAATCTTGAGGCAAGTGCCCGAATTTCGGCCTCGTTCGATGTCAGCGCCGGGCTGGCTTGGATGCGGTTGGTTTGACGCTCGATGATCGGTGCGCCCAGCCAGTCTTCAAAGGCTCGAATTCGGCGTGAAAACGCAGGCTGGGTGATGTTTCGGCGTTCCGCCGCGCGGGTCAGGTTGCCCTCTTCCAAAAGGACCAAGACGTCGTCCAACCAGCGTAGATCCATGACTTTCTCCAAATGCTCATACATTTTGTATGGCCAGCCGAAGGAAAAAGCACTTTTTTTCTCTTTACCATTGGGCCGAGCGTAGGGCGACGCACACTGGGAGGCGCTGCAATGTCACAAATCGACGAACTCAGAGCGCAAGGCGCGATGGTCCGCGAGGATTTGTCTTTGAGCCTTTGCAAGAAGCTGTCGATCACCCTTGCGCGGTTTCCGCGGGTTGCCTTGGGCCATTTGCCGACACCTCTTGAGCCGATGGACCGGCTCAGCGAGGCGCTTGGCGGGCCACGCATTTGGGTCAAGCGCGATGATTGCACTGGGCTGTCGTCGGGCGGTAATAAGACCCGAAAGCTGGAATTTCTGATGGCCGATGCGGTGGAGCAGGGAGCAGACACGATCATAACCCAAGGTGCGACGCAATCGAACCATGCCCGCCAAACCACGGCCGCGGCGGCGAAGCTGAATATGGCGTGCCACATTTTGCTGGAAGATCGCACCGGATCGACTGATCCGAACTACGTGCTGAACGGCAACGTGCTGATGGATCAACTGCACGGCGCGTCAGTATCCAAGCGCCCCGGTGGCGCCGACATGAATGCCGAGATGGCGGCGTTGGCCGCCGATCTCAGAGCGGACGGAAAAAAGCCCTATGTTATTCCGGGCGGTGGATCGAACCCAATCGGCGCTTTGGGCTATGTCAATTGCGCGCGCGAACTTGCCGAACAGGCCCAGTCGATTGGCCTGAGTATTGATGCCTTGGTGCACGCCACAGGCAGTTCGGGAACGCAAGCCGGACTGGTTGCAGGCTTGGCGGCGATTCAAAGTGATATCCACCTTCTGGGCATCGGCGTGCGTGCGCCGCAAGAAAAGCAAGAAGGCATGGTCTTTGACCTCGCCCAGAAGACGGCCGCCCTTCTTGATCCAGCTTTACAAATCGACCGCGGTGCCGTGCGCGCCAATTGCGATTACGTGGGGGACGGCTACGGCGTTCCCACGGCAGGTATGGTGGAGGCGATCAAGCGTTTGGCGCGGCTCGAAGGGCTGCTTTTTGATCCGGTTTATTCCGGCAAAGGACTGGATGGTTTGATCGACCAGATCCATCGCGGCTACTTTGACGGCATGAGCAATGTCGTCTTCCTGCACACTGGCGGCAGTGCGGCATTGTTTGGATATCCAGACATCTTCGACCTGCCGGGATATCAATGACCAGAGTAACACCCAAGACATCCAACAAGGAGACCTGTAAAATGTCACTTTCCAAATCACTCATCAGCGCGCTTGCGATCAGCGCGATGGGGGTCGCCGCGCAGGCCGAAGAGGTCAAGATCGGCGTGCCGTCGTGGACCGGCGCGCAAGCGATTGCCCATGTGTTGGGCGAGGTGGTCACATCCCGCATCGGCGGCACGGTCGAATACGTGCCCGGCAACAACGCCACAATTTTCCAAGCCATGGACCAAGGCAAAGGCGACATCGACGTGCATCCCGATGTGTGGCTGCCCAACCAAGAGAGCTTCACCAAGAAGTACGTGGACGGCGCAGGCACCGTTACGCTGTCCTCCAACCCGTACGAGGGCAACCAAGGCTTCTGCGTGACCAAGGACTTTGGCGAAGCCAACAACATCACAGACATCGCCGATCTGGGCCGTCCTGACGTGGCCGCCCTGATGGACAGCGACGGCAACGGTCTGGGCGAGATGTGGATCGGCGCACCCGGCTGGGCCTCTGCCAACGTCAACGAAGTCAAGACCCGCGATTACGGCCTTATGGACTTTATCGAGCCGATCCGCGCCGAAGAAGCCGTAAAGACCGCCCGCATCAAGGACTCCATCGCTAAAGGTGAAGGCTATGCGTTCTACTGCTACACGCCGCATGCCGTTTGGTTTCAATTCGACGTGCAAATGCTGACAGAGCCGACGCACGACCCAGCCAAATACGTGATGGTTCAGCCCTCTGATGACGCGGATTGGTACGAAAAATCGATGGTCGCCTCGAAAGATGCGCTCAAAGAGGTGCAAATCGCTTGGTCGAACAGCCTGGCCGACCGCTCGCCCGCGATTGCCGAGTTCTTTGCGAACTTTGCGTTGACCTCTGAGGATGTGGGCAGCTTGGCCTATCAGATCAGCGCCAACGGAAAAGAGCCTGCCGTTGCGGCCAAGGAATGGGTCGAGGCGAACTCTGACCGCGTGGACGCGATGCTGGGTCTCTGATCCAGAAGGCGTGAAACCGCAGCGCTGGCCCTCGGCTGGCGCTGCACACTTGAGGCGGGGTGAGCGATGCAAAATGACACTGTGATCGAAATCTCCAATGTCTGGAAGATTTTTGGGGACAGGCCGCAAGACGCGCTTCAAGCCATTCGGGACCGTGGTCTGACAAAGGCTGAAGTTCTGAGTGAATTCAACGCTGTCGTCGGTGTGGCTGATGTGAGCCTTTCGGTACGGCGGGGCGAGATTTTCTGCATCATGGGGCTGTCGGGCAGTGGCAAGTCCACGCTTGTGCGCCATTTCAACCGCCTTCTTGAGCCAACTGCAGGCAAGATTGAAATCGAAGGCACGGACGTGATGGCGCTGGGCACGAAAGAGCTGCAGCGCTTCCGCAATCTCAAGATCGGGATGGTGTTTCAGAACTTTGCGTTGATGCCGCATCGGTCAGTGCTCGACAATGTCGCGATGCCGCTGGAGATCCGCCAGGTTGCCAAGAATGAGCGGATGCGCCAGGCAGCGGCGATCCTTGACATTGTGGAGCTGGGCGCGTGGGGGGCGAAGTTCGCCCACGAATTGTCGGGCGGGATGCAGCAGCGGGTGGGGCTGGCGCGCGCGCTGGCGGCCAATCCGGACGTTCTGTTGATGGATGAACCCTTCTCGGCACTGGATCCGCTGATCCGCCGTCAGTTGCAGGATGAGTTCATTCGTCTATCGAAGATCCTCAAGAAAACCACTGTTTTCATTACACATGACCTGGACGAGGCGGTGCGTATCGGCGACCGGATCGCGATCATGCGCGATGGTAAGATGGTGCAAATGGGCACGGCTGAAGACATCGTGATGAACCCGGCTGACGATTACGTCGCCGACTTCGTTGCGGGTATCTCACGGCTCAAGGTTGTGCATGCGCGCGCGGTCATGCGCCCGATCGCAACACTTGAAAGCCCGCTGCCCGCCGATGCGCCACGGGTCCAGGGCCAAGAAACGCTAAGCAATCTGATCAATATGGCCATCGAAGACGACAGCCCCATCCTGGTGGAGGATGACGGCAAAGACGTGGGCGTTATCAACCGCGCGGATCTTCTGCGCACGGTGATCGAGGGGACGGAAGTGTCATGAGAGACGAAACCATCAACCCGCTGGAAGACACTGAAAGCGCTGCCGCGATTGCCTATGCCGAAGAGCGCAAAGACAATATCCGCACATTCGTGCGCACCAACCCCGACTATTACATTCGCCAGTTCGACCGGGTGGGGGCCTCGGCCCGGTTCACGCCGACCTTTAACATGATGGCGGGACTATTTGGCCCGATCTGGTTTGGCGCGCGGGGGCTTTGGTCGTGGGCCTTGTCGTTTCTGATCCTTGAGGCGCTTGCCTTTGTTCAAATCGCGCGGGGTCTCTTCGGCGACCTGGCCGCAGACGCGATGGCGCGCATCGCCTCTATCGAAGGCACGCTTGAGTTGCGGCGGCGGCAATTGGCGGCTGCGATTGAAAACGGGTCTGACCGGGTCGATGCCTTCCAGCGCGCCGTTGATGGGCTCGAGGCCAATATCGGCGGCATCCGCGCCGAGGCCGAGGCGCTCGCTGCAACCGGACCTTCCCTGGTGCTGACCGGGATTGTGATCCTTTTGGTGGTGAAAGCCGTCCAATCCATCGTCGCCAATTGGGCGCTCGAAGCGAAGTTCTCGGATTGGCTCTCGGACCGCAATGTGCGCTCGGGCATGCCGGTCTCGCAGATCGTCTTCAGCGCGTGTTTCTTAGTGCTGATCGTCGCGGTCGCGATGATCCATTACAGCTTTCCGGGCCGCTTTTCGCTTCTGAGCGATTTCCCAACAAACCCTGCGATCCGACTTGTCAGCATCGACGGGGTGGAGGCGTTCTTCAATTGGGCCGTTCTGAATGGCGAGGCGCTGTTTGACGGGATCACCTATGGCATTCGCCTGATGCTGGACGCGTTGGAATTGGTCTTTGTCAGCACCCCGTGGATCGTCATCGCCGCGCTGATTATCCTTCTGACCTGGCTGACCGCAGGCGTGCGCATGGCGATCTATTCCGGCGCATTCCTGGCTTACATGGGCCTTTTGGGCTTCTGGGAAAAGGCGATGACGACGCTGGCGCTCTTGGGCACAGCTGCCTGCCTGTCGATCATCATCGGCATTCCCTTGGGCATGTTCGCCGCGCGCAGGCCGAAGTTTTATTCCTTCATCCAGCCGATCATGGACTTCATGCAAACCATGCCGGCCTTCGTCTTCATGATCCCTGTGATCGCCTTTTTCGGGACCGGCAAACCAGCCGCCGTCGTCACCACGATGATCTTTGGTGGCACGCCTGTGGTGCGGTTGACGGTTCTGGGGCTGCGCGGTGTGCCCGAAAGCGTGCGCGAGGCCGCGATCAGCTTTGGCGCGAATAAGTGGTATTTGCTGACCAAAGTCGATCTGCCGCTGGCCAGCCCCTCGATCCGGGCGGGCATCAACCAGACGATCATGCTGTCGCTTGCGATGGTGGTTGTCGCCTCGCTGATTGGGGCGAAAGGTTTGGGCGAGGACGTTCTGGAGGCGCTGCAATACGCAAATGTCGGCCAAGGGATCCTTGCCGGGTTCGCCATCCTCTTCTGCGCAATGATCCTGGACCGCATCGTGCAGGGGCAGCGGAAGTAAGGACTGCGTCAACGCAGCCCAAAGACGAGGCGACGCGGGGATACCCGGCGCCGTTTTGTCCTTTTTGCTCGCATCCCTCTGGACAATCCGCCGCCGGATTGTCACGGGCGCCTAAGCGTTTTTGAAGGGATCCGCATGGAGTTGGAGATACGCGTCGCGTTGCACTATGGGCTCGTCGCACCCACAGATCTGCTGTTGGATATCGAGCCTGTCTCAGACGCGGGCCAAACCTGCCTGTCTTCGGTGTTGGTGATCGAAGACACCCCTAAAACACGGCGGCTGACGGACGGAGGAGGCCCTGCGTCACGCCGTTGGATCGCCGCAGAGGATCGCTTCGCGTGTGAATTCACCGCGCGCGTGGCGCTGCACCGGGAGATCGAAAACCTCGAAACGTGCCAAGCCGACCCAGTCTTTGACCTTCCCGCCGATGTCGTGCCCTATCTCTTTCCCTCGCGGTTTTGCCACAGCGAGCAGTTCGAAGACTTCGTCAGCGCGCAGTTCGGCACCCAGGTCAGCGGCGCGATGGTCGCGGCGATGGCCGACTGGATCTTTGAGAACTTCCGCTACAACCCCGCCGTGAGCTTTTCGGGAACGACCGCGACCGATAGCTTCCACGCTATGGCAGGCGTCTGCCGCGATTACGCGCATGTTTTGATCACCTTCGCCCGGGCCGCAGGCATCCCGGCGCGCTTTGTCAGCGTCTATGGGGCAAGTGTCGACCCCCAGGACTTTCACGCTGTGGCCGAGGTCTGGCTGGAGGGCGCCTGGCATTTGGTGGACCCCACGCGCATGACGCGGCCCGATGCAGTGGTGCGCATAAATTCTGGGCGCGACGCAGCAGATGTGGCGTTCTTAACGTCATATGGACCTCTGACCTTTATCGCGCAAAGCGTGCATGTCACCGAAGCGCAACGTTAGGGCAGTATTTTTTCCGCCCAATGGCGTCTGTGCGATGACGGGTGTCTTGTGTGGCGGGCGCGATGCCAAAGGGGAGCGGCAGAGATGACTTATTGCGTTGGGTTGCGATTGAACCGGGGTTTGGTGTTCATGTCCGACACGCGCACGAATGCAGGCGTTGACAACTTCTCGACCACCAAAAAGCTCTTCTCTTGGAACGTGCCGGGCGAGCGCGCCATCACGCTGATGACCGCTGGGAACCTGGCGACAACGCAGGCTTTGGTGAGCCTTCTCGACGAACGCTCCAAGGCCCATGCAGACCGTGCGCCCACCATCCTGGAACTGCCCACGCTCTTTAGTGTTGCGCAACTGGTTGGCGCGACGTTGAAAGAGTTGATCGCCGAAACCGCGTCCTCTGGGCAGTCCGGGTCGGCCTTCCGCGCCTCAGTCATTGTGGGCGGTCAGATCAAGGGCGGGGCGCCGAGCCTGTTTCTGGTCTATCCCGAAGGCAATTTTATCGAAGTTACCGACGATGCGCCGTTCTTTCAGATTGGCGAGACGAAATACGGCAAGCCCATCATTGTGCGCGCCTATGACCCAGAGATGTCGTTTGAAGAGACGGTGCGGCTTTTGATGGTGTCGTTTGATTCAACGATCAAGGCGAACCTTTCTGTGGGGCTTCCGATTGATCTGCAGCTTTACGAGCGTGACAGTTTTGAAAGCGTGGAAGAGCCGCGGATCACGGCGGATAACGCGTATTATCAGACCATTAGCCAGGGGTGGAGCGATGCGCTGCGCGAGGCGCTGACCGGCTTGCCGCCCTATGAACGGGGCGCTTGATCAACGATCGCGACGTCCACCGCCTGCCGGCTGCTTTGACCGCCCGAGGACCGGAGCCGCCCGCGAATGGGGGCCACGTCGTTGTATTCACGTCCATAGCCCACCACGATGTGATCTGCGCCGATAAGGGTACGGTTGGTGGGGTCGTATTCGACCCAGCCCTGCGCCACACCGCACCAAGCTTTCACCCAGGCATGCATCGCGTCGACACCCTCCAGCTTCTCTGCGCCCTCGGGGGGCAGGGTGCGCAGATAGCCACTGACATAGCCCGCCGGGACGCCAAGCGCGTGGAGCCCCAAGATCATGATATGGGCGAAGTCCTGGCAGACGCCGCGCCGCAGACGAAAGGCTTCGGAGGCATCGGTGTCCACGGTTGTCGCCTCGCTGTCGAAGGTCATCGCGGCATGCAGCGCCTCGCCCAGCCGGATCACGTTGTCAGTGACAGATGCAGTGGGTGAGACCGCATAATGGGCAAAGGCCGTGATCTCGGCATCGGGCGTCAGGCGCGCAGTTGGTCCCAGAAAGTGCAAGGGCGAGGCAGGCCCCAAGTCACGCGCGCGCTGCCAGTCTGCCCGCAGCGCCTCCAGAGAGGGTGACAGATCGCTTGGCGGCGGGGCAGGTGTGACCGACACATGGCATTTCAGCGAAATCTCTAGGTCGGTATGCGGCTCCATATGCACGCTTGTGACAACGGTGTTGTTGAAGAAATCCGTGCTTTCGGATTTGCCGTAAGGGGCGGGAGAAATTTCGAGTATGTTGGTGGTTAGGTGTTGGCGCCCCGGGATCGACTTTGGCAGCACACGGATCAACTGGCGCCCATAGGCGGCGGGTTGGTCGTAGTGGTGGCTGATCTTTAGGCGGATGTTGTACATCATCGCTTACACCAGATGCGACGCTGTGAGCGCGTCCGAGATCGCCCAGATGTCATGCTTTAGCGGTGCGAGGAAGGCGGGCGAAACCTGTGCCGCGTCGATGGTCCGCAACGCGGTTTCGGCCACCAGGACACGGCGCGCCACGTCGCTGAGCGTGTGGTCCGCGCGGTCTTGCGGCAGGTGCGCGATGTGATCCTTGGCCCGCGAGATATGGTAGCGGATCGACCTGGGGTTGTCGGGGTCCAGACCCAACAGATCTGCAACCGAGGCTGGGCTGGACCACAGCAAGTACCGCGCGCGGTGCGACACAGTGCTGTCGCCGACTTCCAGGGCCAAGTTCAGCGCCCCCAGCGGCGCATCCGCGTCAAAGCAGACGGCCAAAAGGTCCGACATGTTGGCGGCGCGCTCCAGCGAGACGCCAAGGCTTAGAAACCGCCATCCGTCGTGGTGGTACATGTTTTCATGCACCAGACCCGCAAAGCCCGTGATCTGCCGCAACAGCCCGCTGACCTCTGCCGGGATATCATCGGGGGGCACCGTGCGTGCGGCCAAGTCGCGCGCTGACGTGACCAGGCTGCGCAGCGCCATCATCCCATCGGGCGAAAACCGGTCGCTGATCCGTGAGGCGGCTTGCAGACCCAGGCCCAGCGGTTGCGAGAACCGCTCGGCAATCGTATTGGCGTCGGGGTCCGAATCCTGCAACAGCCGCACGCGGATAAAATCATGCAGCGCGTCTTCTTGTTCCGCCTCTTCGGCCTTGCGCGCGAAATAGGCGCGAAAGATGCGCATATTTTGTTCGGAGCGCTCGACATAGCGCCCAAGCCAAAAGAGGTTGTCAGCCGCGCGGCTGGGCAGGATCGCTTGGCTGGGCGCGCGACTATCGGAGGTGTGCGACAGCAACGACGGCGTCGCGACCGGAGCATCGCTGGTGACCCAGACATCCGCCACTTTGCCGCCTTGCTGCATCGCAAGCGCCGTGGCATCCCGGCCCGCACTGATACGGGCATAGCCACCCGGCATCACAGCCCAGCCATCGGCGGTGCGACCCAGAGAGATGCGGATGCTCATCGGGCGGGGCACGAACGCTCCGTTTTCGAAGACAGGAGTCGTGGACAGCGTGACCGCCTCTTGACCCACAAGCATGTGCCCCGCCGTGAGCAAATGTTGCGAAATCTGGTCGCGCACATCGGCATTGTCCGCGCCACCTAAGGAAACGGTGGTTGGATCGGCCATCAGCGACTTCGTCGAAAAGGCGGGCCCAACCATCATCGTCGACGCATGCGACAGAACATGATCGCGTTGCGCGTCCTGACCACACCACCACGTGGCAATGTTCGACAGGGCCAGACCGCGCCCCAATCGCTGGCGTGCGATCTTGGGCAGGAAGGCCATCAGCGCGCGGGTTTCCAGCACACCCGCGCCCAGCGTGTTGACCATACCCAAGGTTCCGTCGCGCACCGCTTGCACCAATCCCGGCGTGCCCAGCATCGAATGGGGGTTCAACTCAAGCGGGTCCAACATGGCACTTGGAAGCCGGCTCCAAATCAAACGGACGGGACGCGTGCCCGCGACGGTGCGCACCATGACCTGACCATCCCGCACGATCAGATCGTCGCCTTCAACCAGCAAAAGGCCCATATAGCGCGCAAGGTAGGCGTGTTCGGCATAGTGCTGGTTCATCGGACCGGGGGATAAGAGCGCAATTTCGCCTGCGTCGCGACCCCGCAGTGCGTGCAACCGGTCCTGGAAGGTCTGAAAGAAGCCCGCCAAGCGGTGCACATTGGCCGCCCGGAAGAAGTTTGGAAAGACGCGCGAGGTCGCCACGCGGTTTTCGATGGCAAACCCGGCGGTGGAGGGCGCTTCGATCAGATCGCTGAGCACCCACCATTTGCCGTCTGGTCCGCGCCCGATCTCGAACGATACAGAGTTCAAGAGCGGTGCGCCTGTGCGATGCGCGCCGATCATGGGCCGCAGCCAAGCAGGGTTCTGGCTTAGCAAGGTACCGGGCAGTTGCCCAGAGGCGACCAATTCGTTGGCACCGTAAAAGTCCCGCAGCACATATTCCAGAAGATCCGCCCGCTCGATCAAACCGGCCGAGATCTGCTGCCACTCCGCCTCGCCCAGCAAAACGGGGATATGGCTGAGCGGCCATTGCCGCTCGCTGGAGAGGGTCTCGTCATACTGGCGGTAAAGAACACCCGCGTCGCGCAGGTATTGATCCCCCCGGGCAAAGCGCGCGGCGAGCCCGTCGGGCGTGAGGCCCGCAAGATGTGCTGCGAACCTGTCCCAAACCGGGCGGAAGGCACCATCGGGGTCCAGCATTTCGTCGCTATGGGCCGCGCCATGCGTCACTTGCGCCAGATAATGCCGTCGCAGCGCTTCTTGCGCGTCTTGGATGTCAGCCTTTGGGGTCATAGCCGCTGGATCAAAGTCCAAGTCGGCGGCGCAGGTCAAGGGTCATTGGAAATTCAGCATGCGGTTGCTCGGCTGCGGGGGCGAAGCTGCCGCCGCTGTGCCCCATGGCTTCGAACCGGCTAAGCCGCCGCGCCTGCGCTTCGTTGCCGTTCACCGGGAAGGTATGAAAGTTGCGCCCGCCGGGATGCACCACATGGTAGCGACAGCCGCCAAGCGAATGCCCAGTCCAGGTGTCGTAAATGTCGAAGGTCAGCGGCGCATCCACCTCCAGCACCGGATGGAGCGACATGGGCGGCTTCCACGCCTTGAACCGCACGGCACCGACATGCGCGCCTAAGGTCTTGGTGGGGTGAAGTGGCACCGCGCGTCGGTTCGCCGTCACGATATAGCGGTCCGCACTGGCGCTTTTCAGCGTGACTTGCAGCCGTTCGGTCGAACTGTCGGTATAGCGCACCGTGCCACCGATCGCACCCGTTTCGCCCATAACGTGCCAAGGCTCTAACGCCTGTCGCAGTTCCAGCGTCACGCCCTCATACGTGACCTCACCACAGAACGGGAACCGGAACTCGGCCTGGGCTTCGAACCAAGCCGGGTCAAGTTTCAGATCATGCGCCGCAAGGTCCGCAAGGACGTCCTCAAAATCCTCCCACAGGAAAGCGGGCAGCATGAACCGATCATGCAGCGCCGTACCCCACCGCGTCAGATTGCCTGACAAAGGCGCCTCCCAACACCGCAGGATGATCGCGCGGATCAAAAGCTGCTGCGCGAGGCTCATGCGCGCATTGGGCGGCATTTCAAACCCGCGAAACTCAACCAGGCCCAGGCGCCCGGTGGGCCCGTCGGGCGAGAAAAGCTTGTCGATGCAGATCTCGGTCCGGTGGGTGTTGCCTGTGACGTCGATGAGCGCGTTGCGCAGCAGCCGGTCGGTCAGCCAGGGCGGCGGCGTTTGGCCTTCGCCGGGCGGCCAGATCTGATCCAACGCGATCTCAAGCTCGTAAAGCCCGTCTTGGCGTCCTTCGTCCACGCGCGGGGCTTGGGATGTGGGGCCAACGAAGGTACCAGAGAAGAAGTAGGAGAGGCTCGGGTGCCGTTGCCAGAAAAGAATGAGGCTCTTCAGAAGGTCGGGGCGGCGCAGAAAGGGGCTGTCATTGGTCGTGGCGCCGCCCACCACAACGTGGTTGCCGCCGCCTGTGCCAGTGTGCCGCCCATCCAGCATGAATTTGTCGGTGCCAAGGCGGCTTTGACGCGCCTCCTCATAGACGGTTTCTGTTATGAAGACGCAGTCCTCCCAACTGGCGGACGGGTGGACATTGACTTCGATCACGCCGGGATCAGGTGCGACGCGCATCACATTGAGGCGCGGATCGCTGGGCGGCGGATAGCCTTCGATGATGACCGGTTGCGCCTGTTCGCGGGCGGCGGCCTCGATTGCGGCGATCAGCTCTAGGTAGTCTTCCAGCGTGCTGACCGGCGGCAAAAACACATGCAGCCGCCCGTCGCGCGGCTCGACCGAGATGGCGGTGCGCACCGGGCCGTCGAGTTCGGCCGCAAGCGTCTGTTCGACACGCTGTTGGCCCGCCGGCGTATCCGCGCGGTAGGCCACACCTTGGGTGGGGC
>CAWUIP010000069.1:0-18102 GCA_963922415.1 uncultured Aliishimia sp. | reverse complement strand
TTCCTGCAGCTTTTGCTGCCAGTCTTTGCGGCGGCGATTGTGGGCGGGCTTGGCAATCCCTTGGGCGCCATTGCGGGAGGATTTGTCATCGCCTTCTCAGAAGTGCTTGTGACCTATGCCTGGAAGAAGGTGGCGGGGTATGTGTTGCCCGAGACCCTTGCGCCGGATGGGCTCGCCCAGCTTCTCAGCACCGATTACAAATTCGCGGTCAGCTTTGCGATCCTTCTGATCGTGCTGCTCTTCCGACCCACCGGCCTATTTGCAGGAAAATCCGTATGAGCGACGCTGTCCGTATCCCGCTTTTGTTTGTCGTGATGGCCGGTCTGATCATTGGCACCGGCTTCGTCTATACCTGGAACGTGGCACTTTTGGTGCTGAACATGGGGCTGGTGTCGGCCATCATGGCGATTGGGGTGAACCTGCAATGGGGGTTTGCGGGGCTCTTTAACGTGGGCGTGATGGGGTTTGTGGCCTTGGGTGGTCTCGCCGTGGTTCTCGTGTCGATGCCGCCCATTCCCGAAGCGTGGAGCGCTGGGGGCCTTGGGGTTCTCTTGTCCTTGGCCTTGGGGGCTGCCACCATTGTCGCGGCGGGCCTTGTGCTGAGCCGCTTGCCCAAAGGTCGGGTGCGGACGCTGGCGGTTCTGGTGATCCTGATCGGGGGCTTCTTCGTCTATCGCGCCGTGTTTGATCCCGCGACCTCGGCGATTGAGGCGGTCAATCCGGCACTCACAGGCTACCTGGGCGGGCTGGGGCTGCCGGTGATTATCGCTTGGCCCGTGGGTGGCCTGTTGGCGGCCGGAGCGGCCTGGATTATCGGCAAGACGGCGCTTGGGCTGCGGTCCGATTACCTGGCCATTGCGACGCTGGGGATCGCCGAGATCATCATCTACATCATGAAAAACGAGGATTGGCTGAGCCGCGGCGTGAAGAACGTGAACGGGCTGCCACGCCCCCTGCCCAACGAGATCGACCTGCAGAATTCCGAAAGCTTCCTAGAGCGCGCGACAAGCTTTGGCTTTGATCCGGTGACGGCGTCGACGCTCTATGTGAAGGTTGGCTATTCCGTGCTCTTCACCATCTCGCTGGTCTTGATCCTGGTGGCCGCACAGCTTGCGCTCAAAAGTCCCTGGGGTCGGATGATGCGGGCAATCCGCGACAATGAGGTGGCCGCAGAAGCGATGGGCAAAGACGTCACTGCACGCCACTTACAGGTCTTCATCCTCGGCTCGGCGATTTGCGGGCTGGGTGGCGCGATGATGACGACGCTGGATGGTCTTCTGGCACCGACGTCCTACCAACCTTTGCGCTTCACCTTTTTGATCTGGGTGATGGTGATCGTCGGCGGGTCTGGTAACAACTTTGGCGCGGTACTAGGCGGCTTTCTGATCTGGTTCCTTTGGGTCATGGTTGAACCCCTTGGCCTGGGCCTGATGGAGTTGATCACAGCTGGTATGGCGGAAGGATATTGGCTACGCGACCACTTGATCGACAGCGCGGCTCATATGCGCCTGCTCACAATGGGCCTGATTTTGATCCTGGTGCTCCGGTTTAGTCCCCGAGGATTGATCCCCGAGCGTTGAACCCTGCGGCAGGACACGGTCCTGCCGCGCGGCGGTCATAACCCAAACCGCGTTACTTCGCGCCGAGTTGCGCGATGGCGCTGGTCCAATCTTCCAAATGGTAGATATGGCTAATTAACCCGTCCGACACCGTCACAATATCGATCGACATAATCTCGAACCTGTTTCCCGTGGCTGGATCCACGCCAAAAAATGGACCAATCGGCGTGCCGGACGCCGTACCGCGCACAACAAATCGGCCATCCTGCAAGTCAATGACCTCGTCCGGTGTCCAAGTGAGATCTGGCACGACCTGCCCCAAAAACGCGACGGTGTTCAACATGCCCTGCGCTCCTGGGCCGCCGGGGGGCGTTGGAATAGAGACAATGTCTCTTGAAAACAATTGGTAATACCGTTGTTCTGATGTCTCCGCAGGTGCGGACAGGATATCAGAGTAGAATGCACGAACTGTATCAATGTCCCCGGCATAGGCCGGCGCGAGCGCAAAATTCGAAGCCAATACGGCAGAAAGTATAACTTGCTTCATGGTTTTTCTCTCCTGGCCCTCAGCTCTTCCGGGCCTTTGGTTGTGCGGTATCGTACCTTGTGGTACGAATACCTATGTTCTGTGTCAATATTAAAATACCATACGGTACGTTAAGTGGCTGACGACGAAAAACCCAAGCGCGGACGTCCGCAAAAGCTGGATGCTGATGCCACGCTGGACGCGGCTATGGCGGCCTATTGGAAAGACGATCCGGCGGACGTTTCCTTGAATGCTGTCTGCGCCTTGGCCGCAGTTTCAAAACCTGCACTGTACCGCGTTTTTGGCAGCGAAGACGGGTTTGTGCGCGCGGTCTTGAGCAGATACGCCGAAACGGTTCTCTCCGAGATCTTCGACATTTTGGCCCGAGGCGCCCCTTTGTCAGAGACTTTGACAGGCCTCATCCGTTTCGCAAGTTTGGATGCCAAAATGCAAACAGGCTGCGTCTTCTTCAAAATGCGGGCTGGCCAGCACCGGTTGGGTCCCCAAACGCGCGATACAGTCAGCACATTGGAATCCGGCGCAGTCAACGCCTTACAAACCTATTTCGAAACACGTCAAAGGACCGAAGACTGGTACAGCGACCTGACCGCAGATCAAGCCGCGCGGTACGTTTTTGCGCAGATTGGACTTGCCTTAACGCAGCGCGCCGCCGGCGAAGACTCGCAGACCGTTTACACTGATCTGGTCACCGCTCTTTCGGTTTTGAGACCGGGGTAGCACATCGCTGCGCATCAGCTCTTGCGAACATGAACCTGGGCCACTCACAAAAAACGGCCGTGCCACCTTTCCGATGACACGGCCCGTTGAAAAAATCAGGTGATAAAAGCGCACTTTGTTACAACCACTCACACTGTTGCTTCTGCCTCAGGAAGTTGGTTTAAATCAGCCTCGGTTTCGTCAACGGCCATGATATTTCGTGAAATGACACCCAAGACGTCGACTAAACGCGACGGGCTTAAACGGTCCGTCAACCGGGCGTTGAACGCGCGGGTTGGGTTGACGTTGGTCATGGCGGCGCTCGCTCTGTCGATGATCGGCCCGTTCGGGACCTATACGGAGATGAGTTTTGTCCAGCGCCTGGCCTATTGGTCGATTTTGATCATGGGCATAGGAGGGGTCATGATTTTCGTGACCCGCCCTTTCTTGTGGCTGCGCGCAAAGTTTGGCCTTCCAGCAGCCCTTTGCTTGGCGCTTGGAACCGCCGTCGCCGCAATTCCCGGGACGGCGATGGTCTACCTCATGAACGGATGGATGCGCAGCCCGGCCTTGGCATGGTCCTTTGGAGACATCGTAGAAACGTGGATAAACGTCGCCTTTGTCGGTTTTTTGATCAGCTTGGTTGAAACCGCGCGCCACGGTATTCCGAGCCTGCCGCGATGGATGCCGCAACCGACCGAAGCCCGACCATCGCAAGAGACACGTCAGGAAATGGCGAAGCCGGAACGCGCTTTTCGCTTTGAGACCTTGCCGAGCAAAATCATGTCTATGACAATGCAAGATCACTATGTCCACATTACATCTGCGACCGGGACAGAACTGGCGCTTATGCGGTTTTCCGACGCGATCGCACTCTTAGAGCCAGGTATAGGCACGCAGATCCATCGCTCGCATTGGGTGGCCTGGCGCCACGTCACAGACTTTGAGCGCGACGGTCATAAGGGCAGTGTCATCCTTTCAGACGGCCGAAGGCTGCCAGTAAGCCGAAGCTATGTCGCCACTGTGCAAAGCTATTTGGCCGAGCACGCCTGATCTGCACCGGGGTTTAGCGCCCTTTGAACATACTGCCCAAGATGCCCCGGACGATGCGACGCCCGGTGGTTCCTTTAAGTTCTTTGATCACGACTTGCGCAACGGCGGCGCCCAAGCCCTCGGTCTGGCGACGCTGGCGCGACGTGGAACGCGCAACGCGGGCACCCTTGTAGCGGCGGGCTTGATTGAATTCGCGCAGGCGCGGCTCCTGAAGCTCGATCTCCTCCTCGGCCTCTTCTGCCGCAGCGGCAGCGGCAGCAGCTTTGTCTGCGCGCGCTTTAAGCAGTTCAAACGCACTTTCGCGGTCAATCGCGGCGTCATACTTTCCAGCCATCGGACTTTCGGACATGACAGACGCGCGTTCTGCTTGGGTGATTGGCCCCAGTTGCGACGACGGCGGACGGATCAACGTTCGCTCGACGATGCCGGGCACACCCTTCTTTTGCAGCATGGATGTGACGGCCTCGCCCACACCAACATCGCGAATGGCCTCTTCGGTTTCGAACCTTGGGTTGGGGCGATAGGTGTCTGCGGCCATCCGCAACTGCTTTTGATCTTTCGCCGTAAAGGCGCGCAACGCATGCTGAATACGATTTCCTAGCTGGCCAAGAATATCTTCCGGCACATCCGCCGGGTTCTGTGTGATGAAGTAGACACCGACGCCCTTCGACCGGATCAGACGCGCAACCTGTTCAACCTTATCGATCAAGGCCTTTGGCGCATCCTCGAACAACAAATGCGCCTCATCAAAGAAGAAGACCAGTTTCGGCTTGTCCGGGTCGCCGACCTCCGGCAACTCTTCGAAAAGTTCCGACAGCAACCAAAGCAGAAACGTAGCGTAGAGCTTGGGGGCTTGCATCAATTGATCCGACGCTAAGATGTTGATCGCGCCCTTGCCTGTCTTTCCATCCACCCGCATCAGGTCCATCAGATCGAGCGCCGGTTCCCCGAACAGCTTTGTCCCGCCCTGGTTTTCGATCACCAACAACCGGCGCTGGATTGCGCCAATGGACTGGGAGGACACGTTGCCGTAGCGCAGCGATAACTCTTTGGCGTTCTGCCCCACCCAAACCAGCAAGGATTGCAAGTCTTTGAGGTCCATGAGCGGCAGGCCATCTTCATCGGCCAAGCGGAAGGCAATGTTTAAAATCCCCTCTTGCGCTTCGGTAAGTTCCAAAAGCTGCGACAGCAACAGTGGTCCCATCTCGGCCACGGTCGTACGCACCGGATGGCCCTGCGCTCCAAAGAGATCCCAAAACGTCACCGGGAAGGTTTCGTAGGCAAACGTGTCGAAACCAATCTTTGCGCACCGGGACAGAAAAGCATCATGCAATTTGTGCGTTTCGGCCCCGGCCTTGGCCAACCCCGAGAGGTCGCCTTTTACATCCGACAAAAACACCGGCACGCCCGCATTGGAGAAACCCTCTGCCAAAATTTGTAATGTGACGGTCTTGCCAGTGCCGGTCGCGCCCGCGATCAACCCATGCCGATTGGCATACTTGAGATTGAGCTCCTGCGGAACGTCGTAGCTATCGCCACCGCCACCAATAAAGATGTGATTTTCCATGCTGTGCCCCTTCCAAACCCGACCCGTTCGGCGCGAACATACAATGTTAAGAATTTTCAGCCATAGTCCATTTGGTTCCAGGTCGACATGTCCTCCTGATCTGGAACGACTTCCTCCCTGTCAGACTGGCCGCGCTTTCCCGGTGCGGCCCTTTTTCTGAGTGGTCATCGGCGCACTCTTGCGCATGGCACAAGCTGTGCGCGAGGTTGGGGATTTCCTGTTGACGGGTGGTAACGCCTTTCGTAACGTGCCTGCAATAAAAGGTCGGCCAGTCCGACGGGGAGTAAATCGAGGAAAGGGGGCGATGTGCGCTCCCTTTTTTCATTTTGAGGATATCGCGTTGCGATATCGCATGATTTTGCACGTGTATTTGTCCTGATGACCGCTGACATCGCCGAGCGCACATGCTAGGTCGGCTTCAAACAAATAGAGGGTGCACAGGGCACATGATACAGAGCAAAAAACGTTCCACATTTTGGGCTGTTATGATCGCAGGGTCTCTGGGGTTTGCGACTGCAGTTTCTGGACAAGACACGTCAGGGGCACCTGCCTCGGACTCACCATCCGTTCCGGGCGATTTGGCTTTGGGCGATGATGGATCGGGCGCGCCGCAAGTTGGCGAAGCCTACACAAAAGAAGTCAATGGCGCGTGGCAAATGCGGTGTGTGAAAACAGATCAAGCCAATGAAGACCCGTGCCAGATGTATCAACTGCTGAATGATCCCCAAGGCTCACCGGTGGCTGAAGTTTCGTTGTTCCGGTTGCCAGATGGGGGCCGTGCCGAAGCAGGTGCCACGATCATTGTGCCACTTGAGACTGCGTTACAGCAGCGCCTGACGATCCAGGTCGATGCCAATCCCCCAAAACAATACCCGTTTGCGTTCTGCAACCGGATCGGATGCTACGCGCGTATTGGCCTGACGCCAGAAGATGTGGTGTCTTACAAGCGCGGCGCGGTGGCGAAATTGTCAATCGTGCCAGCTCTGGCCCCCGATCAAAAGGTTGAGCTTGAGATGAACTTGAGCGGGTTTACGAAGAGTTATTCGACCGTATCTGTCATCCAACAACAGCAGTAGGTCTGCCGGGTGCGGTCAGTGCCGCACCCTACGCTCACGCTTTTTTGAGTGCCAGAACAGCGTTTAGTCCGCCGAAGGCAAACGCGTTTGACAAGGCTGCTGTGACCGTAGCCTCTCGCGCTGTGTTTGGGACTACATCCAAAGCGCATTCTGGATCAGGCTCTTCATACCCAACTGTGGGTGCGATGATCCCGTCGCGCAGCGCCATGATACATGCAAGCAACTCCACAGCGCCCGTTCCACCGATGAGGTGGCCGTGCATCGACTTGGTGGAGGACAGCATCACGTCGTCCGCGGCGGCGCCGAACACTTCGGATACTGCCGCGCATTCGGTCTTGTCATTCGCCGCTGTTCCCGTGCCATGCGCGTTAATGTAGCCCACATCCTCTGGGTCCAATCGCGCATCACGCAAGGCCCCAGCGATGGCCCGCGCCGCACCCTGCCGAGACGGCATCACAATATCGGACGCGTCGGACGACATCGCAAAACCGCCAACTTCGGCCAAAATCTCTGCGCCCCGGGCACGGGCATGTTCATAGCTTTCAAAAACATAAATTGCCGCACCTTCGCCCTGCACCATACCGTTGCGGGTTGCGCAAAACGGGCGGCACGCATCTTTGGACATGACACGCAGACCTTCCCAGGCCTTGATCCCCCCAAAGCACAGCATGCTTTCGCACCCGCCTGTAATCATAACCGGTGCCACACCGCCATGAACCATCTGGAACGCTTGGGCCATGGCGTGATTGGACGAAGCACAAGCTGTTGATACGGTGAAGGACGGCCCCCGCAGGTTGAACTCCATCGAAACATGGCTGGCTGCGGCATTGTTCATAAGGCGTGGAACAATGAAGGGATGCACACGGTTTTTACCCTCTTCATAGACCGCACGATAGTTTTCATCTTGCGTATTCAGGCCTCCACCCGACGTTCCAAGCACGACGCCCGCGCGCGTCGAGAGCTCGCCAGAGAAGGTCAAACCGGATTGCGAAATGGCCTGCCGGGCAGCCAGGAGCGCGAACTGTGTGAACCGGTCGTAGAGTGCGATCTGCTGGCGATTGAAGTGTTCAGCCTGATCGTATCCTTTGACCTGCCCGCCAATCTGGACAGAGAGACGGTCTATGTCACGAATGCCCAATGGACCAATCGCACAGTGTCCTTCGGCCATCGCCTTCAGCGTCTCAGGCACCGAATGTCCAAGCGGATTGATCGTCCCGGCTCCGGTGATCACCACCCGCTGCATCGCAGGTGTCATGCTTTTTCTGCGATGAGCTGCTCGATACCGGCCACGATGGCGGAGACGGTCGAGATGTCGAAATCACTCTCTGTCGGCTCATTCGCATTAAACGGGACGGTGATATCAAAGGCTTCTTCGAACGCGAAAATACTCTCAACGAGGCCGAGGCTATCGATGCCCAGATCCTCCAACGTGCTATCGAGCGTCACATCTGACGGTTCGAGCAAAGCTTGGTCCGCAATAATTTCAATAACTCGGGTTTCGACACTGCTCATGGGTACATCCCCTTCCCGCTTTCGGTTGCAGCGTGACTTAATCACTCCCGCCGGACTTGAAAACAGCCGATTTCAATGCCGCGACGTCCCGCAAGAGCCGCGGGAGACGCCGTTGCGCCTTATGCAACTCCAGCGTGGTTTCCATTTTCGCGGCAGGATAGCCCAGCATCACGCGGCCTGCCGGGATGTTCGACAAGACCACAGTGGCGCCGCCCGTGATTGCGCGATCTCCGATGAAGACATTGTCGCTGACGCCGGTGTGACCTCCCAGCACCACGTTGCGGCCCAGGCGTGAGGACCCCGCGATCCCGGATTGTGCGCAGATCATGCAGTCGTCGCCAATAACGACGTTGTGGCCAATCTGGACAAGGTTGTCGATCTTAACGCCATGTCCGATCTGCGTGTCGCGGATCGTGCCGCAATCCACGCAAGAATTGGCGCCGATCTCGACATCGTCGCCAATCGTCACCGCGCCAAGAGAGTGGATGCGCGTCCAGGACTGTGCGTCCGTTTCGCCTTGGTCACCCAGCGTCTCGCGCACTTCTTCAACAGCACTCTTCTCCGGTGTCACGTAGGAGAAACCGTCTCCCCCAATGCGCACGCCCGGCTGCGCGATGAACCGCGCGCCGATGGTAGCGCGCGCACCGATGGAGACATGTTCACGTAAGAAAGACCCAGCCCCCAACGTTGCATTCTGACCTATGTGGCACTGCGGACCGATTACGCAACCCGCTCCAATCTTCGCGCCCGCCGCGATCACGCTGAAAGGGCCGATCGACGCATCAGCGGCAACCTCAGCGGTCGGATCGACCAGAGCGCTTGAATGCACGCCGGGTGCATACCCCTGCCCAAGGTCCATTATCGAAGACAGGCCTGCGAGTGCAAAACGGGGGCGCGGTGCGATAATGGCCCCTTCCAGCCCCAGGCCCACCCAGTCCGCGCCCGGCCAGAGCATCGCAGCCCGCGCGTGCCCGTCCTGTAAGCCTTCGCCGTACTTCGGGTCCATCGCCAAAGCGAGATGATCACGCGCGGCCTGGCCGGGCTCAGACACACGTGTGATCGTGATTGAACCATTACCGTAGAGGTCTGCGCCCAAGGCTGACGCAATCTCGCTGAGTGTATGGACCATGCCCGCGCCTCTCTCGTTCTGGCGCGGTTAGGCTTACCCTTGAACGGCGCGCAGGGCCACCCCTGCATCATTGAGCGCGCGCCAGATCCTGGCATCGCGGCCATAGATGTCGCGACGGAATTCGGTCTTGCCTTTGTTGGTTATGAACGCCGTACGGTAGATCAAATGCACCGGGACGGGCTGCTTGAGATCCACGCGCGTCTCTTTGCCGGTTGCCAGTGTGCCTTGGAAAAAGCCTTCTGGGTCCGAGGTTTGCTTGGCGAGAAGCGTATAAGCGAAGTCGAACGGATCCGCCAAGCGCACACATCCGTGGCTGTAGGCCCGCGTTTCCCGGCCAAAGAGGTTCTTATGCGGCGTGTCATGCAGGTAGATATTATGACGATTGGGGAACATGAACTTCACAAGGCCCAACGCGTTTCCGCGCGATGGGGGCTGACGCATCGCAAACGGGAAGGTTTTCGCGGTATACTGCGTGAAATCGACCGCGCCACGGTTCACCTTGCGGCCGCGGCTGTCGGTGATTTCGATGTGCTTCACGCCATAAGGGTTCTTTTTCAGAACAGGCAGGTACTCTTTCGTGGCGATAGAGCGTGGCACATACCAGCTTGGATTGATCACCATGAACTCCATCACATCCGAGAACTCGGGCGTCGGACGGTCACTTTTATTTGCGCCGACGACAGAGCGGGTGGAAAACGTGACTTTGTTGTTGTCGATCACCTTGGCGGTGAAATCGGGAATGTTCACCAGAATGTGCCGCTTGCCACGGTCCCGGTTCAGCCAACGTTCTCGCTCCATCGCGACGATGATCGATTGCAACCGTTGCTGCACCGACACGTTGATTTCGCTCAACGTACCTTTGCCCGCGACGCCGTCGGCCTCTAGGCCATGCGCTGCTTGGAACGCCTGAACCGCAGCTTGCAGGCTTGCATCATACGTCGTTGTGTTGGTGCGCTTAAGGTATCCCATCCGCATGAGCCGGTCGCGCAGTGCGACAACTGCGACACCACGGTCACCCGGCTCCAATTTTGAGGCGCCCACAGTAGGTCCCCAGCCGCCTCGGGCCAACAACCGCTCCATCTGCAGTTTGGACTTCATGAGGCCAACGTATTCGGGGGTCTTGGGCGGCAGCGCACGGAAGAAGCCCGCAGGCGAGGACTTTGCGAAATTTACAAGGTACGACGCGCGATCCCGATACGGGACTTGGCGGACGATTGCACTATCGATCCGGCTGGGAATCACCACACCGGTTTGCATGTCACGGGCGTATTGAAGGAAGACGCGGCTCAGCTCGACATCCAAGGCGCCCAGCTCTTGTGACGTTTGCGCTGAGCGCATTTTCGCCTGTAGCCCTGCAGCGTCATACCGGCCTTCCGGAAGACCGTGCGCGGCGGCGTTGTCCAAGAACCGCATCAACTGCTGGCGGCGTGTGCGTTCCTTGCCGCTGCGTCCAACCCACAGAGTTTCGTAGCCGTTGGCCTTATAGAAGGACGCAATGTCTTGGTCTCGTGCAGCGGCCTCTGCGATGGCCTGCTTAAGCGCTGTCACCTGCGCTGCAGCCAAGCCTGGTTGGCTTATCCACAACCCAACCGCCAAAAGGGCGGCCGTCAATAACGATGAAATGCCAGTGCGGAACAGAACCATGATACGCGTCCTTTTCAAAAATAATCCGAAGTCATGCAGATCAATGTGTCGGCTGTCTATTCACAATCCGTAAAGCGAACTATGGCACTGTTCGAGTGATGCGGGAAAAACGCGGTTTGACGCCAATCTGCATCTTAGGGTTTAATTTTCGTTCATGATTACGCCTCTAAGGCGGGCTGTTTTTAACGCAAAATCAATGCTTGGTTCACGAATCGGATTGTGTCATAAACGTGGTGTGTGGGGATGACACAAAACGGTCGAGTAACATCTTGACCACAGGCAGATAGCGTACGGGACGACGCGGGAATGAACACAAAATCGGCTCTGAGCCGCCGTGCCTTGTTAGGCGCTTTTGCGGCAACCACTGTGGCAGCAGCGCCCACCTTCTCCAAAGCAGCAGGCTTTCTTCGCGGCTCCGGCGATATCCGCCGCTTGCGCATGTATTCTGGACGCACCGGCGAACGGATCGACATGATCTATTGGGTCGAAGGCAAGTACATCAAAGACGCTGTGCGTGAAGTGAACCACTTCATGCGCGACTTCCGCACCGGCGATGTGAAGTCCATCGATCTGCGCACCGTCGATATTATGGCCGCCGCGCACAATCTTTTGGATGCGAACGAGCCCTACATGCTTCTATCCGGGTATCGCTCCCCGCGGACCAACGCTATGTTGCGCGCGCGGTCGGGTGGTGTTGCCAAAAACTCACTTCACATGAAGGGCCAAGCAGCCGACTTGCGGCTCTCGTCACGCTCGGTCAGCCAAATGGCCCGTGCCGCTGCAGCCTGTCGGGGTGGCGGTGTCGGGAAGTACTCAGGCTCAAATTTCGTCCATATGGATTGCGGCCCTGTTCGCACTTGGGGCGGCTAAGCCCTACACTCTTCAGCGTTGTGATCGAACGAGCCTTTGGGCTCTTTTTTGTGTTACGTTGGCGTAAATCTGAGCGAAAGGCCATTTCGTGACCGTTAAACGCATTGTTGCCCACCTCGAGACTGTCGATACCGCAGCTCTTGAGGCGTTCTATTCCGACCTCTTTAATTTGACCCCAGTGATGCAGATGGATTGGATCAGCACAATGGCCAATGGAGAATTGGGCCCAATCCAAATCAGCGCAACGCGTTACGAAGGGGGCACCGTACCGGTTCCACGCCTGTCTGTCGAAGTCGACAATGTGGATGCGATACATGCCAAGGCGACGGCAATGGGCGCCAAAATCGTCTATCCTCTAACGGAAGAACCCTGGAGCGTGCGCCGCTTTTTTGTCGAGGATCCCGCAGGCCATGTGTTGAATGTGCTCAGCCACACGTAGTCTTCGGAAAAACAAGGTTTGCGGCGCGCAACGACCTGCGTAACCATTGCGTAAGGGAGGACGCGGCATGCTTGCAACACGACTTATGACCACCGGCGATTTACGGACGGAAACGGTGCCAGATCCATGCCCGAGCCCTGGTGATATTGTGATAGAAGTCGAAGCAGCGGGCATCTGCGGCACCGATCGGCATCTGTTCAAGGGCGAGTTCCCCTCCGTGCCAGGCAAAGTACTGGGACATGAGTTCTCAGGGCGCGTTGTAGATGCCGGCACATCCGGGCTCGCGCTGGGCACACGTGTCACCTGTGATCCAAACACCTGGTGTGGACACTGCGCTCAGTGCCGCCGAGGCCGTGTCAATCTGTGCGAAAACAATATTGCCACAGGCATCGCGCGGGACGGTGGCTTTGCAGAGTTCTGTGCTTTTCCGGCGCATAAGGCCCATGTCTTACCGGACGAGCTTGATCCCCTAGTCGGCGCTTTTTGTGAGCCGTTGGCGTGCACCATCCATGGTATGGACCTCGGCCAAGCGCAGCCAGGTGAGCGTGTCCTGGTGCTAGGTGGTGGTGTGATTGGCCTTTTGGCGGTTCACCTCGCCCACGCAGCAGGCGCCGAGGTTATGCTTTGCACCCGCAGCGCGTCCAAACAAGAGTTGGGACGCACAATGGGCGCAACCCATGTCGCACCGTCAGCGCAAGACGTGTTGGAACAATGGCCCGATGGCGCAGACCTCGTTGTGGAGTGTGCGGGCGTGACCGCCACTGTCACGGACGCTCCGAAGTTGACGCGCACTGGCGGGCGGATCGTGATCCTTGGCGTCCTGCCAATAGGGACCAAAACAGAAATCGAACCCTTCGACCTTTTGTTTCGCGAAATTCAAATGCATTTCAGCTTCCTTAATCCCTTCACGCACGACCGCGCGGCTCGCATGATCGCCGACGGCCAGATCGATGTGACCCCAATGATCTCACGCCAAATCTCGCTGAGCGACACCGCCGCAGCCATCGCAGCGCCCCCCCTCCCCGGCGAAGTACGCGCCATAGTCGTTCCGAGCCAAAGTTAGCCCCAAGCTCGGACCGTCAGTATAGATAGACACGTCCGAGTTCGACGGACCGACGCCTGTGGAACGCGCGGACCCAACGCGACTTACTGCGTTCAAGGGCAACCAAAATGTGTTCAAGAAACGCAAGACAAAGCAGACAAGGCCGTGCTTTTGGGTTGCTTTCAGTATCTGCCATTTGCGGAGCTTTTTCCGTGCCTGCACCGGAAGTTCACTTCTGCCCAACACGAGGAAAACGTTTCGATTGATCATGCAATCGCCACGATTGTGTCCGCAATTGTGCCGCACCGGCCAGCAATTTCACAGGCAACATAAATTTGCGTTTAGGAGATACTTGAATGGACTTCTCAGTAGAGGCCCAACAGGCCGTTGAGGCCAGCTCTGGTCTGACGTCTGCGGTGGGCCCATTCCTGATACTTATGGTGATCCTTGCATTGGGCATGTTGGGGCGGATGGTCTACATCGCATGGGGCGACAATTTTGACTTCTCTAGCCTGTTTTCGGGCGGCTCTATGGGCAAGCTCGTGGCGTTTCTGATCGCCGCACCAATTGCTGGGCTTTACCTGACCGATAGCGAAGTCAAGGCCTGGGTGCTGGTGCAGCAAAAGGTCATCGACCCGGTGCTTGTCGACGTTCTGAAACGCGACAGCTGCAACCCGGCGCGCGACGAGTTCTGCGTTGTAGTCTGGGAAGAGGACGGGCGCGAGATCTACGTCAATTGGCACGACAAACGTGTCGATGCGATGAAAGTTTTCGGCGGATATGAGTTCAGCCTCTACACCTCCAAACGCCCACAGGTCCGCCCCCAGCATATCGCGGACGCCTACGCCGTCACAGTGACGGAAGACATCCAAAGCGACGGCACCTAGGGCGATTAGGGTTCGTCGGGAATGGGCGTGTTGGGTTGCTGGGGCTGCTCAATCGCCTGTTGTGCAGCGGCAGACACGGCCTTTTTGGCCTCGTCATCCAGATCCCCATCGCCCGCGATTTCAACCTTGACGTTGCGCTCCGCCATGCGGATGCCGTTGGCCTCAAAGATGTCGCGCACGCCCTGATAGGCATCCCGGCGGACCAGCCACTGCTCGCCGGGTCGCGTCATGAACTTGACGCCGACGACCATGTTAAACTCCTCCATGCGCCGCACGCCTTGCGACTTGAGCGTCTCTAGGATGCTGTCGCCATACTCAGGATGCTCTTTCAGCTGCGCACCAACCTGCTTGATCAGCTTCTTGACTAGCTTCAGGTCGGTTTCAAACGGCACGCGGAATTCAAGCTTCATGATGACCCAATCGCGCGAGTGATTGGTGAGCGACTTTAGCTCGCCAAAGGGCAAGGTGTGCACCGCGCCCCGGTGGTGGCGCAATTGCAGCGACCGGATCGAGATCTTTTCGACCGTGCCGCGCAGATTGTCGATCTCGACATATTCGCCCACGCGGAACGCATCATCGATCAGAAAGAAGATGCCCGACACAACGTCCTTGACCAAGGACTGCGCGCCAAAGCCAATGGCGATGCCAATGACCCCCGCGCCTGCAATAATTGGGGCGATGTTGACCCCTGCCGCCGTGAGGACCGTCATAATCACGACGCTGAGGAGTGTGGCCTGCAGCACGACCCGCAAAAGCGGCAAAAGCGTCGCGATCCGCGCCTCGGGTCCGGGCGCTTTGTTGTCTTCGGGCGGTTTGTAATTGGCCAAGCGCCGGTCGATCACCGACTTCCCCCACGTCCACAGCAGATCCGCGATCAGAAGCGCAAAGGCGCTGTCGAGGAGGATCTCGAACGCGCGTTGGGTAAATGTTGGATTGTCTATTGTTTCAAAGAGACCGACATTCCAAACCGTCGCAAGGCTCAGCCCCACGATGATGATCACGCCAAATCGCGCCAGACGGACGGCCAGGGGCCGATAGCTGCGGTAAGGGTCGATGACATCCTCTTCCTCCGCCTCGTCTTCTTCGCTTACCACTTCCGAGTCTTCACTCGTGGCGGCCAACTGGGCCTGCGCCTGACGTTCCTTTAAGCGTTTGGCTTGGAACTCTGCTGCCGCCGTGTCGAAGGCAGAGGTGACCCAGGCCGACACCAGCGCCAGGGATGGAAACAAGAGCCCCAGCAAGGCCACCGTCCACATCAAGGCTTCAAGGTTAATCAGCCATAACAGGAACACCACCACGCAGATGGTCACAAGGTAAGCGCGCCAGGTGCGCATGGCCTTGGGCGAGAGCTTCGGCTCATGCATGCGGACCGCGCGGAAGACCAGCAACAGGCCTGTGACGCTGACCAGAAGGATCACCAAAGCCGAGGCCACTGAAATGGCAAGTGCTTCCGCTGATTGCAGATCGGCTTGTTCGATCAAGTCCTCAAAGACGTCCGCTGCGGCGCCGCAGACAAGCACAATGGCTAGCACAAGGACGATCACCCGCCACAGCACCATCGCCACGGGCGTGCCCAGGGGGACCAAGCGCAATTGATGCGCCCACGGTGCCAGCAAAAGCAAAAGCACGCTGCCCGTCGCCCGCGTGATCACGATCACCATCAACACGTTCAGGATCAGGGTGTTCAGCAAGGGCGGCCAGGTAAAGGCGGAGTACGCGCCCACCGACCCCAGCGTGAAGGCAAAGAGCCCCAAGAACGCGAGGCCCGTACGCACAAGGCCGGCATTGACCCGATCGCGGGTCGCCTCGTACTGCGCAACCTCGAGCCTACGTCGCACGGGGTTGGTGTATTGGCGCACCAGCCATTCGAGCCCGAAGCCAATAAAGAGAAAGATCAGCACAAAGCTGAGACTGCGCACTTGCACCGCGGGAGGCAACTGTTCTTGCCAATGCGCCTCGACCACGTCCTGGATCCCAGCCCGCGCCGACCAGGCCGCCCCGAGGCTGGCTACACGCGCGCCAATATCCTCGGAGACTTGGGCGATTTGTTCGCGCAACGTTTGTTGTGCGGCGGCTTCTGGCAATTCAGTTTGATTGACCTGTGCCTGTAGCCACGCCTGGATGCGTTCATCGCCCAGCAGGCGCGTCAGTTCTTGCAGATCATTCTCCGACGGCAGCGCCTGCGTCGGTTGAGTGGACGTCGACGGGACCGTTGGGGTCTGGGCAATCAGTTGGGTGCTAGACAGGACCGTTGCGCATAGGGAAACCAGGATGAAAAGGCGCCTCATGTCGAGACCTCCGCCGCGTCCACGCTGTCAAACGTATAATCCGGTGGGAAAAGTGCGGTGACCGTGATTTGACCGCCCTGTGGCGTAAGCTGGCAGGCAAGGCGCGCATCGCTCGGCAGGTTCCTTCGCTCCAATGTCCGTCGCTCCAGGGGAGACGCTCCGGGGAGGGGCTGACTGCTGGACAGCACACGGACGGCGCATGTCCCGCAGCGCCCCCTACCCTGACAAAGGTTGGCATGTGGCTCATTGCGCAACCGGAACCCGTCGAGAAGGCTGACACCACTGCGCACGGGGGCCAGCGTGTGCCCATCACGGATCAGTGTGACCTGTGCCTTCGCGCGCAGCTGTTGCCGCAGGGCCCGTGCCACGAGCGTCAAGGCAGCTAAGCCCAAGGAGCCCCAGATCACCCAATTCGTGACAGACTTGATCAGTGCAAAGTCTGGCATCGGCATGTCAGATTGCGGCGCTTGGGTCTGTGTCGTCTGTGGAACTGGAGCGTCCGCAGCCGCCTCTAGAACCACACGGCCCGCTTCAGAAAAGCCCAAAAGCGACAAGACCGGAATCGCAATTGCGATCGGATAGACCCATAAGACCAGACTTCGCGCGCGCTCCATCGACCGCAACCAAGTCAGAAGCCCCGCGCAGCCATGCAGCCAAACAACAGTCACAACGATAATCTGCAGAAGCCCGATCCCAGGGCTATCGATCCACATGAGACGAATGGTGCCCGCATAATCAAGGTCAAATCCCGCATTCGACACCATCATGATCCCGATGACATGGGTCGCCATCAAAGGCACAACGAGCAGCGCCGTTGCGATCTGAACGGCGTCTTGTGCGTTCACATAAAGCGTGGGCCGCTGATACACCGACCAAAGCCCAAGCGCGAAATGCACCAGGAGGGACAGCGCCAAGATCGGCCCCAACGGCGGGCCGCTCCAAAACTCTGTCAGATAGGGCCGCGCCTGATCCATCGCATCGAGTGAGACGATGCCTAGGCTCGCGTTCAGCAAGTGCGTGCTCACAAACGCCAAGAGAATAAGACCCGTCACAATGCGCGCAGTCCGCGCAATGACGCCAAGGCTCCGGGTGGCAGTGGGGTGCGTCACAGGTGGTCTCCCAAGTCGTTTGGCCGTGGCGAAGATCATTCCCCGAACGGCGGGCAGGATCAAGCCACCGAAACACCAGCCTGTTGTCCAAACGCGCAAAACTCGGTCGCAAAGCAGCGATACCAGGATGGCAGAGGACGTTAGTCCCCAAGGCTCGGAGGAGACCTAGCCAGCCGAGTTGGACAGAGCTCGAAGCTGGGAAGCTCTCATAGTTTCTGCGAAAAGATTGCCGCTCACCGCCATGTTCTGCGGACGTCTGGCGTCGTTTGCCGCGCAAAAGAGCCTGTGGCGGGCCGAAAGGGACAAAGTTCGAACCTCGGAGGCCCTCATCGTTTCTCTGAAACGACTGCCGCCTATTTCTTCGATCCAAGTGAGGTGGGCGTTTCGCGTCGCGAAAAACTTGTGGCAGACTCTAGAGCAGCCATAACAAATTCCAACGAAATCCAACCTCTTCCAGCGTATCGAATTAAAACAACATCTTATCTGGCTTCCATGTCTTGTGGTGTCGATTAACATCCGACCCAATCTACGCTTTTAAGGGGGATGTTATGGGGGGCAAATAGTTGGGATCCCTACAAGCAATGCGCCAGCCAAAGAAGAGACTAACCGCACGTGGCGTCACGACAGTTAACGAACCTGGCAAGTACCATGACGGCAACGGGCTGATTTTGAAGGTCGACCCTT
>CAWUIP010000068.1:0-18139 GCA_963922415.1 uncultured Aliishimia sp. | reverse complement strand
CTAATCCGGCCAATACGTCATCAAGGCCATCTTGATCATCGGGCGCTGCCGCAGCGGGCTCCAAGTCGGCCAAGATATTGTCGAGGCTATCATCCGCCTGCGCCTCGGCGGGCGCGGCCTCGATCTCACTTAGAATATCCGCAACATCGTCAGCGGCCTCGGGTTCAGCCGCTACTGGCTCAAGATCAGCCAGGATGTCGTCCAGATCGTCATCGGCAGCAGTTTCGCCGGAAACAGGCTCTAAACCGCTTAGAACATCGTCGATCCCGTCCTGCGGATCGGGTGCCGCCGCTCCAGGCTCGAGGTCGGCGAGGATATCGGCAACGTCATCCTCGTTTTGTGCATCTGCAGGCGCGGGTTCCAGACCGCTCAGAACATCTGCGACCGTGTCAGGCGCCTCTGCGGCGGGTTCGACCGGGTCCAAGTCTGCCAGGATATCGTCCAGATCGTCCTCAGACGTTTCCACCGGGGCGGGTTCTAGGCCCGCAAGGATATCCGCCGTGTCGTCGGCAGGCGCGGGGCTGGCCTCAACAGGCTCTAAACCCGCCAAAACGTCGTCGGTCGTGTCCTGAGGCGGTGCGTCAGAGGGGCTTTCTTCAAGGCCCGCGAGGATGTCACTAAGAACATCCTCTGCCGCTTCGGGCGCTGCCGCCTCGATCCCGCTTAGGATGTCATCGGTCGCATCCGGTTCCGCGACACTTGGCGCAGCGGGTTCAAGGCCTGCCAGAACATCTTCAACGTCATCCTCTTCGGCCTCCGGCGCAACCGCGTCGAGACCCGCCAAGATGTCATCCGTATCGTCCGCTGAGGCAGCCTCGACAGCCGGGGCCTCCAGCCCGCCCAAAGCAGCGTCCAGATTTGCGCTTTCTTCCACGGCAGGCGTAGCGACAGGCGCAACATCGGACAGGATGGCGTCTAAATCCGTTGCCTCCTCTGCAACCTCCACCGGCTCTAGGCCTGCCAAAACATCGTCCGTTGTGTCAGCATTTGCGTCAGCGTCCGGGACAGCGACGGCCTCCAACCCAGCCAGAACCTCGGCAGCTGCGTCCACCTCGGGCCCATCCGCGCGGCGTTCGATGCCTGACAGCACATCGCCCACATCATCCCCGGCCTCTTCCGGCGTTGATACCGGCTCTAACTCCGCCAAAACATCATCTGTGGTGTCCGCCTCGGGCACGTCTGTCACGCGTTCGATGCCCGACAAGACATCTGCCGCCGTGTCTTCGACCGGGGCCGGCGCGACCGTGTCCAGACCGGCCAGAACCGCATCGGTTTGGTCCGCCTCTTCTTCGGTCTCGATCCGGGCGATCCCGGCCAACACATCCGCGCTTTGATCGGCGTTATCTTCTGCGACGGCCGGGGCATCGACGCTGGCAAGCACGTCGTCCACTGACGGCCCGGTTGGGGTCTCTGCAGGGGCCTGTGCTGCCAAACCGGCCAAGGCCGCATCGGTGGCGTCTTCGGAAGCATCGGGCGTCGCGGGCATCTGCGCGCGCAAACTCTCCAGTGCAGCGTCTACATCGCCCCCCGCCTCAGCCGCGCCACTTACAGCCTCTAACAGCGCTTTTTGGCCCAGCAGACCCTCTATCAACGCCTCAGCCCCGGACTTGCCGTCCATATAGGCCATGAGATCGCTCAACTGCCGCCGCGCGGCCAGCAAAGGTGCAAGGCTGTCGACCTTTTCGGCAATTGCCTCGGGTGAGAAATCCGACATCTTCTCAAATGTCAGGTCCACCGCCAAATTGCCCTCACCCGTCAGCGTGTTAGGCACCGAAAACGTGGCACGCGGCGCCATCGCCTTCATTCGGTCGTCGAAATTATCGACATCAATCTCAAGAAAGGTCCGATCCCCGACCGAGGGCTTCTCTGCCTTGCCCGACAGATCCGACATCACCCCCATCACGAACGGCAACTGCACCTTCTTCTCGGCGCCATAAAGCTCCACATCGTATTCGATCTGAACACGCGGCGCACGGTTGCGTGCGATGAACTTCTGGCTACTGCTCATCCGCGCTCCCCTTGAGGTCCCGAATTTCCGCGCGCAACGCCTTCAACTCTGCATGCAGCGCCGTGACATTGTCATCCACGTGATCGGTCTCTTCGCGCACCAACTTGCGCAGCTTTTCAAACTCCGCCTCGGTGTCCGCCTCCACCGCCGCCTGCATCGTGTTGACCAAAAGACCGATGAACAGGTTCAACACCGAAAACGCCGTGATGATGATGAACGGCACAAAGAAACTCCACGCCTGCGGGAATTCTTTCATCACCGGGCGCACGATCCCCATCGACCAACTTTCCAGCGTCATGATCTGGAAGAGCGAGTAAATCGACCGCCCGACCGTGCCGAACCACTCATCAAACGCGTCGCCATAAAGGATCGTCGCCATCACACCAAAGACGTAATAGACGATCATCAGCATGATCACGACGGCGCCCATGCCAGGCAGCGCATCCAACAGCGCCTGCACCACCGCCCGCATCTGCGGGAAGGCCGACAAAAGCCGCATCGCTCGGATCACGCGCAGACCACGCAGCGCCGCCAACCCTTCGCTGGTCGGCAACAGCCCAACCGCGACAATCCCAAGGTCAAAGATGTTCCACGCGCTTTTGAAGAACGCCATGCGATAGGCGTAGAACTTCAACAAAAGCTCGACCACAAAGATGCTCAGCGCGATCCGATCAATCCAAGACAACACGCTGCCATAGCTGGCCTGCGCCGTGTCCGACGTGCTGATCCCCAACGTGATCGCGTTAAAGATGATGACCGCCATGATCCCATTGCGGAACTTCGACGACTCCACAAGCCGCAGCACACGCCCTCGCAGGCCGTCCTCCATTGGTTCCGCCGTCTGGTCTGTCATCGTCTGTCTCATCGTCCTAGAAAAAGCGCCTCCCTATCCTTTAAGCTCTTTTTCCACCTTCTTGAACGCGCTTTCAAAATTTCTCATGCCAACCTTGGCAACCTTAGCATGATCGCTGAAACGCTTAGCAAGGCTCAGCATGTTTTTCGCCTCGCTATCGGCCCGATTGGCCAACCGCAGCATCTCGGCCTCTTTGTCATCATTCTTGAGACCGCGAGAGATTGTGTTGCGCGCTTCGTCAAGCTCGTCTTCCAGATCGTCCATCACCGCCTTGATCGCCGCCAGCGCCTTACCCGTCTTTGACTTCTTGTCGATCATCTTGCCGGTCTCGGGGATGGAAGAATCTGCCTTCTTGTCGCCCGTCATCACCTCAGCCAATTGGATCAGCGCGGACGCCGCGCCCTTGACCTTCTTTCCCTTGGTCTCATAAGCGCTTTCCGCCGCCTTCACGTCCTTTAACGCCGCCTCAAGCACCTCTTTGGGCGACAGCTTGCTGGCCGAACTCTTCAACCCGCTGCTTAGCACCATCATTGCCTTGGCCGCATTGGTGACCGGCGTCTTCACCGCCTCGCGGAAGTCAGCCTGGTTGAACTTACGCACCGCCGCCTTGCATTCCGAGATCGACTTTGTGTTGTCACCCTTGTCTGACTCCGCGGCGTCCAAGGCCAAAGACACCTTGTCTTCGACCTTCTTGGTAAGGCTGGCGTACTTCTTCAGCAGCTCTTTCGCCGCGTCTTCATAGACCTTGGCCAGGGTCTTGTTCTTACCAGGGTCTTCAAACTTCTGCAGATCGGCCAGCTTTTTGTACTTCTTGCCAAGCTGCAGATTGGCCTTTTTCAACAGGGTGGCTTCCGTCTTGACCGTCTGCGTCGCAAACAGCGCCAGTTCAAACCGCGCCACCGCATAGCACCCGTCAACAAGATCCTTCATCTTCCACTTGCGCGGATCCAGCATCATCTGCCGCTTAAAGCTGATGACCTTGATCTTGTTCGCCTCTTTCGGCACCGCATAAAGCCACAGGGGCGGTTGTTTGCCCTTGAACTCACCAAAGGGATTGATGGACGTATCCAGGTTAAACTTCTGTTTCGTTGTGGCAGCCATTGCGAAGTCTCAGCTTTCCAATTGGATCCTACGTGTAACGCGACCGCTGCGGGCAACGCCGCGTCGCTAGGACAACGGCTATGCACGCTATGATATTCATCTACAGAATTTCACCCGCGACCTTGAGCACCGTCATCAATGCGTCGGCGCCTTTCTTCGCTTTGTCGGCCCAGCCCTTCACAGTTTTCAGATCAATCTTGCCTTGCGTGTCGGCGGCCATTTGTTTCGCCGATTTCGACATCTGCAAACCCGCCGTATAGGTCGTGTTGTAATCCACGATCTTGGTCAGCATGTCGTTGATCTGCTTTTCTTGCTTCTTGGTGACGTCGACGCCTTGGTCTTTCAGTTGCAGCAGCTTTTGCAGCGGCCCGGACATGCTTTCCGCCTTCTTACGGGTCGCGGTGACCTTCTTGTCGTATTCGCTCGCGGCGTCTTCGACCTTCTTGATATCGCTCTTGCCCGCTTTGCCGCCCTTCGTGGCCTTAGACAGCGCCTCCACCGCTTTCATCAGATCGCCGCGCACCTTCTCTTCGGTGGCGAGTGCCTTTTGCACCTCTTTGGCGATGCCGTGCACGGATTTGGCGATCTTGTAGTACTCATCCAGCTTCGCGCCCGAAGACGAGATGAGCGCCGCGATGCTTTTGCCAATCTTGACCACACCCCACGTGACCTTGGCCACGATCTTGATCTGCCACTTGGCGTAGGCTTTGTTTTCCTTTTTGATCTTCTCCCAAGCCGACTTGGTACGCGCGGTGGCTTCTTTTTCAAGATTGCCGACCAGTTTTTTCAACTCGTCATTGACCAGTTTGATCAGCTTGTCGGCTTCTTTCTTGTCCTTCATTCCGTCGATCTGGGCGTCATACTTTTGGATCGCGGGGTCGATGGCCATCTTGCGATAGTCATTGAGGTAGGTGCGCACCGGTTCGGTGATCCGCTCCATTGTCGTGACGTCCACTTCCTTCGACGACACTTTGATCATGATAGAGCTTTTGGGCATCTCCAAGTTCTTGGGTTTCACGCTAACAATGTCTACGCTCATCGTGGAATCGGCCATGTCATTCTCCTAAGTGACGGGTCAGGCTTTCCCAAAGCCTCACCCAAAACGCCCCCAAACCCGTGTGATGTATCGCACTCAATGCGGGTAAACCCGCTAACTGAACGCGTAAGTGAACTCCCCATCTGTGACGTCGATCGCCACTTTTTCGATCTCGTCGCCTTCCATCATCCGGCGCAAGAACTCGGCCGAGATTTCGGGCAGCATCGTATTGGTGACAATCGCATCGATCATCCGTCCGCCGCTTTCCAGTTCTTGGCAACGGTTGACGATCTCGTCGACCACGGCGTCGGTATATTCGAAAGGCTTGCCATGCGCTTCGGCCACCCGCTTTTTGATCCGGCCCAACTGCAGCTTGGTGATTGCCGCGATCATATCGGGGCTCAGCGGATAGTAAGGGATCGTCACCAGACGCCCCAAAAGCGCCGGCGGGAACACCTTCAACAGCGGCTCGCGCAGCGCCTTGGCCAGGCCTTCGGGATCTGGCATCAACTCTGGGTCCGCGCACATATCCATGATCAGGTCGGTGCCTGCGTTCGAGGTCAGCAGGATCAGCGTGTTCTTAAAGTCGATCACGCGGCCCTCGCCATCCTCCATCACGCCTTTGTCGAAGACCTGAAAGAAGATCTCGTGCACATCCGGATGCGCCTTTTCGACCTCATCCAGCAGCACCACCGAATAGGGTTTGCGCCGCACCGCCTCGGTCAGCACACCGCCTTCGCCATAGCCCACATAGCCCGGAGGCGCGCCCTTCAGCGACGACACGGTATGTGCCTCTTGGTATTCGGACATGTTGATGGTGATCACGTTCTGCTCACCGCCATAAAGCACTTCCGCCAGCGCCAGCGCGGTCTCGGTCTTACCAACGCCCGAGGTCCCCGCGAGCATGAAAACACCAATAGGTTTGGAGGGGTTGTCGAGGCCCGCGCGGCTCGTCTGAATGCGCTTCGCGATCATCTTCATCGCGTGGTCTTGGCCGATCACCCGCTTGGCCAGATGGTCCTCTAGGCTCAAGATCGTCTCGATCTCGTCCTTGACCATGCGACCCACCGGAATGCCGGTCCAATCGCCCACAACGCTTGCGACCGCCTGGTGATCCACAATCGGCAAGATCAGCGGCGTGTCACCCTGAAGTGTCTCTAACTTCTGGTTTGCATGCTTCAGCATGCCCATCAAAGCATCTCGATCATGCCCATCAGCGTTCTGAGGATTGTCTGGATCAGGAACATCGCCTTCCGATTGGCTTGCGTCTGGATTTTCGCCCAAAGCGCGCAACTCACCGCGCAGCTCAAGAACCCGTTCAACGATTTCTTTCTCTTCGTTCCACTTTGCGGTCAATTCAGCCAGACGCGCCTCTTCGGCAGTCTTCGCCTCGGTCACGCTATCCCGCCGCTCGGTCACGTCATACCCAGCGCTCTCGTCGCGCCCAATGATCTCTAACTCGGTTGTTAGAGCCTCAATCCGCCGCTGGCTGTCATCGACGGCGGCAGGCACCGCGTGCTGACTCACCGCCACGCGCGCGCAGGCCGTATCCAGCAGACTCACCGACTTATCGGGCAACTGCCGCGCAGGAATGTAACGCGCCGAGAGCGTCACCGCCGCCTCGATCCCTTCATCCAACACCTGCACCTTGTGGTGCTTTTCCAGCATCGCCGCGATGCCGCGCATCATCAAAATGGCCTTCGGGATACCCGGTTCGTCCACCTGCACCACCTGGAACCGCCGCGTCAGCGCCGGATCTTTCTCGATATACTTCTTGTACTCCGCCCAGGTCGTGGCCCCAATCGTGCGCAACGTCCCCCGCGCCAAGGCAGGCTTCAAGAGGTTCGCCGCATCGCCCGTGCCCGCCGCGCCACCCGCGCCGACCAACGTGTGGGTCTCGTCCACAAACATCACAATCGGCGTGGTGGAGGCCTGAACCTCGTCAATCACCTGCCGCAAGCGGTTCTCAAACTCGCCCTTCATCGAGGCCCCGGCCTGCAACAGACCCACATCCAGCACCAACAGCCGCACACCTTGCAGCGCAGGCGGCACGTCGCCGCGCGCAATGCGCAAGGCGAACCCTTCGACCACAGCCGTCTTCCCAACGCCCGCCTCGCCGGTCAGGATCGGGTTGTTCTGCCGCCGCCGCATCAACACATCCACAATCTGCCGGATCTCTTCATCTCGGCCCACAATCGGGTCGATCTCGCCATTGCGGGCCTGTTCGGTCAGATCAGTGCAGAACTGATCCAGCGCCTCGGTCGCATCGGCCCCAACCTGACGCGCGCCCGACGCCTCGCCCGGTTCGGCACCGCCACCCGTGACCGACCCATCCTGCGGCTTCATCGCGTCTTCAGGCGACCCATCCGTGATGGAATGAAAACCGTCCGCCAGATCATCCGCCTTGATCCCCGCCAGCGTGGGCGAAATCGTCATCAGAATGTTCTTCAGGTTCGGCGACTTCAACATGCCCAAGATCAGATGGCCCGTGCGCACCTGGCTCGACGAGTACAGCAGCGATCCCCAAACCCAGGCCCGCTCCATCGCGTCTTCCAGATGCCCGCTGAGGTCCGTGACCGAACTGGCACCGCGCGGCAAGTTGTCCAAGGCCGCCGTCATTTCGGTCGCGATCTTGCCCGCATCCAAGTTGAAGTGATCTACGATCCGGTGCACGTCGCTGTCCTGGTTGTTCAGGATCTGATGCAGCCAGTGCACAATCTCTACATAGGGGTTTCCGCGCATCTTGCAGAACACCGTCGCCCCTTCAATCGCCTTGTATCCCAGCGTGTTCAGCTTCCCAAAAAGCGCAACGCGGCTTATCTCTGTCATGTCTCGTCCCTTCCAAGTGCTGTCGCAGTCTGGGCCAGAGCGTTCGGCTCTAGGTACAGATCTGCCGCATCTGCCTCAGTCTTTGCTGTTCCAATCCAGCTTGTTTGTCCCAAGCGTACGGTCTGCCCCAAGACCGCGCGCGGCACCTCTTCACGGCGCAGGATCAGGTTCACATCCCAATCCAGCGCATCGCCCACATAGTTGCGCACCACCGCGCGCAGCCGCGCCAGGCTCTCACCACCGGGCAAAAGCCGCTGATACTCTTCCAGGCCCATCGGCCCGATGCGGATGCGGAATTTCGATTGCCGGGTCCAAACCCGTTCGCCCACCGACGTGGTCTGGCCCAAGGCGGCTGGCGCGCCCAATTGCCAGCGGTCCGACGGCTCCAAATCCAGCCAGCAGCCCACGAATTGTTCAATCTGCACCCGCGATCCAAAAAAGGATCGCAGAACCGCCTCAAGCCCAACCGCGTTGCGCGGCCCCTGGCTGAGAAGGCCCGCAAAGTGGCGCTTGGCCACGTCTGGAAAGGCATCGCGCCCGCGCAGGTCGTCGCCGTGATAGCCCGCAATCGCCGCAACCTTGCGTTCAATCCCGTCGTTTTCACCGCGGTCAAAGCTGGGGGCCGGTTGGCCCGACCGCCACGCGCGGTAAAACAGCGTCATCAGCCGGTGCGTCAGCATATCGGCAAAGGCGATCATCGTGGGGTCGCGGTGATGGCGCAGTCGCGCGCGCGCGTATTCCGTCAGATGCAGCGGCAGCGGGCCATGGGGCCCAAAAAGGCCAAAGAAGCGGTTGCGCAACTGCCCAGGCTTGCCCTCTTTGGGCGCTTCGAAGTCTGAGATCGTCGAGGGCGGGAAGTGCAGCTCTGCTTCTTGCCCAAACCGGACCACATCTTCGCGCGGACGGCGCGCAAATCCCATCCGGGGCGCGTCGGGAAACGCCGCCTCTAACACGCGGAAGGCGTGGAACAGATGTGTCTTTTCGGGCTGATCCTCTAGGCGCGCAAGATGCGTCAGATGATCCGCCCCAGACCGGGATCGGGACGCCATCGGGCGATGTCTCCGCGTTGTTGGGTGGCCAGCACCGTTTCGGTAAATGAGTTGATAGAGACGTATTTGCGGAAGAACCGCTCTAGCACCGCGCCCAGAAGGTAGACGCTGGTGCCTTCAAAGAAGCTCTCGTCAAAGGTCAGCTTGATCTCCAGCCCACGTACGGCGGTCGACAGGACCCCGTCCGCCATGCGGCGCACAATGGGCCGGGTCGAGACGCTTGAGACACCTTCCAGTTGCTTTTCCAGCACCCGGTCACCCGAAGGGGCATAGATGCCCACAAGCTCGCGCAGCGCAGCGGCACTTTCGTCGTTTCCGTGATCCGCGATGGACAGATAGTTGAGACTAAGATGGGAAATCAGCCGCCATGCGGTATCGCCCTGGGCCAGTGTCGGGCGCGGGCGCGTGGGCGCCACGGGCGTGGTGATGTGTTTCACCGGGCCGCCTTCGGGCAAGTAAAACACGTCTTGTCCGCCCGTTGGCAGCAACAGCGGCAAGTCCCGGTTCGTCACCATCGCCGCCACTGCGATCTGATCCAGATCCGCGCGATAGGGCGCCTGTTTGCTATCCACCAGCGACAGATAGAGTTCTGAGCCCAGGTAAGACGTCCGCACGCCCTTCAGCCGCTCTTTCTCGGTCCGGTGCCGCATCCGGCGCGCCTGGGTGAAATAGGTCGGATGCACCTCGCCCGCTGCTGTCACATCATCGGCTGAGTAAAAGGGGCGGAACGGCACATCCTTTTGTCCGTCGCCGGTGATGCCGGTGACAGTCTCTAAATTGTAGATTTCATAGTCCAGCGGCGCAGTTCGGTCGACGACCACGTGCTGTTCCACGTCCGAGGTCGTGACATGCACCCGGTCGCACCGCTTGGCGAAAAGGTTGATCGCGGGCGTCGCGTTCAGCGTGAAGGCCTGCGGGCTCACACCTGCTGAAACATCCGCATTGCCCTCGCCCAGCAGGATATAGATGTCGATGTCCGAACCCTCGCAGCGCCCCAATGCCATCGACAGGCCCGTAAGGTCCACGAAGTGGAACCGCTCCGGCATTGCGAAATACTCTTGCAACAACCGGTAGCCATCAAAGGACCGCGACGGCACCGGCAACAAAGCATCTTCCGGCGCAAACCCCCGCGGCTCCACCGCACCACCCGGCAAGGGCGCAACCCAGTCGTCCCGGCGATTGGTCGAGCGGGCGACAACGCCCGTCACCTGCGTGCACAAAAGCTCATGCAGCGCCCAGTGCTTGCCCTCTACCGCATTCAAAAACAGCGTCAGCGTGTCCAGCGACAGCTCTTTGATCGGCAAATCGTCGTCACGGTTGATCCGTAACCGGATCGCCGCGCGCGCTTGCACATCCCGCGCCACACCTGCCGCCGCCAACTCGCCGCGCCCATCAATGTACTCAGCCTCGGTGATCGTCACCGGCCACAGCGTCACATCATGGGCCGTTCGAAAGACGCAGGCCGTCGTGTCATCCTCGGCCAGCTTACTGCGCAACTCCGACCCGCGCGACACTGTATAGCCATCGACCATCGCGCCGCTCTCTATATCAGGCTCTAACATGGCGATCATCATCGACGGCGTCGGCGCCAAATAATGCGGATAGACTATCTCTAACAGATGGGACGTGAGCTGCGGATACTGCAACTCCAACTCCAACTGCACCCGGGCCGACAGAAACGCCACACCCTCCAGCAGCCGCTCCACATACGGGTCGACAACCTCGACCCCATCCATGCCCAAGCGCGACGCGATCTTAGGATGCGACTCCGCAAACTCAGCCCCCATCTCGCGCATGAAAGCCAGTTCGTTCTCGTAATGCCTGAGAAGCCGGGTATCCATGCCTTAGGCCACCCTCTCCAACTCTAACTCGCCCGTCGTCACATCGATCTGACTGCGCAAATACAGCTCCATCGGCATCGGCTGCGCCCACATATCCGCGCGAATGTCGAAATAGATGATCGTCTGCCGCATCTCGGCATCCACGCGCAACTGCACATCCAGTGAGCCGGGGTGAATGCGCGGCTCATAAAGCCGCACCGCCGACGCAATCGACTTGCGGATCATCTCGGCCCGCTGCGTGGTCGAATAATCCCCCGACACTTCGCGAATGCCATAGTTCACCACCGACTCCGCGACATGGGGATAACGCTCTTCATCGATCAAATTCGCATTGTTCGACGTGTTCAAAAGCCAGGACAAATCGCGCTGAATGATCTCGCGCAACTGCCGCAGATCGATCACGCGATCCTCGCGCCGCTCGGTCTGCTCGCCCGGCTCATTATCGGTCAGACGATCCAGAAGCGATGGCTGAAGCCGCTCTGCGATCATCTTATCAGACATCGGCATCACCCTCTGGCGCGCCCGCGTCTTCATCCGGCCCAGCAGCCAACTCGACATCAAAAGCCATCTCGCGAATATCCATGATCGGATAATCGCCCTGATCGGTGGTCAAAAGCCGCTGCCCAATCCCGGCAAACGTATCGGCGCCCAGGTCCTTCCAATCGGTGGCCCGCGCCAACTTCTCCGCCGAACCACCTGCATCAACCGTGCCCGCATAGCGTGTGGGGATCAGCGCGACCGTGTCGCCACCATTCACGAAAGTCAGCGTGCACGGCGTCCAAACCGCGTCGCGCAAATCGGCAGGTTCTTCAAACGAAATCTTGGCAAGCGCGGAAAACGGCATCCAATAGTACTTGCCGTTCAACACAACCTCTAACAGGGGCCCCAGACGCATATCCGCATCCGCGATCCACTCAAACGACTGCCCATCAATACTGCCCGAGCTTGTCGGCGCCATCTCAAAGGCGCGCGCACGCACCTCGGCAGCCTGGTCTGCACGGCCTGCGGCTTGCGCCTTCACCGCCTCCAACATCAGCGCGATCCACTCCTGCGGCTCACCAAAGATCAAGGGATCTTTCTCGCCTGCAAAGACCTTCTCGCGGTAAACCTCGCACACGATGCCTTCACGATAGGTCTGCGCCATGGGCATCGCGGCCCCGTCCATCTCGGCCGAGACTTTTAGCTGCTGAATGGCCCGCTGCCATTCGCCGCGCACGCACAGCAGCTGAAACAGAAAAATGCGCAGTGCAGGCTTGCCCGCATCGGCACGAACAGCCGCCTGCAACGCGGCCAGCGCGCCATCCAGATCACCTGCTTTTAATAGATCTTCGGCGTCCACTGTCGGTCCTCATTGTTTTTATAGGTCGGAAAGGCAGGCCCCCCGGTGGGGGACCCGCCAATGTCGTCGTCAGCTTAAATCCTAGAAAGGATCAGACTGCGAAGTTCGCATCGTTCGTGACACGGCTCCACTCGGAAGAGCTGTCGCCTGCGGATTTGCCTTGCTTGTCCTGCTTGGTGTAGGTCACTTTCATCGCGCCATACTGCAGCACCAGCGTTTCCTCGCAGATGTCGTCGCCATCAGAGCCGGACCAGGAAATGTCCTGCACCATCACGAGCTTGAATTCAAACTTCAGGAACGTGCCGCCCGAAGAGCTGTCGGTCTGCTGACCAGAGCGGCGCAGAATGATGATCATGTCATCGATATGCGTGCCTTTGCAAAGCGACGTGAAGAGCTCGCACGACGAGCTGTCGGTTTTCTTCGTGACGTTTAGTTCTTTGAAGGTCGCTTTACCAGCACCACCGCCGGCTGTGATCGAGCCGATGTTGATGTTGTTTTCTGCGCCAATCTCAAAGCTCAGAATTTCAAAGGCGCCCTCTTTGGACATCGCTTTGTCCTGGGTTTCACCTGTCAGCTTTTTGTTGCCGGGGAAGTAGCAATATGCGTCAAAGGCCATGGGTACTCTTTCCTTTCAGTTGGGTCGTCTTCAGTTTCGGGGGGTTAGGCTTTCTCACTGGGGAGCTTGGAAACAAGGCGGAGGGAAACGCTGAGCCCCTCCAACTGGTAATGCGGCCTCAGAAAGAACTTGGATGAGTAGTAGCCGGGATTGCCTTCAACCTCATCGACCACCACTTCGGCAGCGGCGAGCGGTTGACGGGCCTTCACCTCTTCGGGCGAGGTGTCGGAGTTCAGGTCGACATACTGGTTGACCCATTGCTGGAGCCACGCCTGCATGTCATCGCGGCTTTTGTAGGAACCGACTTTGTCGCGCACGATACATTTCAGGTAATGTGCAAATCGGCAGGTCGCAAAGAGATACGGCAAGCGCGCGGCCAGGTTGGCGTTGGCTGTCGCATCATCATCGTCATACTCGGCGGGCTTGTGCAGGGATTGCGCGCCGATGAAGGCCGCCAGGTCCGAGTTTTTGCGGTGGATCAGCGGCATCATACCGTTGCGCGCCAATTCCGCCTCGCGCCGGTCCGAGATTGCGATCTCGGTCGGGCACTTCTGGTCCACACCGCCATCGTCGGTGGGGAAAGTGTGGCTTGGCAGGTTTTCAACCGCGCCGCCCGACTCGATGCCGCGGATGCGCGAACACCAGCCATACTCTTTGAACGAGCGGTTGATGTTCACCGCCATGCCGTAGGCCGCGTTCACCCAGCCATACTTGCTGCTGTCGGCGCCATCGGTGTCCTCTTCAAAGGCGAAGGCTTCGACCGGGTCGGTTTTAGACCCGTAAGGCAAGCGGCCCAAAAAGCGCGGCATCGCCAGGCCGATATACTTGGAATCTTCGCTTTCGCGCAGGGACCGCCACGCGGCATATTCTGGCGTCTGGAAGATCTTCGTCAGGTCACGCGGGTTGGCCAACTCGCCCCAGCTGTCCATCTGGAAGAGCGTTGGGTTGGCGCCGGTGATCAGTGGCGCGTGGCAGGCTGCCGCGATCTTCGCCATCTCGCCCAGCAGTTCCACATCGGGCGGGCTGTGGTCAAAGTGGTAATCCGCCACGATCGATCCATAGGGCTCACCGCCGAACTGACCGAACTCCTCTTCATACATCTTCTTAAAGAGCGGCGACTGATCCCACGCGGTCCCTTTGAACTTGCGCAGCGTCTTATGCGCTTCCTTCTTCGAGATGTTCATCACGCGGATCTTGAGCATCTCGTCGGTTTCAGTGTTGTTGACGAGATAATGCAGACCCCGCCACGCACTTTCCAACTGCTGGAAATCCGCGTGGTGCAAGATCAGGTTCACCTGCTCGGTCAGCTTCTTGTCGATCTCAGCCACGATGCTCTCGATCGTGCGCAGCGCGTCATCGGACACCAATGCCGTGTTCGCGAGCGCCTGCTCGGCAAGCGTCTTGACCGCCTGCTCTACAGCCGTCTTGGCCGTGTCAGACTTCGGACGAAACTCTTTCTGCAGCAGATCCTCAAACGCAGAGGACCCAAAAGCGGTTGCTTCCGCGCCACCGGCTGCTTCTTGTTCTAGCTCGGCCATATGCTCTTACTCCTCGTCTGCCTTCGGCGCCGGTTGCGCCGCGAGTGTCTTCAGAAGCGCGGGATCCTGCATGATCTTCGCAATCAAGCTCTCCGCACCGCTCTTGCCGTCCATATACGTCATCAGGTTCGACAACTGCGTGCGCGCATCCAGCAGCTCTTTGAGCGGCTCAACCTTCGCCGCAATCGCCGCCGGGCTGAAATCATCCATCGATTCAAACGTGATATCGACCGCCATGTTCCCCTCGCCTGTGAGCGTGTTCGGCACCGTGAAGGCGGCGCGCGGCGCCATCGACTTCATCCGGTCATCGAAGTTATCAACGTCAATCTCAAGGAACTTGCGATCCGCAACACCAGGCTGCTCCACCTCGGACTTGCCCGCAAGATCCGACATGACACCCATCACGAAGGGCAACTGCACCTTCTTCTCTGCGCCATAAAGCTCAACATCATACTCGATCTGAACGCGCGGTGCCCTGTTGCGCGCGATAAACTTCTGTGAACTGCCTGACATTGCAAATGTCTCCTTTGCATGTTTCGTCCCGGTATCCTCAGCCACACCAATGTGGCCAAAGGATGTCAGTACTCGTCCTCTTCTTCGAACCCGCCAATGAGGTTGACATTATCGACACCGCCAGGGGCCATATCCTTAACGATTGTCATGAAGTCCGCATTCACAAGTTTCTTCGCCCGAGCCAATAAAATTGGAACTGGGCTGGAAGGTTCGTGCCTTTCATAATACGCCATGATGCGATCAATCGCATTCATCACGTCTGTTGATGTGTTGATGGCACCCGTGCCGCCGCCACTCACAATGGGACGGGCCGACGCACCTCCAGCGGCCGGCGCATCGTCCGTCTCATCCTCGTCTACCGCATTCGGCGCGCCCGTGGCATTCGCCATTTTTGAGGTAATTTGTTTGAGCAATTTCAGCAGCGGATCCAGATCCGGCCCCTGCCCTGGCGTCTGCGCATCAAAGACCTCAGAAATCGCCGTGACATTATCCCGCGCTTCCGTGGCCGCCGCACTCAACTCCGACAACCGCTCGGGGTCCGTGTCCTGAAACGCCGCCGCAATGCCCGCGCCATCCAAGACCGTCTCAATATCCGGCGACGGGGTGGCCTCACCTTCAGCCACCGCAATATCGCGCAGCGTCACCACGCCAAACACCCGACTCTCTGTCAAAGGCGCCCGGCGTAAGTTACGCAAAATCCGATTGGTGTCCGCCAAAGACAACACAGCGTTGACCCGCATCGTCGGATCATCATCGTCGTCTTCATCCAACTGCGGATGGCACGTCTCCCAGTACTGCTCAAGACAACCGCGCAGATACCGCGTGGCCTCTGCAAAACCCGGCAATCCCTTCAGCGACAGTTGCGCTTCCGCCATGAAAATACCGGCACGCAGATCATGACTGCGCCCCAAAATCTCCGAAGCCTTTGCGGCCATCTCCTTATAATCGGGGTCTTCGGCTGCGATGATCTCGTCACCGACTTGTCGCTCTTCCCCGGGTGTTGCTGCGATTTCTAACTCAGTGAATGCCGGATCATATTCCAGATCCTCACCACTGGGCGCGTCTTCTCCGTGACTTTGAAGAAGTGCGTCTACGTCCATCTTGATCCCCGTTCGTGTCAAGTTTGCTGGCTATGTAAGTGGAACGCCCTGTATCGTTCCGCTGACAGCGTACCACAAATTCAACCTATGGCTACCATTTCCGCGAATCGAGACACGTGATGGCTGTCACACCCTTGTCGCTTGACCGGTACGCAGGTTTTACGTTTCATCGCGGCAAGAGCACGAAAGGACATCCTCTATGCTGCGTCACTTCCCTCAATTGCACCGTTTCGCCCTCTGCGCCGCTTTGGCCTTGGCCCCCTTGCCCAGCGTGGCGCAAGACGCGTCTTTGACCGTTGAACTTAACAAGTTCGAAGCCTCCGACACCGGCGGGTGCCGCGCGTTCTTTCTGTTCCGCAACGCCAGCGGCAAAGCGTTCGAAGGGTTTGAGATGTCATTGGCCATCCTTGATGGTCAGGGCGTGATCGACCGGCTTTTGAACATTGACGCCGCCCCCTTGCCCGTTGCGCGCACCACTTTGAAGCTTTTTGAAATCCCTGAGATTGCCTGCACCGATATCTCAGAAATCCTGCTCCACGCTATCGACACGTGCCAACCGCAGAACGAAGAGAACATGGACTGCTTCCCGCTGGTCTCGCTGGTCAGCAAAACTTCTGCACCTCTGGTGAAATAAGATGACAGCCGTTCTGGCGACTTTGGGCACCGGGGGCCCGGTTATCCTCATCTTGGCGGTGTTATCTATCCTGTCGATTGCGCTCATCGCGGTGAAGTGGTTGCAGTTGCGCACCGCCCGCTCGGGCCGCGAGACCCGTGATAAGGCCCTGGTCACGTGGTCCAAAGGTGACAAAGACAGCGCGATTGCAGCACTCGCCTCTGGCAAGGCGCCCGCGGATCGGGTGGCCCATTTTGCGCTGAAATCGACATTGGAAAAGATGCCGCGCAAACCGCTGGAGGCCGAGTTGATGCGGCGCGGCAACTCCGAAGTGGAAGTCATGAGCCGCCATATCCGCCTGCTGGAACTCGTGGCGATGATTGCGCCGCTTTTGGGCTTGTTAGGGACTGTTTTGGGGATGATCCAATCCTTCCAAGAGTTGGAATTGGCCCAAGGCGCTGCCAATGCTTCCGTCCTTGCAGGCGGGATTTGGCAGGCGCTTTTGACCACCGCAGCGGGTCTGATCGTCGCCATTCCTGCCGCGATTGGGGCCACGCTTTTGGGCACGCGCGTCGACACTGCCGCGCATGAGATCGAAAGCGCCGTTGGCCAGTTCTTCACGCTGGAGGATACTGGGACAGGCCCATGAGTTTTCAGGTGATCCGCCGGTCAGAGCCGCGCCAGCTTATCTCGCTGGTGCCGATGATCGACGTCATGCTGATCCTTTTGGTCTTCTTCATGGTCACCTCCACCTATCTCAACTTAGACATGATCCCCGTTGTGGAACGGGCAGAGACTGAAACCGCCGCGGCACCCAGTTCGGGCCAGGCGACGACGCTTCTGGTGCGGATCGGGGCCGATGGGCAGACCTATGTGCAGGGTCAGGCCTTGGCTTTGCCAGACCTTGGCGTGCAAATTCAGGGCCGTCTTGCCGACAACCCGCTCTTGTCGATCGTGCTTTTGCCCTCCACGCGCGCCCGGACGCAGGACTTGGTCTCCACCATGGACGCGCTGACCCAGGCCGGGGCCACCCGCGTGCGGCTCATGCGGTTGGAGGCCGAACCATGAAGCTCTCCCGCCCCCAGCGCCGCACGCCGCCCGAAACCATCATCGCGCTGATCGATGTGGTGTTCTTTCTGTTGGTGTTTTTCATGCTGATCGGTCGGATGGACGCCACCGCGCCCTTCGAGGTTTTGCCCGCAACGGCCTTTACAGGCTCTGATATGCCCGCCGGTGGCATTACGGTCTCGGTTTCTGCTACGGGCGATCTGGCGCTCGATGGCGAAGGCCGCAGCTCCGACGAAATGCTCCGCGACATCGCCAAGCATCTCGTGCAAGACCCCGCGATCTTGATCCGCGTCAACACCCATCGCGACGCCGTCATGGCCGATCTCTTGCCGCTTGTGGGCCGGATCGAAGCGCTTGGCGCGCGCGACGTCATGCTCGTCGTCACACCGGAGCAACCATGATGACCGCCGCGCGGTGGGCCGCCGGGATCGGGGCCTCAGCCCTGTTGCACGCCGGTGCTGCCGGCCTCTACCTCGTGACACGCACACTCGACGAGGCCCCCACACAGCCCGCGCCTCAAAGCAAACTGCAACTCGACACCGCGACGGTTCCTCGCCAAGACGCAGCGCCGCAGCAACCCGAAGGCGACGACGCGTCAGAGCGCACCGCCGAAGGCGCGTCCCTCGGCGCCAATG